>CALMWS010000415.1 GCA_937870795.1 uncultured Bacteroidota bacterium | reverse complement strand
TGGTGGGCGGCTTGCTACCCATCATGATTGAACTCACCCTACAAAAATCAGTAAGATGGAAAGAATCAAAAAACCAACATTAGCACTGCTATCCGCTGCGTTGTTTTGGTTGTTGGCAATAGCCAGCTCGCCGCAGATCGGACAGAACGTAGACTGTGACCAGCTGCCAGCTCCTGAAACCAAGACGTATACATTAAATTTTGTGGTTCACGAATTGGAAAAAGACCCGCCTGTTAAAGGAGTAACCGTAAACATTGAGCAAAAGAACCTGGCGTCTGTCAAAGTATCTGAAACCGAATGTAAGGTACAGGTTATAAGTAGCTCCAAAAGACAAATGACTACGGGAGAAAGCGGAACCGTTGTGTTTACAATTACTGAAACCAAGAAATCATATTACGACCATGTACAGATTTTTTTGAGTTTTACTAAGCCCGGTTACAATGAAGCTACCTGGAGTTATTCAACCCACACTGCAGAAGGATTGAGCTATTCAAAAGACATATTGTTAATACCAAAAGAAATCTACCCATGAAAACCATACAAAAAATAAGTTTGTTTTTGGCTCTGATGCTGAATGTACCTGTATGGGGACAACATTTTGAATTCAAGGCCACCAATCCTTTTGGACTGGAACTGACCCGGCCCGACACCAGCCAGCCGGCTTTACGGTTTGTCTTTTTTGATATTGACAATGATGGGGACAAAGATGCCATCATTGCAGGTATAGATTCGATTGATCAGAAGACACAGCCGTTTTCTTTTAAAAACATCACCTATTTTGTATCGATGCAGGAAAATATTGGCACCAGGTGGACACCCGTTTTTAAAACCAGAGAAGCTGCTTATCCTGAATTATTGCAAATGACCGGCTTTGTATATCCGGCTGCCGGTGACCTTAATGGCGACCATAAGCCAGACTTTCTTGTTTGTTGTGATGCCGATGAATACCTCAATCTGAGTGTAAGGTACTTTGAAAGTAAGCCCGATGGAGGATATAAAAGTTACAGCGCAGAACAATTAAAACTGAATGGTTTTTCTGCCGGCAGTTTTTTTATTCCTGAAATAGCAGATATGGACAAAGACGGAGATAATGACCTGTTGATGAGTGGTTTTGTAAGGTATTATGGAGAGGATGGCGAAGAGACCGATGTAGCCACCATGATGTACGCCAAAAACACAGGAAGCCCTACCACACCCCAATTCCAGGGCTGGTATCAAAACACCAACGGCATTGCATCGTACTTGTTTAAATCAGCTTTCTTTTTAACCGGCGATCTGGATCTCGATGATGATGTGGACCTGTTTTCAATATGGCAGGAAGCAGCCAACGACGACATCTTTTATATAGGAGGCATCTATAATGATCCACTTCTCAATGGTAAGGCCAATTTTGTTACAGCCCTTTCTTTTATAGGACTCCCTTCACAGGTAAGCGATGTGGCCTCAATACCTGCACTGGTAGATCTTGACGGAGATCGCGATATTGATGTACTGATGTTGGAAAACATGCTCACAGATACAATGCGCTTAGCTTACTATGAAAACACCAGTTGCACAGGACAAATAGACAACAAGGTTACTAAGACGGGACAAACATTGAAAGCAAGAGCCATAGGGGTAGAATACCAATGGATCAACTGTACAACAGGCCTGCCAATTGATGGAGCCACACAACAAGTCTTTGTACCTGCAATAAGCGGCAAATATGCGGTGCGATTAAGAGATAACAAAGGATGTGAAAACTTGTCACTTTGCGAAGAAGTGGTCATCAGCGGCACAGATGAAGCCATGGAGCAAAATCTGGAAGTGAGTCCGGTGCCCGCCCGGGGAAACGTATTGATCAAAAACAAAGAAGGCACAGGCATCGACCAAATCCAACTATATACTGCAGATGGAAAAACAATATGGAAGAAAACAAACTGTGGCATTTCCACAACGGTGGACGTGTCTACATTGACGGCAGGGGCCTATTTTATGGAAATCACGATAAGTGGACGCAGGGCAATGAAAAAAATAATGGTAGCACCATAATCCAATAGTTTAAAAGGTAGTAGATAATAGAGAAGGGGTCGCCAAACCCCTTTTCTGTTTTATTTAAAAGTTGCGGCGGTAATGTCTATCAAGCCTTCGGTAACGCTACAACCATCTCCCGGAATTCTTTGATTGTATTCGATATTTACCTCGTAAGGAAATTGATCTCTCATATCAGGTGAAAGGTTTTCTGGATAAACGAAAGCCTGATATGTATGGCCATCAACTTCAACCACCAGTCCTCCGCAGCAGGCGCATTTGCGGTAATCGTATTCAATGACACGGGCATTGTAAAAACAATCTTTTTTACAGCCGGAAATAAGGAGGGTCGATGCAGCCAGCAGCAGGACAAATAAAAAACGGTGCATAGAGGTCTTTATTAGCACAAACGATTACGGGCATCAAAAGGATGGCAAGGAGGAATGATTTTTTCAACACAGGATAAAGCACGGCCTGCGCAGTATTGCTGAATATTGTATCTTTGTGCCACTTTACAAAGAACGCCACCAAAACAAACAGAAATGAATTTTGAAATCGAAGGAACACTGCACAAAGTGTATGAAGTTGAATCCAAATCCGCCTCATTCCAAACCCGGGAATTTGTAATTTCTACCGAGGGAACCTACCCACAGTTTGTGAAGTTTCAGGCAGTACAGGATCGTACAGGCATTGTAGATGGGCTTAAAGAAGGAGAAAAAATCAAGGTATATTTTGACCTCAGGGGCAGGGAATGGCAGGGCAAATACTTTACCAACCTCAATGCATGGAAGGTAGAAAAAGTAGCCAAAGCCGAAGTAGCAGCACCCGCAGAAAACGGCAACTTTCCACCGACCAATTTTGAACCATTTACGGATACCGAAAACAACACATTTAACGACTACGGTGATTTGCCCTTTTAACAACAGAATATAATTTTGTTTTATCCGCCTTTTTCACACAAAAAACGAAGAAACAACCGTAATGAAGGGGTTTAGCCTCTAAATGTTTTTCACTTAAGGGTAAAAAAATATAATTTTGTGTCAAAATAAGGCACAATTGTTGCTTTCATTAGTACAAAAATCAATCGTTCCCATGGATTTTAAAAACTTAATATCACACTGTAAAGAGTATGGTTTTATATACCCATCCAGTGAAATCTATGATGGCCTGAGTGCTGTATACGATTATGGACCGTACGGTGTTGAGTTGAAAAACAACATCAAACAGTACTGGTGGAAGTCGATGGTGCAAATGCATGAAAACATTGTGGGCATTGACGCAGCCATTTTTATGCACCCCAAGACCTGGAAGGCATCGGGACACGTAGATGCTTTTAACGATCCTCTGGTGGACAATAAGGACTCCAAAAAGAGGTACAGGGCAGATCAGTTGATAGAAGGTTATGCGGAAAAGATTGAAGCCAAAATCCAGAAAGATGTAGACAAGGCAAGGGAAAAGTTTGGCGATAGCTTTGATGAGGCCATGTATCGTGCCACCAACCCAAGAGTATTGGAAAGACAGCAGGAGATCGATGCTGTATTAAAGAGGATGAACGATGCACTCAGGGATGGCAACATGGAAGATCTTGGCGCGCTCATCAATGAATGTGGCATCACCTGTGAAGTAAGCGGATCTAAGAACTGGACCGAGGTGAGGCAGTTTAACCTGATGTTTAATACCCAGTTGGGCAACATTGCAGGTGAAGAGAGCAAATTGTACCTGAGACCAGAGACGGCACAGGGCATTTTTGTCAATTTTCTCAATGTACAAAAATCAACACGACAGAAAATACCCTTTGGCATTGCCCAAATTGGCAAGGCATTTAGAAATGAGATCGTAGCCCGCCAATTTATTTTCAGGATGCGAGAGTTTGAACAAATGGAAATGCAATTTTTCCTCCGGCCAGGAGAAGAAATGCAGTGGTATGAATATTGGAAGGCTACGCGCATGAAATGGCATTTAAACCTTGGAACGCCACAGTCAAAGCTTAGGTTTCATGATCACGACAACCTGGCGCATTATGCCAATGCAGCAGTTGACATACAGTTTGATTTTCCTTTTGGATTCAGAGAACTGGAAGGCATTCACAGCCGTACCGACTTTGACCTCACAGAGCATCAGAAGTTATCGGGTAAAAAATTGCAATATTTTGATCCGGAGCTCAACGAAAATTATGTGCCCTATGTAGTAGAGACTTCAATAGGCTGCGACCGTATGTTTTTGGCTATGATCAGTCAGGCCTTTACTGAAGAAAAGGTACCAGATGCGGAAGGCAATGAGTCAACCAGAGAAGTGCTAAAGCTACATCCTGCATTGGCTCCGGTGAAAGTGGCGGTACTTCCATTGCTTAAAAACAAAGAAGAGCTCACCAGCGCAGCAGGAGATGTGTTTAATACCCTCAAAAAGCATTTCAATTGTCAGTATGATGAAAAAGATGCCATTGGGCGTCGATACAGGAGACAAGACGCCATTGGCACGCCGTATTGTGTAACCATCGACTTTGAAACATTGGAAAACAACACAGTAACCATCAGGGACAGAGACACATTGGAACAGGAGCGGGTAAAGATAGAAGATCTGGCAGCCAGGATCGGCCCTAAAGTTGATGTAGCCAGCATACTGTAGAGCGAAAAGAAGAGCAAGTAAGCATAAAAAACGGCGTACTAGAATGGTAAAAAATCGTATCTTTGCCGTCGCTTAAAAAGCAGGTCCTATAGCTCAGCCGGTTAGAGCACCTGACTCATAATCAGGTGGTCCTAGGTTCAAGTCCTAGTGGGACCACGAAGCCTCCTCAAAAAGGGGGCTTTTTTTGTTTTCAACGAAAAAGAGGGCGTTTTCCACATTCAGAGGTTTAAAAGAAGGGTGGTTGATCCTTGAAAAACACGAGAATGTGTTGTATTTTTGCCGTCTTTCAATTATATCCCTAACCGGTTTAAACACAGTTCATAATGAAGTTTGAAGTTTCCTCTTCGGAGTTGTTAAAAAGCTTGCAGATAGCATCCGGTGTTATTGCACCCAGTCCCGTATTGCCAGTAACGGAAGACTTTTTATTTCAGCTCAAGGGCAACACATTGACCATTCGGGCTACCAATGTGGAAAACACGGTAATTACCAAGACGGAGGTCAATGGTATGGAGAAAGGAGAAATTGCCATTTCAGCCAAGATGTTGCTTGAAACCCTAAAAGCATTGCCAGATCAGCCAATTACCATTGGTCACGCTGAAGACGGCAATTCCAATGCCATCGAGATTGTATCCAGCTACGGTAAATACCATCTGGTGGGCGACAATCCGGATGATTTCCCGATTATCAGCGAAGACGATGCCATGGAAACCTTTTCATTTGAGTGTCAAAAACTGTCGACAGCTCTGGCCAAAAGTGCATTTGCCGTAAGCAATGACGAAATGCGACTGGCCATGACCGGGGTCTATATGATGATCGATTACAACAAAGTTGTTTTTGTAGCCACCGATGCACACAAACTTGTAAAATATACTTTTGGTAATGTGAATACCGAAATTTCGGATTCTATCATTTTGTCGAGGAAACTTATTTCACTTTTGAAAGCAGCTCTGCCTGGTCACGGTTCGGTAGATATAAGCTTCAACCGTAAGAATGCTGTATTTCAATTTGGTGATACCAAAATCATCACCAAATTGATAGAGGCCAAGTATCCTGATTACAACGCGGTCATTCCGGTTGAAAATCCAAATGAGTTGACGGCCAATAAGAAAGACCTGCAAAACTCGTTAAAAAGGATCGGTATCTATGCCAATAAATCTACCAATCAGGTAGTGCTCAACATGGCTGAAAATGCCCTTACCCTTTCAGCACAGGACATTGATTTTAGCAATGAGGCCACAGAACAGCTGGCTTGCAGATATACAGGAGAAGCCATGAGCATGGGCTTCAACTCCAGGATCTTTGTAGAGTTGCTCAACAACATTGATACAGAAGAAACCATCATGCAGATGTCTACACCCAGCAGGGCAGCCATCATTCTGCCTTCAGAGCAAGAATCTGATGAGCACATCATGATGCTGATTATGCCTGTTCTTTCCGGCTATTAATGGCGCTTAGCGGCAAACGCATAGGCCTGTTTTTTGGATCGTTCAATCCGGTCCATACCGGCCATATGATCATTGCCAATTACATGGTTACCAGAGCCGGCCTCGATGAGGTCTGGATGGTGGTAAGTCCGCACAATCCACTCAAAGACAAAAAAAGTCTGGCCAATGATCACGACCGTTTGCATCTGGTAAACCTTGCCATAGGTGACAATGCAAAGATCCGTGCTTCAAACATAGAATTTCAGCTGCCCAAGCCCTCTTACACCATAGACACATTGGTTTACCTGGAAGAGAAGTATCCGCAACACCAATTTATATTGCTAATGGGGGGTGACAATTTGTTGACCCTGGACAAATGGAAGAGCCACGAAAAAATTGTGGAACATCCTATATACGTATATAAAAGACCGGGTAGTACCGGCGGACTGTACGAGAAAAACCCCAATGTGCATTATATGGACGCCCCCTTACTTGATATTTCGGCAACGTATATAAGAGACTGCCTTCAACAGGGTCTATCTATTGAATACCTGGTGCCAGACCGGGTGTATGAATACCTATTAAACAACAAAATCTACCGTTAAAACCCATTAAGGTTTTATTGTGCAATTGCCCGACACGGCAACCGTTCCGTTGCCCTGATTTTTGAGCAGGGAAAGGTGGGTGACATTTGGGTTTTTGATTAAATCAACGTCGATCAAAGTAAGGTTGCCCCCGTTTCTGATGGCGCCATCGCTTGCACCAGAGGCAAGGATGTTTAAGCCAATGAGGGTTACATTTTGACCTGCAAATATTTCGATGGTAGGTGAAGATGTGGCATTAGTAGCAATGGTTATGTTATCTGCCGGGTTGGCTTTAAGAACCAGACTTTTTGTAATCAATACCGTTGATGTACCCAAATCGAGGGTAAGATTTTTAAGAGTAGGGTTGAAATAGATGGTATCTCCGGACTCTGAACACGAAATAGCGTTGAGTAAGCTGCCAATACCTGTAACATAAGGATGCTCAACCTGCAAGTGGCAGAAAGAACTATAACATCCTACCCAGCCCCAATTGGTAAGTAAACCTCCGTCGCCCGTGGTAAGGTCTTGAATTTTCAACTTCCAGGAGCCTATTGGATTGAGGTCATTGAAAGCCGAAAGGGCATTGCTAGGCTTGTAAGACATGCCGTTGGTAGCAGGGCAAGGATAATTGCTGCTGGCAGCAGCATCACTCAGATTGATGTTGAAATTATCATCGCCATTGCATGGCTGATCCCAAATCAACAGTTCGTTGCTGTTGAGCGGATCTCTGAGGTAAAATTTTAAATTGTCAATGTTGGTGTGTAATCCTTCGAGGTCATAAACTTCGGTTGATGTAAGTCGACCCCGATCGTATACAAACTGGGCGGATTCAATGGTATTGGGAGCTGCTGCACTGATGGTCACTGGCACCTGTGCCGCTTTGTAATACATGCAGTCGTCTGTAGTGAAAGAGGAGGGACTGCTCCACGGGTTGTTGGCACAGCTATTGATGGCGCGAACCCTCCAGTAGTAGGTACTTTGTCCAAGCAATGGCTTATTTAATGTAGCACTGGCGATGCCCGCGTTGCCATTTTCAGCAAGGAAAGAAAAGGATGGAGAAAGAGATACTTCGAAATTGTAAGCATCGGCTCCGCTAAGTGAAGACCAGGTGAGTTCCGGCAGGTACCACACATCAATTGCACCCGCTGCAGGGCTAATTTGACCGGGTGCCGCCAACTGAGTCTGTACCACCAAAACAAAAGTAACATCTTTTATAATGGAACCACTGGTACCTCTTATGGTCACGTTGTAAGTGCCATCAGCTGCATTGAGGGCAGAAAGTGTAATGGTGGTATTACCATTGGGGCCAACGGGATTGGTAGAGAAGCTGGCTACAGCACCAGGGGGCAAATCGAGCGCAGTGAAGGTCACATTTTGTGTAAAACCATTAACCGGTGCCACAGAAGCAACGGTTTGTGCCTGACCGGTATTACACACGGTTGCCTGTGATGGTAGCAAGGATAGGTTGAAAGTAGCCGGATTGGCTACGATGGTGATATTGGCGTTGTTTACGTCAAAAAACACGTTGTTGGCAGCTTTGACCATCACCCTTGCTGTAGTGGTGGGTCCTAGTGGAACATTGACCACCTCAGAGCCATCGTTGGCGGTATTGCTGATGAGGGTAACGGGATAAGTAAGCCCACCATCATAGGAAAGCAGGATGTTGACATTGGCGCAACTCACCGGCGAGTTGGTGGTATTGGCAACGTTCCAGGTGACGGTGGCGGTTTGTCCTTCTGTCCATGAAGAGGTGGTGTTTTGTGATGTTACCGTAAAGGGGCCGATGCCGGCTACGGTGGTGACGGTCATGTTTTCTTCATCAGTACATCCTGCTATAGAATGGTAATCCCTGGCAGTAACCCTAAAATTGAGCGTTCTTCCAACAGAAGGTAAAACTTCCCATGTATTTGCAGTGTTGCCTGCCAGAACGGTTGTTAAATTTGGAAAGTAGCGAGAAGAAGAAGAAACAGGTGTATAACTTCTAAAAACACAACTTGAAGTCATTGTTGCTGTAGGTGCCGTTGTAGCAGAACCCGTATTGGTTTGTTCCCAACAATAAGTAATAGGATCTCCTTCCGGGTCGGTTGCAGAGGCCGTAAGAACAAAAGGAGTTGAAATAGGTATGCTATAGTTGGTAAGTGTTGAAACGACTGGCGCTTGATTTGTAAATGAAATTACCGTATGACAAGAAACACTTTGCAATTTTGTTTTGATTTCAGCAAGGCTCACTGCATGGTAATAAGCATCACTATTGGATTGAACATTTGTAGGAGAACAAATACCCGCATATGCCATAATTGTAGAACCACTGCCTGGTTCAACTCGTGTTGCAGCATTGCTGTTTCCGCTACAAGAGCCATTATTGGTATTATTAAAGGTATGATTTCCCCCAAACTGATGTCCCATCTCATGTGCAACATAGTCAATGGCAAAAGGATCTCCAATTGGACTAGGCAAGCCGGTAACCCCCCCGGCTTTATTCGAATTATTACAGATACAACCAAGATATGCTACACCACCCCCACCAGTACTGAAGACATGGCCTATGTCATAGTTGGCCGATCCAATAGTGTTATCACATGTAGTTTGATTTTGACCCAACATCGTTCCCCCATTACTATTAGTATAAGGGTCAGTAGAGGCGTTATAATAGAAAAGATTTGATGTATTAGCAACCAAGACCAATCTCATGGTAACTTCACTTTCAATAACGCCGTTTACTCTATTCATAACATTAACCACTGCCGTCATAACCAAAGAAGATTGTGTAGAAGAGGTTGCACCATGGAAATTTGAATACTCTGCCGTAGTTGCCAAAGCTAGGCGGTATGATCTAAAAACACAATCTCCTACTCGATCTCCTCCTTCTTCAGGATGATGACGATCTTCATCTTCCAACAGGGAACATGACCAGGAATTTACATTTTCAATATCTTTCTTATAATAAACCACCTTATGGCTTTTATCTCCTCTCTGGAAATGGTCGATGTACGAATGACCTCCTTCCTGTCGGATTTCGGCACGGAAGCCGTGATCGGTATAATCTGCCCGGATGGTTTTGTATGGATCGGACACAGATACTCCGTGGAAGGTACGAATGTGCGGATACTGGGCAGCTAGCGGGGCTTCCATCATGTTGTATTGTACCATACGGTATTGATCAAAGCTACCATCTGCAGATGGCACTGAAATGATGGTAGTGCTTTGTGAAGGTCTTACCTCAGATTCGTGGGGAGCAGACCAAAGCAGGTCTTTCATGCCGGCATCATCCAGGGCATAGGTTTTATAAAAATTGGGCTGGATGTCGCGGATACCGGTAGGGCTGATGGTTGATGGATTTTGGGATGTCCAATTCTGAGCTACAATAGCAAAAGAAATCAACACAAAAAGTGTTGAAAGGGGAGCCTTAAAATTCATTTTTCTGCAGAAATTTGTAATAAGAGGCGAAAATAGCAATATTGTACTATTGTTTTAACAAACAAATAGCGTCAGACACCCAAAAATTTATCCCAAACGGGTAAATCAGGCCGTTCTGTTCTTCCTAGCCTTGATAAAACTCTGGATAAAATAATACAAAGCAATAGCATTGGTAATCACCATTAAGGCCACGCGAAACAAAGGAAGGCTCTCTCCTTTGGAAATGGCAGAAGGCAGTGGTTTAACAGCCAATGAAATAAATGCCAATAGTGTAACCACAACGGCCACGTGGGCCTGTGCTTTTTGTTCGTGTTTTACGCCCTGGCTCATGACCACCAGAATGACACCCAAAAAAACAGGTATTAAGGAAGTGGGAGATGGGTTGACAGAAGACAGGTAGGCCCAGGAGCCCATTACAATCATTACTGCAGCGTTGGTCAGGTTGGCAATATGCGTATTCATTTGTTTTATAGTTTATGAAGTAACAAGGTCAATCAAAAAGAGTTTTAAAATGTCAATGAAGGATTGCCTCAATGGCGGCCAATTCCTGATCATCAAAACGGGTATTATGTACGGTTTGCAGATTGTGGTTCAGCTGCTCCACGCTGCTGGCGCCAATCAAAACGGTGGTAATGGTTTTGTGTCGCAGTATCCAGGCGAGGGCAAGCTGTGAGATTGATTGTTGTCTGTTGTCGGCAATGCTTTTAAGTTTGAGTACACGCTCAATCTTGTCGGCTGATACTTCCTCCTTTTGCAGGAAGCCATGACTTTTGGCAGCCCTTGAATTTTCTGGTATGCCTCCGAGGTATCGATCGGTGAGCAAGCCCTGTGCCAAAGGAGAATATGGGATACAGCCCACTCCGTTGGCATCCAGCACATCGAACAGGCCCTCTTCCGGTTCTCTCACAAACATGGAATATTTGGGTTGGTGGATCAAACAGGGCACACCCAATTGCTGTAAAATAGTTAATGCTTTTTGGGTCTCTGATGTATTATAATTTGAAAGGCCCACATACAAAGCCTTGCCTGCAGAAACAGCAGTTGCAAGAGCGCCCATGGTTTCCTCTATTGGGGTGTTGGGGTCGGGACGGTGAGAATAAAAGATGTCTACATAGTCCAGTTTCAAACGTTTCAAACTTTGATCCAGACTGCTGAGCAGGTATTTTCGACTTCCCCACTCACCGTATGGGCCATTCCACATTCGGTAGCCGGCTTTGGTAGAAATGATTAATTCATCGCGTAGATAACCGCCAAAGTCTTTGTAAAGGATGCGACCAAAATTTTCTTCCGCACTTCCAGGAGGAGGGCCGTAGTTGTTGGCCAGATCAAAATGGGTAATGCCATGGTCAAAGGCATGACGCACCATGCTTCTGCCATTTTCGAATACATCCACACCACCAAAATTGTGCCACAAACCCAATGAAATTTCAGGCAGTAAAAGCCCGCTATTTCCACACCTGCGGTAAGGCATCTTTTGGTATCTTTCTTTGTCTGGTTGGTACATATGCAAGCGCATTAAATTGTAAAAAAACCATTTTCATATATGCATTTACCATCAGCCAGGATACGACCCTGACCCATGCTGGCTATCATATCCCAGTGCACCGTGCTTTCGTTTTTACCGCCCGTTTGTTTATAACTCTGGCCAACGGCCATGTGGATGGTGCCGCCAATTTTTTCGTCGAAAAGTATGTTTTTGGTAGGCTGTTTAATCGAATAATTGGTGCCGATGGCCACTTCTCCAAAACGACGGGAGCCATCAATTTCCATGATTTTATCTAAGATGGCCTGGCCTTTTTCAGCCCGCCAGTGAGTGATGTAGCCATCTACAACTTCGAGATAAATGCCTTCCACCTCCTGACCCTGGTAAATTGAGGGCACGTCAAAATAAATATGACCATTGATGCTGTCTTCAATGGCGCCGGTATACACCTCACCTGATGGCATGTTGGCCTTGCCGTCTGAATTGATCCATATGCGATCCTTTACGGAAAAGGAGATGTTGGTTTTTTCATTGATGTAAACCATTTGATGACAACCATTGAGGTAATCTACAATGTGTTGCTGGTCGGCACCCAGTTTTTGCCAGGCAGCCATAGGGTCTGCTTCGTTCAATTTGCAGGCACCGGCAATAAAATCGGTATAAGCATCCAAAGACATTCCGGCATCATTGGCTGCGGCTAAAGTGGGGAACTGGCACAAACACCGTTTCAAAGAACCGCTGGCGGTGCGGTCAAAATATATCTTGTTGAGGGAGGCCCCTGCAGCCATCTTTCTTTTCTGTTTCTCTGCATCATAAGCCATCTCTTCTCTCGTATTGTAAGGGGCCCTGACTACCAAATAGGCATCAAAATTTTCAATGGCCAACTCGTAAAACGGAGAAACCTTGTCTAAGAGAGAATCTTTGGCATGCTGCATAAACACAGACCCCATCTCTTCAAAAGAGAAAGAAAACTCCATTTGTGCACCTATTCTACAAGCCTCTCTATACAATTCTTTGGCGAGGGGTTCTGCCAAAAAAGAGGTTGACACGAGGATGCGTTCGCCTTCTTTCAGGGAAAGGCAATAGTGTAACAACAGATAGGCGTATTTATTCCACATTGGCTTCGTAGTCTATGTTCCATCCCTTGGGTCGGTAAGGATAACGGATGGTGTATTGAATTTCTATCATGTCGCTGAGCTTATCTCTTAATTCGGCAATGTTTTCTTTGGTAATTGCGGATATGAAAATATTGTCGTATTCAAAACTGTTTTTCAAATTGGTTTTTAGTTCATCCATAATTTCATTGCGCGTGTTTTCATCAAGGTATTTATCAAAGTTTTTATCTCTGTACAGATCTACCTTGTTGAAGATAAGCAGCGTTGGTTTGTTGTCTGCTTTCAGCTCTTTGAGGGTATTGTTGACGGTGCGTATGTGGTCCATAAATTGCGGGTGAGCCAAATCAACAACATGCAGCAAGATGTCACTTTCCACTACTTCATCAAGGGTGCTTTTGAAACTCTCTATCAGGTGGTGAGGCAACTTGCGAATAAAACCAACGGTATCGGAAAGTAAAAAAGGCATGCTGCCCAAAACCACTTTTCTCACGGTTGTATCCAAAGTGGCAAAAAGTTTGTTTTCTGCCAGGACCTCAGATTTGCTCAACAAGTTCATGAGGGTAGATTTGCCCACATTGGTGTAACCAACCAAAGCAACACGAATGAGCTCTCCCCTGGTTTTTCTCTGTGTCTGGGCCTGTTTATCTATTTTAGCCAGGCGCTCTTTGAGCAGGGCAATCTTATCTCTTACAATCCTTCTGTCGGTTTCAATTTCCTGTTCGCCCGGGCCCCTCATACCAATGCCCCCCTTTTGTCTTTCCAGGTGGGTCCACATACCTCTCAGACGGGGCAGGAGGTATTGGGTTTGAGCCAGTTCTACCTGGGTCTTGGCTTGTGCCGTTTGTGCTCTGGAAGCAAAAATGTCGAGAATAAGTGTGCTTCGGTCTACAATTTTCACTTTCAGATTTTCTTCGAGAATGTTGATCTGTTTACCCGAAAGATCATCGTCAAAAACGGCCAGGGTAATTTCAGGATGGGATTCTATGTATCGGGCAATTTCCTCCATCTTGCCTTTGCCAATAAAGGTTCTGGGGTCGGGGTTTTGTTTTTGGATGAAGACTTTGAGCGTTTCAGCACCGGCAGTTTGGGCAAGGAACTCCAATTCATCAAGGTACTCTCTCACGAGACTTTCTGTTTGTTCTTGTGTAACCAGGCCCACCAGCACGCAATACTCTTTTTGGAGAGAAGGCCCGGCGGATGATTTTTTATTCAGATTCCATTGCTGACTCATACAGTGTCTTAATTTCCCGATCAAAAGTATTAAATTTTGACCATACGCTTTTCCAATAGTTAAAGACAAATAAAATTTGGAAAACAAATCTTTGAACCTTACAATAATATGCTTATCATTACAGCCATAATTAAAGAGGGCAGATCCTCAAATTCAATCAAAACAAATTAATTAGTATGAGAAAAGCATTTTTATTCCTGAGCCTGTGTTTTGCGTTGTCTTTTACCTATGTTGTCGTAAACCAGGTGTATGTTTGGGAAGCTTATGCGCTGGAAATAACGGTACCAGACGATTTTAAAGTCATTAAAAACACGAATGAAGAATTTGAGATGAAAGGTGATGGCATGGGCATGTACATGTACCTTTTTGAGCAAGACATCACAGTAGAAGAAATGGACGCAGCAGTGGTTGATGCAGCACTGGCCATGGAAATGCAGGAAGTAGATGCGGCGCAGGTCATCCAGGGAGATGGCTTAGACGGCTTTTATGTTGAGGGCTTCAAAGATGGAGCCAGGGTAATGCTGGCAGGCATGATTGACCCTAAAAGTCAGACCAACTTTATGATGGTAATTACGTTTTACGACGATGACGATGTAGCAGAAACAGACGCCATTGCCATTATCAATAGCATCAAATCTAAAAAATAAAAAGAAAAAGGGGAGAATAGCCCGGGATTCTCCCCCCGTTCATGGAATTGTGAATGTGTACTGAGCAGGTACATCATTGGGGGTATAATGTATATACCAAAGAGCCTGCCAGAGTCTTCAAAAAAGAATATCATTTTTGGGAAGGTGTAATATTTAAAATTTTTGATGCGATGTCAATCTTGTTCTTTACATTCGGCATGTAAAAAAACAGATATGTATCAAAAAGCAGCATTTTGGATATTATGGATGGTTTCTACCGTTGGCCTTATGGGTCAGGCCGGTGATGATGCCTGGAAAGTGGTAGCACGCAACATTGACGCGAATCATTATTATGGCGTAACCCTCGCCAATGGTGTTACCGGCATCGTTTCATCGGCGGAAGCACTTAAGGTAAAAGATGTGGTTTTAAACGGGGCATATGACTATTACCAGCGAGGCCGTGTTTCAAATATCTTAAAAGGCTTCAACCACCTCAATATGAACCTCGACATCAATGGACGGCGCGTTGGGCCAAATGACATTCAGGCCTATACCCAAACGCTGGACATGGAAAAAGCACAGTTGGTGACCCGGTTTTCAATAGGAGATAAGGCAGAGGTTAGTTCTACTATGATGGCCCTTAGGCACCTCCCCTATACGGCCATGAATACACTGACCATTACCGCCAATAAAGACATTACCATTACACCCATGAGTGTGATTGAGGCGCCGGTTCATCTCACCGATGTACGCAATTATTATGCAGAGATTGACCGCCCTCATGCTTTGATCCGACTGCTTACTTCTGTAGCCAACAGCCCTTCCGGAAAACTTAAAGTGGCGGCCAGCAACTCGTTTATTTTTGAAGAGGGCCA
>CALMWS010000414.1 GCA_937870795.1 uncultured Bacteroidota bacterium | reverse complement strand
GGTGATTTTATTTGAACCATGAACATCATGCTGACATAAAAAATTGATCTTCTAGCATCTGATTTCTTTTCTAAGCCGCACCTACTTATTTATAAATTATTATTTAACAAAGTTAGTGCTTAAGAGATTGGAAACTTTTTGATCAAAGGTGATAATATTAACTTCAGGGAAATCAGTTGCGATGTTGAACAAGGGGGCAGTTTTCCTTTAAGTTTGCAATTAGGGTGTAATTAAGAACAAATTATAATTTAATTAGGTAGTAAAATTTTAATAGGATTAAATCAAATAAACCCATTTTTTTGGACTTAAATCCAATAATAAGTACTAATTTTGCGATTTAAGTCAAATAAATCAGGAAAATGCCTATAACTCGACAGATAGAAAATCTCATTGAAAGGGATTTTTTTAAGGGTAAAATCATTTTGTTGTTAGGTGCCAGACAAGTGGGTAAAAGTACACTTATTAAAATGTTGCCAATATGTGCTTCAAACCCCACTCTTTGGCTGGATGGTGAAAATGCAGATGTGCACCAGCTTCTAAAAAATACCAACAGTGAACGATTGAAACAACTAGTTGGCCATCATAAAGTATTGGTAATTGACGAAGCTCAAAAAATTGAAAACATAGGCTCCATTTTGAAACTGTTTGCTGACTACATTAAGGGTATTCAGGTAATTGCTAGTGGTTCAAGTGCATTTGAGCTACGCAATTCACTCAACGAACCGCTTACAGGAAGAAAGTTTGAATTTAGTTTATTTCCACTTTCTTTCTCAGAGATGGTTCGTCACACGAATCTATTACAAGAAATAAGACAGCTGCCAAATAGATTGGTGTATGGCTACTATCCTGAAATAGTTACCCACCCACAAGATGCCGAAAGGTTATTAAAATTTTTGTCAGATAGCTATTTATACAAAGATATTTTTCTATTTAAAGGGATTAAAAAGCCAGAGAAAATGCTTGATTTGCTCAAACTTTTGGCATGGCAAATTGGTAGCGAAGTAAATTACAATGAATTGTCAAATACGTTGAAAATTGACAACCAAACTGTTGAAAGTTACATTGAAATGCTCGAACAAGTGTTTGTGATATACAAACTACCCGCTTACCACACCAATCACCGCACAGAATTGAAAAAATCAAAGAAGATATACTTCAACGATTTGGGAATTAGAAATGCTCTAATCAATGATTTCAGACCCATAGAAATTCGAAATGATGCTGGCCCCTTGTTTGAAAATTTTGTGATCAATGAACTGCGAAAACAAAATGAATATAACCAGGTATATGCCAATTTCTACTTTTGGCGCAATACCGAACAACGTGAAATCGATTTAATTATAGAAAAAAATAGTGTTTTACAAACCATCGAGATAAAATGGAACCCAACCCAAAAAGTAAAACTCACAAAAAGTTTTACCAATATATATGGAGAAACTCAATTTAAATTCATCCATCGCGAAAACTTTTTTGAGGAAATCCCAAAGTTGTAAATAGGTAGAAAATTACCGATTGATAAATTTTTCTTCTGGATGATTAAAAGGAAAATGCACTAATTTTACAATCAGTGCATTTTTATATTACTCGGCTCAATATATTTGAATTAGACAGATACCCAAAAGATTTTCAACCTGCACATCCTTCTACTCCAAATATCCAAATTTTCCCTCATTGTAATCCGTAAACGCGGCTATCAATTCTTCTCTCGTGTTCATCACAAAGGGACCATGTGCTGCAATGGGTTCATTGAGAGGCTCACCACTTAAAATCAATATTACGGCATCTTCTTTAGCCTTAATGTTAAACGTTTCTCCTTCATTGTAAAACAAGGCCATCTGGTCGGTCTGGGCATGCTCTGTGCCATTGATCTCTATAGAACCCTCTACCACCAATAAGGCGGTGTTGTAGTGGGCAGGAAAGGTAAAGTCTGCAACCCCACCAGCTTGCAGTTTGGCATTGTACAAATGAATGGGCGAAAAAGTACTGGCGGCACCCTCATGCCCCTGATAGTTGCCGGCAATCACCTCTACTTGACCCAGCCCATCTCCAAGACCTACCTTGGGCATGGCGCTGTTTTCCAATGCCTGGTATTTGGGCTTGCTCATCTTGTCTTTGGCTGGCAGGTTGACCCACAATTGTACCATCTGGAAGGTACCACCTTTTTTACT
The DNA here is from genome assembly GCA_937870795.1 of uncultured Bacteroidota bacterium. Taxonomy (GTDB): domain Bacteria; phylum Bacteroidota; class Bacteroidia; order Chitinophagales; family Saprospiraceae; genus JADKBO01. The sequence continues at coordinate 13,236 of CALMWS010000414.1, read as the reverse complement.
CCATTCTCTTTCGTGAAATTCTTTGTGCAAGACACCTGAAGCCGCTGTCATCCATTGCACATCGCCTTCTCCAATTACCCCACCGCCACCGGAACTGTCGTGGTGCTCGACCCTGCCTTTGTAAGCAATGGTCACGGTCTCAAAACCGCGGTGAGGATGTACATCAACGCCCTTGGGTCTTTCGCTGGGCGGAAAATTAAATTTGGAATTATAGTCCATCATCAGGAAGGGATCCATACGTTTCATATCCATTCTGGGATAACTCGGAATAAAATTGTGAACCCTGAAACCGTCGCCTACGTAATGGGGCGCGGGTGGGGTGGCTATCATTTCTACGTTTTTTACTGACATTTTATCTTTTTTATACTACAAAAGTAAGGGCTGTCATACACCCACGCCTTGATCTATGTTAAGAAAAACGTCGCTGGTTTTTTTCGGCCAGAGACTTTCTCACCCGGCTCAGGCTCTCTGGCGCAATGCCCAGATAAGAGGCCACCATGGTTTGAGGCAGGCGCAACATCAGATCCGGGTAAGTAGCCGTAAAATCGAGGTAACGTTCTTCTGCCGTGGCACTCAGTAGCAGCCTTATCCTCTTTTGCAATTGCCTGATGTGGTTGTGCAACAACCGGTGGTTAAACTCATGAAAGCCCTCATCTTTTTTGGCCAGATTTAAAATGAGGGTCTGCTCAATCATCAATACTTCTGATGCTTCAACGGCCTGGATAAAATATTGAGCCCCCTGCTGAAAAAATAAACTGTCGCGATCCGAAATCAACCAGTTTTCCGGTGCAAACTGAATGGTGTGTTCTTTGCCATTGTCATCGAGGTAATACTGTCTCAGCAGCCCCTTTTCTACAAAAAATACATGTTTGCATTCTTCGCCCTCCCGCAACAAATATTCATCTTTAACAACCGTTCTCAGCATGCACTGACTTGCCAGCTTTTCTATGTAATGCTGCTCGAAGTCTGCATTGCTGGTCAAAAATGAAGTAAAACGAAGGTGTTTCATGCTGTAAAATAAATAAGTTTCCGTGGCTCCCGGCAAGTAATTTTCATAAACCACTGGTCTGCTGTTTTTATTGCTTCCCGTCTGCCTCAATAATTGCTTTGCAATGCCATTCCTTTTTTTCGGTGAAATGCCTTAACTTGTTATAAATTTGTAAACATGCCTGCCTTTTTACATCCATTTAAAAAGTGGTTTTCCATTTTTGCCCTTCTGCTATCTTATTGTCATACCACTTTTTCTTCACCCGATCTTACTTACATCAAGGCTAACCTTTCCATCATTGATCCACCTCAAAGCTGCACCTGGGTCATCCTGGGTTCTTCAACCGCCGAAGGGGTCGGGGCTTCTGTAATGGACAGCTCATGTGTTGGCCGACTTCAGGCTTATCTTCAAAAGGATGCCCGTTTTAAAATCATCAACCTCGGCAAGGGAGGCATTACTTCTTTCCACATCATGCCTGGCCTCTCAGCCAGTGAGGGCCTTGCTTTTCAACCAGACACCACCCTCAACATTGATCGGGCACTAAGTTTCCAACCTCTTGGTATCATCGTTAACATGCCCTCCAATGATGCCGCCCACTACATCGATGCCCATACTCAAATGGAGCATTTCCGAACTCTGCAAAGACTGGCCAAAACGGCGGGTTCCGATTTTTGGATCACCACTTCCCAACCCCGTAATTTTGGCGACCCCAAACAAATCATTATACAGCATGAGATCCGCGATTCTATCCTGCATTATTTTGGCAACCATGCCATTGACTTGTTTACACCCCTGGCAGACAGTACCTCGTGGTTGCTTCCACAATATGGTTCGGGCGACGGCATCCACCTCAATGACAAGGGCCACCGCCTGATCTTTGAAACAGTGATCAACCTCAATTTTATAGAAAAAAAATGTCCATCTTCTTTCGATTCCCAAACGACAGACCCATCATCAAGAGAAACAGGACAAATCAACCTTGTTGCCAATATTCGCAGCCTGCAATGGAAGCTTAGTTATCAGGGCAACAAATCGGGTTCAATGGTGGCTGAAGTTTATAACGATGCCGGAAAACTGCTTCAAAAAATCACTCTGGCCGAAGGTACGGGTCCCTGGCCTTTGCTGGTATCCCCCGAGCTGGAAAAGACCATTCAGGTCACAGTTTCCTGGCAAGATGGCACCACCCTTACAACCAGGGCTTCCATCAAATGATTTTGACAGACGTCATTTTTAAATTGTGTTGGAATGCCTATATTTGTTATTACAATAATGTTCAGATCATGAGATTCAAATCTTTACCACTTCTTGCCTTTTGGGCAATAATTTCCTTTTGTCATCCAGTTACAGCCCAAAAGTCGATGAAATCTTTTGTCGACCAGCTGATTAAAAAAATGACCCTCGAAGAAAAAATTGGACAGCTCAACCTCCCCGTTAGTGGTGACATCACTACAGGACAGGCATCAAGTTCAGACATTGCCACCAAGATCAGAGCCGGCAAAGTAGGTGGGCTTTTTAACATCAAGTCGGTAACCAAAATCAAAGAAATTCAACGCATTGCAGTAGAAGAAAGCCGACTCAAAATTCCTATGTTGTTTGGCATGGATGTTATCCACGGTTACGAAACCGTTTTTCCTATACCATTGGGACTGGCCAGCAGCTGGGACATGAACCTCATTGAAAGAACAGCTCGAATTGCCGCCATCGAAGCCAGTGCAGATGGCATCAACTGGACCTTCTCTCCTATGGTCGATATTTGCCGCGATCCTCGTTGGGGAAGGATAGCCGAAGGCATTGGCGAAGATCCATACCTGGGTTACCAGATTGCGGGTGCCATGGTCAGAGGTTATCAGGGCAACGACTTAAGTCTGCCCAATACGGTAGCTGCTTGTGTAAAGCACTACGCCTTGTACGGTGCTTCAGAAGCCGGCCGCGATTACAACACCACCGACATGAGCCGCCAGCGCATGTACAATGATTATTTTCCTCCCTACAAGGGTGCCGTTGATGCAGGCTGTGCCAGTGTAATGGCTTCTTTCAATGAAATCGAAGGAGTGCCCGCTACCGCCAATAAATGGCTATTGACAGACGTGTTGAGAAAACAATGGGGATTCAATGGCATGGTTGTGACCGATTATACCGGCATCAACGAAATGATTGACCATGGCATTGGCGATCTGCAAACCGTTACTGCCAGAGCTTTGAACGCAGGCATAGACATGGACATGGTAGGCGAAGGCATGCTCACTACACTGGCCAAATCTCTGAAAGAAGGCAAGGTGACCGAAAAACAAATCAACGATGCGTGTCGTCGCATCCTGGAAATCAAATACAAGCTGGGCCTCTTTGACGATCCTTACCGCTACTGTGACGCGGGCAGAGCCAACAAAGATGTATTCTCCAAAGAACACAGAGCAGAAGCCAGAAAACTGGCAGCAGAAACCTTTGTACTATTGAAAAACAACAACAACATCCTTCCCCTTCAGAAAAAGGGAACCATTGCGCTTATCGGTCCATTGGCCAACAACAAGGTCAACATGCCGGGCACCTGGAGTGTGGCAGCAAAACACGATCAGTCCATCTCTCTGCTCGAAGGAATGAAGGCAGTGGCTGGCGATAAAGTAAATATTTTGCATGCCCGGGGTTCCAACGTAGACAACGATCCAGCCTTTGATGAGCGTTATGCCATCTTTGGGAAAAATACCGGCAGAGACGATCGCTCTCCCGCTCACATGATCGAAGAAGCCTTAGACCAGGCCCGCAAAGCCGATGTCATCGTTGCCGTGGTAGGAGAATCTGCAGAGATGACCGGAGAGGCTTCAAGCCGTTCTTCTTTAGACATACCACAAGCCCAGAAGGACCTGCTCATGGCTTTGAAAAAAACAGGCAAACCCATCGTTGTTGTCCTTCTTACTGGTCGACCACTTACCATTTCCTGGGAACACGACAATATGGACGCCATCCTCAATGTGTGGTTCCCCGGTAGCGAAGCCGGCTACAGCATTGCCGACGCTTTGTTTGGCGATGTCAACCCATCCGGCAAACTTTCCGCTACCTGGCCCCAAAACGTAGGTCAGATTCCGATCTATTACGCACACAAAAATACAGGAAGACCACTCCCTGAAGGCCAATGGTTTCAAAAGTTCCGCAGCAACTACCTCGATGTAAGCAACGACCCGGAATTCCCCTTCGGCTTTGGTTTGAGCTACAGCAATTTTGAATATTCAGACATCAAACTGAGCGCAACCTCTCTCAAAGGCAACCAAACCCTTTCTGCATCGGTCACCATAAAAAACACAGGCAAGTACACAGGCAAAGAAGTAGTACAACTTTACATCCGCGATGTAGTGGGCTCCGTCACCCGCCCCGTTAAAGAGCTTAAGGGTTTTCAAAAAATAGAATTAAAACCCGGTGAAAGCAAAGAAGTAAAATTTGCCATCACCCCCGAAGACCTCAAGTTTTATAACTACGACCTCCAACACATTTGGGAAGCCGGCGACTTTGACATTATGATCGGCACCAACAGTGCATCTGTCAAAACTATGCGGGTGAATTGGGCAAAATAATCAACAACGGGGTACGTGTCCCTATAGCTGCGAAGCAGATGTAGGGATCCGGGAGCGGAGCAAACCCAGCGAAGGCAGAGCCGGTGCTGGCTGGGAAAAAGGGTAAAATCTGATTTACGGATTTACCAATTCTTGCCCCGGCAGCAGTGAAGCTGGTGAAGGGATACCGATTTTGAATTGTACCGATTATCAATGCTTGCCCCTACGGCAGTGAAACTGTTGTAGGGGTACTGATTTTAGATTCTAGCCGCTATGTCTGTATACTGGCGTAGGGATACTGATTTTTAATTCACCAATTGCGCATGATTTCTTCTTCTTGTCCCTACGCCAATACTTTGGTGTAGGGAGCCCATTCGGCAGTGAAACTGATGTAGGGGTCCCGATGGTTGGATGGCAGCTATTCCACAATAGGCATTTGTGTTTTTGCCGTTATATCATGTGCAGGGCCCCATCCCGCAAAACCAATGACGCCGCAGGCGTCCTATGTTGCAACCCCAGCGAGGGCAAAGCCGGAGCTGGGGTGGGGAAAGAAGTTAAATCCGATTTGGCGACATTTTTGATGGTTGCGAAGCAACGCTCAAAAATGATGACAAATCTATTATCAATGTACTGATTTACCAATTTTTACCCATTCGGCAGTGAAACTGATGTAGGGGTCCCGATGGTTGGATGGTAGCCATTCCACCACAGGCATTTGTGTATTTGCCGTTATATCACATGCAGGGCCCCATCCCGCAAAACCAATGACGCCGGAGGCGTCCTATGTTGCAACCCCAGCGAGGGCGGAGCCGGAGCTGGGGTGGGGAAAGAAGTTAAATCCGATTTGGCGACATTTTTGACGGTTGCGAAGCATCGCTCAAAAATGGTGACAAATCTATACCACAAAACAACCGGATCCCTCCAACCACTGCCACTGTCATTAGGACAAACACCTCAAAAAAAACACGTTTTTTGGGAACTTTTTTCCAAAATAATTGTTTCTGACATTAATTACTCGTTTTTACGGCTAACATCCCTCCCATTTTTCCCTTTCATTTCCCAAAAAAACAAATCCATGTGAACCCTCCAAAGGGGCCGGTGTTTTGACTATATTTGCACCCTTATCAAACCACCGGGATTATGATGTTTAAAATCAACATATACGTAAAATTTGCCCTCATAGCTATTTTCCTTTTGGGGGGCATCGGTCTTTCCTTTGTGTATGGCTTCGGCTATACCTGGATTCTCATCCTTATCGGCTTAATTTTTCTGGCTTCTTATCTCCTCCTGGGTACCATCCAGTCGGCAGCTGAGAAGATACAGCTAATGGATTTTGCAGGAGCAGAAAAGATGCTGGGACTCACCTTTTTTCCCAACCTGCTTTATGTAACCAACCGATCCATCTACTACATTCTCAAAGGGTCGATCGAGGCACAACGGAAGGACACCAAGTCGGCAGAAGAATATTTCCAAAAAGCACTGTCACTCAAGCTGCCTTCCGACAATGAAAAGGCCATGGTTCTGCTTCAGATGTGCAACATCCAGATGATGAAAAACAACTGGCCCGGAGCACAGAACTACTTCATGCAGGTGAAAAAATTGCACATCAGCGAAAAATTGATCAAAGAACAGATCGACCAGGTAGAAAAAGCCATCAACAGCAGGGGCAACATCAACGTAGCCCGCTCTATGGGGAAACAGGGCATGCAAATGATGCGCATGGGCGGAGGCAAACGCCGCAGACCCCCAATGCGTTGATTCATCCCCCATTTTAAAAAATCCTACCCTTGACAGGAGAAGAACTGACCAAAAATTTCATCCACATCAAAGGCGCCAGGCTCAACAACCTGCGCGACCTCGAAGTGTTTATTCCCAAATACAAACTCGTCGTGGTGGTGGGCCTGTCGGGCTCCGGCAAGTCGTCGCTCATCATGGACACCCTTTATGCCGAAGGGCAGCGGCGCTATGTTGAAAGCCTTTCTTCTTATGCCCGCCAGTTTCTCGACAGGATGAAAAAGCCGGAGGTCGACTTCATCAAAGGCATCTGTCCTGCCATCGCCATCGAACAAAAGGTAAGTACCTCCAATGCGAGATCCACCGTAGGCACACTCACCGAAATCTACGACTACCTGCGATTGCTCTACGCCCGGATTGGTAAAACCTACTCACCGGTCTCCGGCCAACTGGTCAAAAAACACAGCGTCAGCGATGTAGTGGATTATATTTTTTCTCAGGCAGAAGGCACAAAGGTACAACTGCTCATTCCCCTGCAATCCAGGCACGAACGCACGATAGAACAAGAACTTACCCTCTTGTTGCAAAAGGGATATTCCAGGGTCATCTTCCAGCAGGAACTTATGGCCATCGAAGACGTAATGACCCACAAATCATTTAAGGGCAAGCAGACTACGCTCAACCACAAGATGGACATCCGCATTCTCATTGATCGTTTTGCAGTGACCGATGATGAAGAAAACAGAAAACGCATCGCCGATTCTGTGCTTACAGCCTTTTCTGAAAGTGAAGGTGAGTGTTATGTTCAGGCCGGACAGAAAAAGGAAGTGTATTTCAACAACCGCTTTGAACTCGATGGCATGGAATTCCTCGAGCCTTCACACCAGCTGTTCAATTACAACAATCCCTATGGTGCTTGTCCGCGTTGCGAGGGTTATGGCCGCATGCTGGGCATCGATCCTGAAAAGGTGATACCCGATGATTCGCTCAGCCTTTACGAAGAAGCCATCGCCTGCTGGCGGGGCGAAAAAGGTAAGGAGTGGCTCAACCAGCTGGTACGCAATGCCCATAAGTTTGATTTTCCGGTCCACAAACCCTATCGCCAACTCACCCAGGCTCAACAAAAACTGGTGTGGGAAGGCAACGCCCATTTTGAAGGCATCAACGACTTTTTCAGTGACCTCGAGAGCAAGACCTATAAAATCCAAAACCGCGTCATCCTGGCGCGCTACCGTGGCAACACCACCTGCTCGGAGTGTAAGGGTGGCCGACTCAGAATAGAAACCACGTATATCAAAGTGGCCGACAGACACATTGGTGAGCTCATCAACATGCCCATCGATGAGCTGCTCCAGTTTTTCCAAAAAATGAAACTTTCGGCTCACGATGCTAAGCTGGCAGAACGCATCCTTACCGAGATCAATGGCAGGTTGCAGACCATGATGGATGTGGGGCTCGGCTACCTCACCCTCAATAGGGTTTCATCCACCTTATCTGGTGGTGAGACGCAGCGCATCAACCTCACACGCACCCTCGGCAGCAACCTCACTCAATCGCTGTACATCCTCGATGAACCCAGTGTAGGCCTCCACCCCAAAGACACCGAAAACCTGGTGGCCGTACTCAAACGTTTACGCGATCTGGGCAACACAGTTGTTGTGGTGGAACACGAAGAAGAAGTCATCCGCAATGCCGATTACATCATCGAAATCGGCCCCCTGGCAGGCAGCCATGGCGGTGAATTGGTCTATGCGGGACCCTACAAAGAATTTTTGAAAAGTAAGACCCTCACAGCGCAGTACCTCACTGGCAAACAATCGATTCCTGTGCCCGCCATCAGGCGCTCAGCAGCCAATAAAATCAGCCTTGTGGGCTGCAGGCAGCACAACCTCAAAAACTTTGATGTTGACATACCCCTGCACGCCATGACCGTGGTGAGTGGTGTGTCGGGTTCGGGCAAGACCACATTGGTGAAGCACATATTGTATCCTGCATTACTAAAAGCCAAGGGCGAAGCCATTCCCGCCTCACCGGGCAAACACGATCAACTCGTGGGCGACCTCAAGATGGTCAACGGCATCGAAATGATCAACCAGGCTCCCATCGGCAAGTCTTCAAGATCCAACCCGGTCACCTATGTCAAAGCCTACGACAGCATCCGAAAATTGTACAGCGACCAACCCCTGTCCAAGGTACGTGGCTTTGATCCCAAACACTTTTCCTTCAACGTAGAAGGCGGAAGATGCGAAACCTGCAAGGGCGATGGCAACATCACCGTAGAAATGCAATTCCTGGCCGACATCACCCTGGTCTGCGAAGAGTGCAAAGGCCAGCGCTTCAAGTCCGAAGTCCTGGAAGTGCGCTACAATGAACTCAACATCAACGAAGTCCTCAACCTCACCGTAGAAGAAGCGATGGAATTTTTCGTAAAGAAAAAAGACATCACCTCAAAACTTCAACCCCTGCTGGACGTAGGCCTGGGCTACGTAAAACTAGGTCAAGCATCCAGCACCCTCAGTGGTGGCGAAGCACAACGCGTAAAGCTGGCTTCCTTCCTCAGCAAAGACTTCACCGGTAAAAACATCTTTTTCATCTTCGACGAGCCCACCACCGGCCTCCACTTCCACGATGTAAAAAGATTATTAGACGCCCTAAACGCCCTCGTTGAAAACGGCCACACCGTCCTAATCGTAGAACACAACCTCGATGTCATCCGCTCCGCCGACTGGCTCATCGACCTCGGCCCCACCGGCGGCATGGAAGGCGGCCACCTCCTCTACCAGGGCAAACCTGAAGGCATCACCAAAGTAAAAAAGTCCTTAACAGCAAAGTGGATTAATAGGGGATAGGTGCTAGGGGCTAGGGACTATGTTGTCTCATAAAATACCTTTCTAGTCACACATCGTAAGTCGCATGTCGCCCGTCCCTCATCACCCCGCGAAGGCCGCAGGCCCAGCCCCCCATCGCATGTCGCCCGTCGCATGTCGCCCATCCACCCCCCCGCGAAGGCCGCAGGCCCAGCCCCCCATCGCATGTCGCCCGTCGCTCGTCGCCCATCCATCATCCCCTCGCGAAGGCCGCAGGCCCAGCCCCCAATCGCATGTCGCATGTCGCTCGTCGCATGTCGCAAGTCGCCCATCCATCCCCCCGCGAAGGCCGCAGGCCCAGCTCGCCCGTCGCCCGTCGCATGTCGCCCGTCGCCCATCTCCAGCCCCTAACCCCTAGCCCCCACAAGACAAATAAGTTGCCAAAAACACTACAACATGTTTGCCATTTCCGTATCTTTGACAAAATTTCAGACATGATAGAGACGAATTTGAAGTTTCTAAGAGGCAAACACAGCATTTCACAAGCCGAGCTGGCAGAGAGCCTGGGCATTCCCCGTACAACCCTTTCTGCCTATGAAAGGGGCTTTGTGGAACCCAACATCGAGCTTATGCTCAAAATGGCGAAATATTTTAACGTCAGCCTCGACGACCTCATAGCTTACAATCTGGAGCATCAGAACCCTGAACACAAGGGGGGTGACAACCTAAAAGTGCTCGCTATCAGTGTTGACCCATGGCAAAATAGCAATATCGAGTTGGTAGACACCAAGGCAGAGGCCGGCTACCTCGATTCTATGTCTGATCCGGAATACATCAAGGACCTGCCCAAAATCTACTTTCCCAAGTTACCCCAGGGTACGTACCGGGGCTTTGAAATCCGGGGCGACTCCATGCTACCCGTTGAGCCGGGTTCCATCATCATCAGTTCCTACGTTGAAAAGTTGGCCGATATCAGAGATGGCAGAACCTATGTAGTGGTGAGCAAATCAGAAGGCGTGGTTTACAAGCGGGTGAAGAACCAGCCCAAAGAAAAAAGTTTGCTGCTCATTTCCGACAATGAGGCGTACAACCCCTATACCATGCATTACAGTGAGATCGCAGAGGTATGGCAATACTACGCCCACCTCAGTTTCTCCGATACCAAACACACCTTCAACGCCATGCTGGAAGACAAGCTATCGGATATTCAGAGAAAGGTTAGTCATATATATGATAAAATAAATTAATTTTACACAAATAGCGTTTTAATTCCAAATTCGTTTCAATGATTGGTCAGTTACAAACGGATAAAAGTAATAAAGGTCTTTTTAAGGATGAAAAATCCATTGGCACAATATGTGTGCTTAAAGAAAATGTAAGTGCCCCACAAACTTTTTATCAACATCCCAATGGAAAACTTTTCAATGGTAACAGCATTGAATGGATGAAAAAACTAGAATCTGCCAGTATTGATCTGATATTTGCTGACCCGCCCTACAATATCAAGAAAGCAGATTGGGATAATTTTGAAAATCAGGAAAAATACATCGAGTTTTCACTTCAATGGATAGAACAGGCTTCCAGGATTCTAAAGGAAACTGGATCTTTATATATCTGTGGGTTTTCAGAAATTTTAGCTGATATTAAACATCCAGCGAGCAGATATTTTCACTCATGCAGATGGATTGTATGGCACTATAAAAATAAGGCCAATTTGGGTAAAGATTGGGGTCGGAGCCATGAGAGTATACTACATTTCAGGAAATCAAAAAAACATGTTTTTAATATAGATCATATCAGAATACCTTATGGAGAGCACACATTAAAATATCCAAGTCATCCACAAGCTCAAAGCAGCAATTTTGGTAAAAATGGTAAAAAAGTAGATTTATGGGAACCCAATCCACTAGGGGCAAAACCCAAGGATGTCATGGATATTCCTTTGGACACCATAGAAATTCCAACTACTTGCAATGGTATGAATGAAAAGACCCCACATCCAACTCAAAAGCCAGAAGAATTGGTCAGGAAGATTATATTAGCCTCTTCCGATAAAGGGGATGTGGTATTAGACCCTTTTTGTGGAAGTGGAACAACCCCTGTTTGTGCAGAACAACTGAAAAGAAAATGGCTTGCCTGCGACTTAAGTGCAGAATATTTAAAATGGACTGTTGACAGGCTGGAAAATGTCCAGGATTGGCCTATCGATAAATGGGTCAAATTTGACTTTGAAAATCAAAAGAGACGCAATTCAATACGATGAATCTAATCGATATTCATGATTTCATTTTAGCGAAAGCAAATTTTAAAAGTATATCACAATACATTGACTTTGCTTCAAATTTTCTGGGGTATATTGAAAAAAACAAGCAAGCAATTATCATTTCGCAGAACGAAAATAATTATTGCTTTTTTCAGTACGACAGCTATGGCAATTATCAAATTACCAGGCCCATCAACACAGAGTTGTTTTTCACGAAAGACAATTTTGAGGAAAAGAAGAATAGATTTATTTATCTATTAAAAAACATAAAGTTTGAAAAAACAAACATTCATCTGGATGAAATTGACAGGCAGATAATTAACAACACTGTTTATACCATTCAACAGTCCATTGGAGCTGCCCTCGATTCCCTACAACCAGGTAAATCAAATACTGCACGTAAAATAAACGGAGATCTCTTTGAAAACCTAATACGTATCATATTTGAAGAATTGGGAATAAAATGTAAATCAGGTGTTATAAAGGTACCTGTTATTGAAAACAGCGTTCAGCTATTCACAATGAATTATCAACATGATCTTATTGTCTCGGAAGAAGAGGAATATAAAATATTTGGCACAATTAAAACTTCGAGTAAAGACAGGCTTGACAAGATCTTTATAGATAAATTTTTATACAATAAATTGAGCAATACTCAAGTGCCGCATATAGCCATTATCCTGAACGATGTACAACGGAAAAAAGCTAAAAAGGAAAATGAATATGGTGTTAGCACAACCTTTTTACCTGGTCACTTTAAAGGATATACATTAAAGTTAAACCCTTTAGATGGTGTATATTACTGTGATTTGAGATCAAGTATGAAGAGCGATGAAATTTTAAGACAAAACATTAGATCTCTGGATCATTTACTCATAGATGATATTTGGAAATTTTTATAACTACTTCTGCATAGATATCACCACACCGCTCATTATGATGAGTACAATGCCAATCAGGCTGGTGGTATCCGGCATGGCATCACCAATCATGACCCCAAAAAAGATCGAAAACACAATGTTGGAATAACCCACCGCCCCAATCAATCCTGTATTGCGATGAGAAAATGCGTTTGTGAGAAAAACCTGTCCCAGTAAGGCGGCTATGCCCAGACACAGAATCAGGGGCAAATCGGCCCATTGGGGCACCACTGGTGGAGCTATGATAAAGTCAAGGGTCTGGCCCTTGTAAACCGTGCTGAGCAACATCGAAAGAATGGGAAATGCAATGCCGCACAACATAAAAGAAAGCACGATGGTGCGGTTATCATAATATTTGGTGAGCCCGCGTATGCTCAGATAAGCCATGCCCGTCATGAGCAGGTTGGCAATGCCAATAAGGTGGCTCTTTACCTCCAAAGCATGGCTCGACATTTTGGGTACAAAGATCAGGCACAGCCCTACAAAACCCACCGTGATGGCCGTCCACGCCGCTGAGTTCAATCGTTGCCCCAACCAAAACGAAGAAATCAATGCCAAAAAAATGGGATAAGACTGTTGATAAGTAATCGACTCCGGCAACCCAATGGTAGTGACCCCATAGAAAAAAAAGTACAGCGCCATGGTCCCAATAAAGCCCCTGAATAAAAGCAGCCACGGCCTCCCGCCCTGCTGTTGTGGTGGCTTAGAGTACAGCCAGTACAACACAAACACCACCCCAATCACATTGCGAAACAAGACCAAATGCACCGAAGCATAGTCATCCTTGAGCAGTCGCGCAATGGCCCCTGTCAGCGCAAACATCAATGATGCCAAAACCATAAAGCTCAGAGATCGCTGCAATGATGTATCCGTGGAATGCATGCGGCAAAGATACATGGTTGCGCCGCAAAATTTAGAGCCACACCGATGCCTGTCTCCAATCGCCCTTATCTTGTCCCCCCGCGAAGGCCGCAGGCCCAGC
>CALMWS010000413.1 GCA_937870795.1 uncultured Bacteroidota bacterium | reverse complement strand
CGCAATATTTTGCGTCGCTGCGGGTATTTCAAAATGAGGTATCCCTTGGTCAAAAGCCCCATCTAAAAGACGATATATTAAAACAAGACGACATCCCATCCCAACGATATAATCAACCATTGGTAATTTGGTAAATTGTTATATCGGTACCCCTACACCAGCAAACTGGCATAGGGGCAAGAATCCAAAATAGGTAAATCACGGTACCGTCCTGGTCAAAAGACAAATCCAACCATTGGTAATCTGGTACATTGGTAAATTAAGGCACCATCCCATCCCAACGAAAAATCTACGGATGCTCCGTTCCCTACACTGGCTTTGCCAGCATAGGGACAGGTCCCTACACCGGCTTTGCCAGCATAGGGACAGGTCCTTACACTGGCTTTGCCAGCATAGGGACAGGTCCTTACACTGGCTTTGCCAGCATAGGGACAAGTGCCGGATACCCGGTTCCCGGTTTTGCAGACGTAGGGACAGATTTCTTCTTGTGGGTTTTTTCAAGAAGCCGACTTCCGTCTAAATATTTTTTTAGGTTGTTAATTATTGGTTACATTTGATCAATTGAACAAAGTAGTGGTCATATTATTTCTGGCAGTCTTATTCCTCGATTTTGGGGGGGTAATTACTTTGTTTAAACTTGAACAAACCAGGATTCGGAAAGAAATCAAGAGGCAAATCAAAAGAGGGGTCAGGAATGAGGATTTGTTTGTCTTTGAATTTGGCCCGGAAGATGAAAAGGACCTGGTCTGGATCAAAAGTCATGAATTTAAATACAAGGGCAGACTCTTTGACGTGGTAAGATCAGAACCTTGTGGTACTGGCACTGTCTATTGGTGTATCAATGATATTCAGGAGCAGATTTTATTTGCTCATCTGGATGAACTCGTCAAAAAAAAATCGGATCAGGACAATGAGGGTAAGTCAGCCGCAGGAAAACTGTTTAAGTTTTTAACTTTATGGTTTCCGAGCGAGTGCGTAATCATAACCCTCCCAAAATTTCAAAAACAGAATCACAATTGGTATTATGTTTACGGTACCAATGACTCTTTTCTCACACTAGACAGCCCTCCGCCCCGGACTGTGTTTTTTCATATTTGATAGCGGAGTGACCAATACAGGTCTCCTCCATTAATATTGGCGTTCTCTTGCGTAGAACAGCCTGATTTTCTTTATTTTAATCAAATTCAAATGAAAAAATATACCATTTTATTCATATTAGTTTTAATATATCATGTTTCGCTTTCTGCCCAGACAATCGTCGGCAGGATCCTCGATCATGACAATCAATTGCCGCTCATTGGAGCAACCATTTCAGTTGACGGTACTAAAATAGTGACCTCCGATGACACCGGCTTTTTCTCTGTAAATTGCCAACAAGACTCCGTGATGATAGCCATAAGTTACATTGGTTATGAAACCTACTCGGCTAATGTAGCGTGTGGCAGTGAATTGAAATTATCCCTTCGGTCAAAATCCAATACCCTGGATATGGTAGAGGTAAGGGCTAGAGGAAATGGCACCACATCAATGTTGTTGCAACCTTTATCGAACCCACGGCTCGGTACCACTGAGTTGAAACGGGGAACGGGTCTGTTGCTGGATGATGCCATTAATGCCAATATACCCGGAGTATTGATGGAGCGAAGAACCTTTTCTGCCGGCCAGCAATTTAATATCCGTGGTTATGGAAACGGAGCCAGAGGCACCAACGGCATCAATAGCAATTTTGACGGACAGGGATATAAGGTTTACCTAAACGGCATACCCGTTACCGATGCTGAGGGCATTACCTTGATGGACGACATCGACTTTGGTTCAGTGGGCCAGGTAGACATCATCAAAGGACCTTCAGGCACGCTATATGGTCAGGCGATAGCCGGTGTGGTCAATTTGCAAACAGTAAAACCGCAGCCTGGAAAAACATCGGTGGGACAAGAAGTGTTGGCAGGCAGTTATGGACTTAGACGGTATACTACCAGTTTTCAAACCAGTCGGGAAAATGCCTCCCTTTTGGCCAATTATGGCAAACAAAAATACGATGGCTTTATGCCCCATACCGCATCAGAAAAGGATTTTGCTAATCTAATTGGGGCTTTTTCGCTCAACGCCAAACAGGACCTGAATGTGTATTTTGGTTATAGCAATAGCTACGACAACCGCAATGGTGAGATCACCAAAGAGCAATGGGCTGTCAAAGATTATTCCGGCAATCCCAACTATATTAAAAACGACGCCCACTCCAATGTGCGTACTTTCAGGGGTGGTTTGGGACATACTTATAGATTTAACAACACTTTATCCAACAGCACATCGGTATTTGGCACGGGGTTGATTAGCAACGTAAGTTCTGCCGGTGGCTGGACAGACAAATCTTCCATCAATTATGGCTTGCGTTCCAGTGTGGATGCCAATTTATCCTTAAACAGCAATGTTCAACTCAGTGGAAAAACCGGAATAGAGTGGCAGGCACAAAACGCACAAACCCTGGGTTATCCTATGGTGATTGATAGCTTCAATCCGACCGGTTACAATATTATCGGTACCTTGCGTTCAAACCAATACACTACCTCAAAAACCATGGCATTGTTTACCCAATGGATGTTGAGCCTGCCTGGTGATCTGTCGATTACTGCCGGTATAGGTTGGACAAAATTGGACATAACGCTTAACGACAGATTTTATGATGCCAACAACAACACACCCAACAACCCTAAAGGTACACATAAACCAAGGGTTTTCAGCAATGACTTCAATGGCATGGTTTCACCACAAATAGCCGTCAATAAGTTGTTGTCAAAAAATATTTCTGTGTATGCTTCAATTAGTCAGGGATATAAGGCTCCTGTGAGTTCCTATTTCTTTGTACCCCTCACAGGACAGGTATTGACCGACCTTAAACCTGAAAAGGCAACGCAATATGAAGTTGGCTCCAAAGGATCTTTATCAAATGGTAAAATCAGTTATCAACTGGCCGGATTTTATACACAATACAAGGATAAAATGACAACGATTGCAGTACCCAATGCTACCAACACAGCCACCTCTTATGTTTATGTAGCCAATGCAGGGGAACAAAAAAACATGGGATTGGAAGCCATGGTGAAAGCTGTGGTCTATGAATCAGAAAGTGGTATCAAATCCATTACTCCCTTTATCAATGCGGCCTATTCTCACTTCAGGTATGGCAATTTTAAATACCAGCAGCTAAGTGGTGATAAAAAATCTGTGGTGGAAGTAGATTTTACGGACAAAGTAGTAGCCGGTGTACCACCTCTTACCTTCAACATTGGTGTAGATGTGATGACCTATGCAGGTATTTATTTTAATGCCACCTATACCCACAGAGACAAGATGTATTATACATCCGACAACGTCAATGAGGCAGACAGCTATCAACTCCTCAATGCCAAATTGGGTTACCAGCATGATTTTGGCAGGCATTTGAATCTCCATCTTTATTTTGGTGCCTCCAACATGACCGGACACCAGAATTATGCCATGGTATTCTTAAATCAACTTCCCGATGCCTATTTACCCGCTCCTTATGAAATCAATTTTTTTGGCGGCTTAAATTTGAAATACAATTTTTGATGAATAGGGGGGCTTTGCCCCCCTTATTATTTCTATAAATCTTTTGTATTGCACGACGCAAAATTTTGCGTCGCTACATGGGTTTCAAAATTGAGGGATTGCTGTTTTCTCCAACCCATCCCATTTATTGGTAAATCATAAATTGAAAAACCCAATCCTGGTGGAAAGGTGGTTTTGACACAAAACCTTCTGTCACAATGGGTGATCATCTTATACAATTCCGTAAATCCTGGTGGTTTAAAGGTCACGACGCAAAATATTGCGTCGCTACATGGGTTTCAAAATGAGGTATCCCTTGTTCAAACGACCCATCTATAAGACGATATATTAAAACAAGACGACATCCCATCCCAACGACAAAGCCAACAATTGGTAATTTGGTAAATTGGTATATCGATACCCCTACACCAGCAAATTGGCATAGGGGCAAGAATCCAAAATAGGTAAATCATGGTACTGTCCTAGTCAAACGACAAATCCAACCATTGGTATTCTGGTACATTGGTAAATCGGTACCCCTACACCAGCAAACTGGCATAGGGGCAAGAATCCAAAATAGGTAAATCATAGTACCATCTTGGTCAAACGACAAAGCCAACAATTGGTAATTTGGTAAATTGGTATTTCGGTACCCCTACACCAGCAAACTGGCATAGGGGCAAGAATCCAAAATAAGTAAATCAAGGTACTGTCCTAGTCAAACGTCAAATCCAACCATTGGTAATCTGGTACATTGGTAAATCGGTATATCAAGGTAAATCCTATCCAAACGAAAAATTTACGGATGTTCCGTTCCCTGATACCTCAGTTCCTTCACCGGCTTTGCCGGCATAGGGACAGGTGCCGGATCCCTCCGATCCCTCCGATCCCTCCGATCCGAACACCGTCTATATTGGCCTTTGTACAACCAAGGTCACGACGCAAAATATTGAGTCGTTACACATCTGATACCCGGATACCCAGGTACCCGGATACCCAGGTACCCCGATACCCAGGTACCCCGATAACCAAAATTCCATATCTTTACCCAAAATTTGATTATGTCGGCAGCCATCAAGGACATCAAAAGGATAACCACCCACATCTTGCAACAGATGAAGCTGGAGGGAGAAAAAATTTCCATGATTACCGCTTATGACTTTAGCATGGCGCGGATCTATGACGATGCCGGCATTGATATCATCCTGGTGGGCGATTCGGCATCCAATGTGATGGCGGGACACGAAACTACTTTGCCCATAACCCTGGATCAAATGATTTACCACGCCCAATCGGTGGTGCGAGGGGTAAACAGGGCCTTTGTGGTGGTAGACATACCCTTTGGCTATTACCAAAGCAATCCTACCAAGGCACTTGAATCTTCGATCCGCATCATGAAAGAAAGTGGAGGGCATGCCGTCAAACTGGAGGGTGGGGCAGAAGTAAAGGAAGCAGTTGAAAAAATCATCAATTCAGGCATACCGGTCATGGGACACCTTGGACTCATGCCTCAGAGCATCTATAAATACGGCACTTATTCTGTTCGGGCCAGAGAGGAAGAAGAGGCTGATAAACTGATCGCCGATGCTCAGGTCTTACAGGAAGCCGGTTGCTTTGCACTGGTACTTGAAAAAATTCCGGCCACCCTCGCCGATCGGGTGAGTAAGTCGCTGCACATTCCTGTCATTGGCATCGGTGCAGGCGGAGCTTGTGATGGTCAGGTTTTGGTGAGTCACGACTTACTGGGTATCACAAAAGATTTTCACCCACGGTTTTTGCGCAGGTACCTCAATTTGTACGATACCATCAAGAATGCAGTGGGACAATACGTGGCCGATGTAAAATCGGGTGATTTTCCCAATGAAAATGAACAGTATTAATCCGCAAAGCCATCGACGCGACTGGCAAATTCCAAATCTTTTTCAGTGATACCCCCTGCCTCATGGGTTTGCAGGCTTAGGCTTACCTTGTTGTACACCGCCAGCCAGTGAGCGTGGTGATTGAGTTGCTCAGATAGCAGGGCTACGCGACTCATGAACCCAAAAGCTTCGGAAAAATCAGCAAAAACAAAGTGTTTGACCAGGTGGTTGTTTTCCAATTTCCAGGCTTTAAGGCCAGATAAGGCAAGATTTAATTCTGTATGACTCAAAACAGGCTTCATTTTTTTCTTGTTTAAGACAAAACATAGATTTGGGCTGCGGGTTCACCCTTGCCAATTAATTGTGATTTTATATCTTTGCACTCTCGCATTTGTAAGCAATTATTTTCATGAATTTTAAGTCTTTAATGAGCCGCCGATCGCTCATGATTTTACTACCCCTGGGTGCTGCTTTGTTGGGTGGACTCATCTGGCTATTGTATTTACCCAATGTAAAAGTGGAAAAATACGAATTGAAAATTGCCAGAGGAACTTCCTTTCAAACATTGTTTGACCAGCTCAAAAGAGATGGAGTGCTGTCGCAAACGACAAGTTTTGAAATGATGGCGGGCATCATGGGCTATAAAAAAGATGAGGTGCCTTCGGGCAGATTTTTATTGAAAAAAGGTATGACCAACCGCAGTTTGCTGAGCAAGCTCCGTTCGGGCAATCAGGATGCCATCCAACTTACTTTCAACAATGCCAGGGATGTCAAACAATTGGCCGGCATGTTGGCACATGATCTGGAGGCGGACAGTGTTGCTTTGCTAAATGCTTTTCTGGCAGATAGCCTGCTGCGCAAAGATGGTTTGACACCTGAAACGGCTATGACCCGTTTTATTCCCAATACGTATGAAGTGTTCTGGAACATTAGTCCTGAAAAGTTGGTAAAACGAATGCAGCAGGAGGCTGATAAATTCTGGAATGATGAAAGAAAAGCCAAAGCCGCTGCTATCTCGCTTAGCCCGCAAGAAGTGTACACCCTGGCTTCCATCGTAGAAAAAGAATCCAACAATGCCAAGGAAAGGCCAACCGTTGCAGGTGTATACCTCAACCGACTAAAAACCGGAGAAAAGTTGAGAGCCGACCCAACCGTGGTATTTGCAGTAGGGGATTTTACGTTGCGTCGCATTTTATTTGAACACGTATTTTTTGACTCTCCCTACAACACCTATATGAATGAGGGTCTGCCCCCGGGGCCGATATACATGCCGTCTACCAATGCACTTGATGCGGTGCTAAATGCCGAGAAACACGACTATCTGTTTTTTTGTGCCAAACCCGGCTATAATAGTGAACATGCCTTTGCGGTCACAGCAGAACAACACCAGCGTAACGCAGCCATTTACCACAATTGGTTAGAAAAAGAAGGCATTCGATAGCAATTTTAGATTTATTGCCACTGGCACCAGGGTGTTTTGTAAAAGCTTTCTTACCTTGAGCTATCATAAAAAATTGACCAAAATGGTACGAAAAGTTACATCTGATGACTTGCCCGCTTTGTCGGAACTTTTTGATGCTTACAGAGTATTTTACGAAAAGGATTCGGATGTTACAGCAGCAGCTTCCTTTTTAAATGAACGCATTAACAAAGGCGACTCTGTTATTTTTGTATTTGAGGAAAACGGAGAATTGACCGGCTTTACACAACTATACCCCCTATTTTCATCTACGAGGATGAAGCCACTTTGGTTGCTCAATGACTTATATGTAAAACCAAAGCACAGGGGCAAAGGTCACTCCATAGCCCTGATCGATGCCGCCAAAAAACTTGCCATTGATACCGGTGCAGCAGGATTGATGCTGGAAACTGCCAAGTCGAATGATGTGGGAAATCAGCTCTACCCCAAAACTGGCTTTGTCTGCGATCAAGATCACAACTATTACAGCTGGGATGTATGAATGCTTACCTGACAGTCAGTAAATAAAATGGACCTGCAATAAACACTTGGTTAACACGGAATTTAACAAAATTTAAGTTGGCGAAGCGTGTAAATTTATTGTGCTAACAGAATATTATTTGGCTTGCTTTTTTGATGGCAATTTTCTATCTTATAATAGTGCAAAAAAGCAAATCCTGTATTAAATTTGTTACAAGATTCTCAGTATGATTTTACGGGCGAAATATTTTTACCTTCTATTGTTACTTCCGGTTTTCTGGTCGTGCGAAGAGGAAATATATTTCAGCGACCACAACTTTCAACCCAGAATAGTCTTAAGTTCCATTTTTACCAATGACTCCATTTGGGTGGTCAACCTTACCCATTCTGAATCGATTTTTGATGAATCACTGGAAAAACCCGTCATTGAAGACGCCAAAATTGTGATAACCAACCGTGTGGGTGCCCAGGAGTGCCAGCTTTTTCACACGGGTAATGGTGTTTACAAAAGTTTTAAATGCACATCTGGTCAGGATCAGTACTACAAAATCTCAGTTTACTCGCCTACTTATGGTTCGGTAACTGCAGAGAGCACCATTCCGGCCTTTGCAGAATTGTCCAACATCCAGGTTGAGCAATCCAAGGAATTTGAAGATGCCAGTGAAATTTCATTTAACATTACCGACAATTCAGCTGACAACAACTTTTACATCTGGTCTGTAGTAGAAGTGGATACATCTGTTCATTCAGCAGAAAATCCAAATAACTTTAAGATTGATACACGCCAATGGGTGAGCGATGTGAGCAAAGAGATCAGAACCAATACTACAGGTAAGTTGAACACCTCCTTGTCAGCCTCAGAATTTGAGTTGGAAAATCTGGCTGATGGTCCCAAACTCATTACCTCAAGGTTTAACGGCAAAGACGGAGTAGGTGGCAGTCCTGGAAATGTGAAAAACAAAGTTTGGATGATCCGAATGATGACTGTAAGTTCTGATTTGTACAAATATTACCAAAGTCTTCAGGATTACGTAAAAGCAGCCCAGACTCAAAATTCGCAGGTAGATCCCAGCAAACTTTTTAGCAATGTGCGGGGAGGGCTTGGCATCTTTGCAGGATATTCGGTTAAGTACTACGAAATACCCAAATAATCTTTTCTTTTTCTTCCTTCATTGTGGATTAATTAAAATTAGCTTTCTATTTTAGCTTTTGAAATGTGCCTTATGGTTCGTAAGATTTTGATTTTATTGCTGATTTCAGGACTGATATCGTGTCATAAGGACGACATACCGGTAGACCTGATCATTCACAATGCAGATATTTATACCGTAGACCCGGCCATGCCCAAAGCCACAGGGCTGGCAGTTTCCAAAGGCAAGATCATTTTTGTGGGCAAGTCGAATGAAGTGTTGCGCATGAAAAATCCGGATACCAAGGTAATAGATGCGCGCGGACATTTTGTGATGCCCGGCTTTATTGAGGGGCACGGACACTTTTCGGGACTGGGCTTCAGTCTGGTTAATCTCAATTTCTTAACTGCCAGGAGTTGGGAACAAATCGTAGGCATGGTAGAAGAGCGAGTAAAGACGGCAGCGGAAGACAGTTGGATTGAAGGCAGGGGTTGGCACCAGGAAAAATGGGACAGTCTGCCTGTAAAAAGTGTACAGGGTTATCCCATCCATACATCGCTCAGTAAAATATCACCTAACCATGCAGTAATTCTATTTCATGCCAGTGGCCACTCTTTGTTTGCCAACGAAAAGGCCATGGAATTGGCGGGCATTGGCAAGGACACTCCCGATCCGGAGGGTGGCAGGATCGTAAGGAATAAAAGAGGAGAAGCCATTGGTGTTTTTGAAGAAAGAGCGATGGACCTGGTCAGAACAGCCTATGAAAAATACAGAGAAGGTCTCAGCACCGAAGCAAAAGAAAGAGAATGGCAGACCGCCATTGCACTGGCAGAAGCAGAATGTATAGACAATGGCATCACATCCTTTCAGGACGCCGGTTCCACCTTTGAAGAACTTGCCCGATACCGCAAGCTGGCAGACAAAGGAGAGCTCGACATCCGTTTGTGGGCTATGGCGAGGCAAAACTACGAAACCATGAAGGACGTGGTCGCCAAATACAAATACGTGTCCCCATTTTTTACCTGTAACGCCATTAAGTCAGAAGTAGATGGTGCTTTGGGCGCCTTTGGAGCATGGTTGCTCAAACCTTACAATGATAAGCCTGGTTTTACGGGACAAAATACCACCGACATATACGAAGTGCGCAAGATAGCAGGCCTGGCCATGGACAACGACATGCAACTGTGTGTGCACGCTATAGGAGACAGGGCCAATAAAGTGGTACTGGATATATACGAAGGCATGGCAGAAATGCACCCCGAGAAAAAGGATTTGAGGTGGCGGATCGAACACGCCCAGCACCTGGCTGTAGAAGACATACCGCGTTTTGCTAAATCAGGTATCATTGCCAGCATGCAAGGGGTGCATTGTACAAGCGACGCCCCTTTTGTTGTAAAACGGTTGGGCATGGAACGGGCCAGAACAGGTGCCTATGCGTGGCGGAGCTTGTTGAAAAAAGGAGTGCACATTGCCAATGGCACCGATGCACCTGTAGAAGATGTGGACCCTATTCGCAATTTTTATGCAACCGTTACCCGCAAAAGAGAAGATAGCCGTGTGCCTTTTTTTCCTGAACAACGTATGACGCGCGCAGAAGCCATCAAATCATACACCTTAGACAACGCCTATGCAGCAAAAGAAGAACAGGTAAAGGGTTCGCTGAGTGTAGGTAAATATGCAGATATAGTGATCCTTTCCAAAAACCTGCTCAAATGCAGGGAAGGTGATATCCTCAAAACCAGGGTCTTGTTTACCATTGTCAATGGTGTAATTGTGAAGCACAAGGTCTCCTGACATTTTTAATTGTCAGAATGCTTAAATCAGAAAAAGCAGCAACAAAGGAAGGTGACACTCAATAGATGTGTCTTTACAAAGCTGGCAAAAAAGGACTAAAAAGTTGGTAAATGACCCTGAAATCAGGATATTTTATCACAAAATGCAGGTTTTAGCTAATGTAAATTATTGTTTTTCAATATTTATAAAAAATAATTCCCATATTTAAATCTTTAAGACTACCTTTGTAATTATTTATTTTTTTTCTATTTTTTTAACAATGAATTTATACGTAGGAAACCTGAACTTTGATGTGAAAGAAGAAGACATCAGATCCCTTTTTGAAGAAGTTGGCGATGTAGCGAGTGTAAAGCTGATGCTGGATCGGGAAACCGGCCGATCAAAAGGTTTTGCATTTGTAGAAATGGCTGACACCGAGGAATCAATCATTGCCATGAAAACCCTGAACGGTCGCGAGTTCCACGGAAGGAACATCGTAGTGAACGAAGGCGTGCGCTCTGACAAACCAAGGACCGGCGGCGGCGGCGGTGGCTTCAATCGCGGCGGTGGCGGAGGTGGAGGCTTTAACCGTGGCGGCGGCGGCGGTGGTGGCTTCAATCGCGGTGGCGGCGGCGGTGGTGGCTTCAACCGCGGAGGCGGTGGAGGCGGCGGCTTCAATCGTGGCGGTAGCGGCGGCGGCGGAGATCGCAGACCAAGGACCAACGATGGTAACAGAAGACCATTTGATGGCAACCGCGATAGCAGCAGACCTTACAACAGAGACTTCAACCGCGATGGTAACAGAGATTATAACCGTGATTCCAATCGCGATTATAACAGAGATTACAACACGCGGGACAAGGACGAGGATTGATTTCGGATCTAATCCGAAATTTTTTAATCGCAACAAGTCAGTATTTTGCACGGCAGGCAATGGGTGTAAACCGATTGCCAATGCTTTTTTATATCATATATCATGAATAGTTTTGAAACTTCAGGCTTAAAACCTGAAATCCTTGCTGCACTCAAAGATCTGGGTTTTGTAACCCCGACTCCTATCCAGCAGCAGACCCTACAGTTATTGATTCACTCTCGAAAGGATTTAATTGCTTTGGCTCAGACAGGTACCGGTAAAACGGCGGCCTTCTCTTTGCCATTGCTACAAAATCTTACCGGAAGAGAAGACGAGGTAAGGGTATTAATTTTGGCACCTACCCGCGAGCTCTGCCTTCAAATTGCCAATGACATCAAAGCCTATACCAAATACCTGCCGGGCATTCGTTCGGTAGCGGTTTATGGCGGTGCCAACATCACTACTCAAATCAGCGCCCTCAAAGAAGGGGCTCAAATTGTGGTAGGTACGCCGGGAAGGACCCTGGACCTGATTGAGCGTAAAAAACTCAAAGTAGACAAAATCCAGACCCTGGTGCTAGATGAAGCCGATGAGATGCTGTCGATGGGCTTTAAAGATGAACTGGATGCCATCCTGGCAGGAACACCTGAAGACAAACAGGTTTTGTTGTTTTCAGCCACTATGCCCGATGAAATCCGTCACATAGCCAGCAAATACATGGACAGCCCACAGGAAGTATCCGGTGGCAGAGCCAATAAGAGCAATGAAATGATCACCCACTACTACTACGTGGTAAGTGCCAAAGATCGCTACAATGCCCTTAAGCGGATTGCAGATGTCAACCCAGACATCTATGCCATCATCTTTTGCAGGACCAAGGCCGAAACGCAGGAAATCGCCGACAAATTGGGGCACGATGGTTACAATGCCGACGCTTTGCACGGTGATCTTTCACAGGCACAGCGCGACTATGTGATGAACCGCTTCCGAAAGAGACAGCTCCAAATGCTTGTGGCAACCGACGTGGCTGCGAGAGGACTCGATGTTACCGAGCTTACGCACGTTATCAACTACAACCTGCCCGATGATCCTGAGGTTTACATCCACCGATCCGGAAGGACAGGGCGCGCAGGTAAGACCGGGGAATCGGTGAGCATCATCCATACCAAGGAGATGCACAAGATTCGTCAGTTGGAGAAAAAGATTGGCAAAGGCATCGACCTTGCCATGGTACCTACAGGAAAGGAAATTTGTCAGGTTCAACTGCTCAACCTCATTGAAAAAGTGAAAGAGGTTGAAATCAACGATGAAAAAATCAAGCCCTTTTTACCGGCCATCATGGACAGCATTGCCAACATCGATCACATCCAGCTCATTAAAAAATTTGTATTGGTGGAGTTCAATCGATTTTTGGATTATTACAAGGATGCAGTTGATATCAATGTAGCCGATAAGCAGAATAAAAAATCGAGGGAAGAAGGCGGTAAAGGCTATGTTAAGTTTTTCATGAATCACGGCAGCCAGAGCAAGATTACGCCGGGCATCCTGATCAATCTGATCAACGAACATTTGCCCAATGAGACTGTGGGCATAGGCAGAATTGACATTCGCAAAAACATGACTCTCTTTGATGTGGAAGCTGGTCACCAGGACACCGTTGTGCAGGCTTTTAAAAAAACAGCTTATAAAGGTCTGGTTGTTAGGCCAGATCAGGGCCAGGGAGAAGGGGGCGAAAAGAAATTTAAAAGGGAAGACTCCAGACAAGGTGGCAGCGGCTATGGCAGTAAAAAGCCTGGAGAAAAGAAGCGATTCGAAAGCAGGCCCGCAGAGCGTAAAAAATTTGATGCCAAACCGGCAGCCAAAGGAAAGCGCAAATCCTGGACCTAAGCACTTGATGATTTTATTATCTTTGGTATAAAATCATTACTTCTTTGAGCAATTCTTTTGGCCATTTATTCAGAATTACCACTTATGGGGAGTCTCACGGACCCGCCATAGGTGTAGTAATTGATGGCTGCCCGGCGGGTTTAAAGGTTGATTACGACCTGATATCGCGCGAAATGGCGAGACGCAGACCGGGGCAAAGTGCCATCGTTACCCAAAGAAAAGAAGCCGATGAGGTGGAAATCCTATCAGGTGTTTTTGAAGACCACACTACAGGCATGCCCATCCATCTGATGATTCGCAACGAAGACGCCCGTTCAAAAGATTACAGCCATCTGGCTGATACTTTCAGACCTTCTCATGCAGACTTTACCTACCATGCCAAATACGGGCATAGAGACTACCGGGGTGGTGGCAGATCTTCGGCCAGAGAGACGGCAGCCAGGGTAGCAGCGGGCTGTTTTGCTTCTATGTTGCTGCAGCGCCTGGGTGTAAGTGTTAAAGCCTTTGTAAGCCAGGTAGGCACTATCAAAATAGATCCCTTATCATTCGTTAACGTCGATACAAACGCCATTGATGCCAATGCAGTGCGATGCCCAGATCCGGAAGTTGCCGCACAAATGGAAACGTTGATTCGCGAAGTAAGGAAAGAAGGTGATACCATCGGCGGCAGGGTAAGTTGTATCATCAAAGGTGTACCCGCCGGCTGGGGTGAGCCCGTATTTGACAAATTGCAGGCAGATTTGGCCAAAGCCATGCTGAGTATCCAGGCGGTAAAGGGGTTTGAATACGGCAGTGGTTTTGATGCCATAACCATGCGGGGCTCTCAACACAATGACACCTTTGTAAGTGAGCAAGGAAAAATAAGCACACTTACCAATCACAGCGGTGGCATCCAAGGGGGGATCTCAAACGGCATGCCCATCTATTTTAATGTAGCTTTCAAACCCGTAGCCACCATCGTAGCCTCTCAGGCAACGGTCAATACACGGGGAGAAGAAACGACTGTAGAGGGCAAGGGCAGACACGACGCATGCGTAGTACCAAGAGCCGTACCTATTGTTGAAGCCATGGCTGCTCTAACACTGGCAGATCACTGGTTGAGGCAGGAGACCTATCGCCATTTAAAATTATAGGCACTTACAATTTAACCAGTTTCTGAGCCTTGTCTCCCACTTGTACGATGTAAACGCCTTCGTGGAGGTTGGATGTGTCAAGATGCTGAAGACCGCAACTTCCCTGCAAAACAATTTTTCCTGACAGGTCTGTGATCGAAAAACGTAAGCCGGTTAGTTCAGTATTAAAAAAAAGTTCATTGCTTATCGGATTGGGGTAAATGAATGAATTTGTAGTTGGTTCATCATCGTCATTTTCAAAAATAAAATGGGTCTTCTCTTCTTCTGTGAGCGTACCCCAATCAACCTGGCAGGGAAAAGCTTTCACCCTTACTTTTTCATCGCTGCGCCCTGCTGCCACTACGGAGGCGTGATCTCCAAAAAAAAGACGGGCATTGCCTGCCAATTCAATCACTGAGCCCTGGTTGTGTTCGCTGTTGATCACTAGCGTACCATCAAAGACAAGAGAGGCCGCTTTTCCCAGTTTTAGCTGAGCATCTGATAAGCCGAGCATGCCCATGCTCTTACTTCCGTAATAAAGCCGACTGCCATCCATGATTTCAAAGGATGATCCTTTCTTAAAAAATATACATGCAGCCTTATCGGCAAAGTCTATTTGACCGCTTTTATACCTAAATTTAGTTCCATCTCCTATTCTCAGATCAACAACTTCCAAACACAGGTCGCCGCCATCCTGTAGGATGTTGAGACGGTGGTATAGGGTATCACTGCCTTCTACCAGAGACGGCACTATAGATGTAAATTCTTGAAAATAAACAGTTTCATATTTGAAATTTAAAGTAATATCTGTTACTGAATTGGGATTGGGTGACAAGACCAATTTTTTATCGTCTCTGTTTTGTGCAGAAGGTATGCCGGGCAGGTTATGGACAAACAGGTAGCTGGGGCCAAAAAAATTATTGGTAAGATCTTCCGGACTTATTTCAACCATGTGGTTGACAACCGGCTTTGTTACGGGTCTGAGCTCAACAATCTTGTTTACTGCATTTTGGGCAAAACCCTGTGCAAAATTGAATTCAACATTTGATTTTGTATTGATCTGGATGCCGGGATTGAAATACACTTCCCACCACATATCTATGATTTCGATACTATCCCATTTGGAGGTAGGCATACATATCATGTCTTCCAGAATGCATTGATTGTGCACAATATTGCCAATAAATTCTGTTCTGCGCACGGTATCCTGCCCTGTTTCCTTCCATCTCTCGCGGGTAACAATGACCCATTTGGAACAGCCCCCATTTGAGCAATCCGCCGGCTGGAGAAAGCCTCCCTCC
>CALMWS010000412.1 GCA_937870795.1 uncultured Bacteroidota bacterium | reverse complement strand
GGATTTGGTTAAAATTTACCATGTATAAGGCTGGTTTTTGATTGAATAGTCCTATCTCCGGCGCTTCATTTATCCCCTACTTTGTGACAGCTATCACAAGCTCATTTATTTGTCAATTTATTAATCAAACCAACCATGATTTCTACAAAACACAATTCAATTACCCCTTTGTTCATTTCTGCAGGCTTTAAAAAGTCTTTATTAATGACCATAGCCGTACTGGGCTTAAATTTTCTAATGACTGCCCAGGCTACATTAAGTGTTCAAGGCATCTTAAAAAAATCCAACGGAGTAGCCCTGGATGACGGAACTTATACAATAAGGTTCAATATTTATGCAGTTGATGGCACTCCATCAGGGGTTTTATGGTATGAAATTATAGATGACGTTGAGTTAAATGGAGGAATATACAGTGTTATCTTGGGCAATAACCCTGGCACCCCTTTGAACCTTGCTTTTGATCAGGACTATGAGATGGGTGTACAGATAGGCTCCCAGGAGATGACGCCTAAAATAAGGCTTACCTCTGCTCCTTATGCATTGGCACTGAGAGGTAGCTCCAACCAGTTTCCAAGTGCAGGTCAGGTATTGGCAGATGAGATAAAATTAGCTGACGGTGTAATTGCCAGTGGTGGTGCTCCGGGCGTCAACAATGCTAATAAAAACGGATATACCTTTCACAATGGAGGAGACAATGATGGTGGTTTGTTTTCAACCGCAGACGGAGAAGTATCTATTTACGTCAACAGTTCTGAGAAGATGGAAGTCAAGGACGCCAAAACCACTTTCACAAATGTTGTGGAAGCGCCTTCGATGGGGACAAATGGGGTAAATCTGTACAACGATGGAACAATTAATTATTCAACTACCAGTGGAGGCAGCTTTAGCGCATGGAGATTGGCTGATGTGGATGATCTTGGATCGCACGATGGTTGGCAATCCTATTCTCCAAATGGACAAAACACTGGCTGGAATAATGCATCACCTGCAGGAGATCCTTGTCTCTGTAATGGCGGTACATTTGTTGGTAATATCCTTCAACCCTCTGCCAACAATCAGGTTTTGAAAAAACAGTTTAACATACCCGGATCGTGGTCTCAAATGAAAGTTAAGTTCAGGTACTATTTCTTCGATACCTGGGGTTGGGGTGGCGGTGATATGGCATTTGCCGGCTTTGCCAATAATGCATCAGGTAGTACATTCAAAGTAGCCTGGTCTTTCCTGGGCAACTGGTTACAGTCGAATGGAAATTTTAACAATACAACCGCTGTCAATGCTGTGCAAATTGGAGGCCAGGGTGATTCCGACTATTATATGGATGTGGAAATGAGCGCCAGAAGAGACGGATCATCAAGTAGCTTTTGGGTTTTCATTGGTTCTGCTTTGGATGAAGGTACTACCAACGAAACTTATGCTGTTGGGCCAATAGAGGTGTGGGTGAGATAAAAATGCACCATTCATTTATTCTTTCACTTTCTACTTGATTTATCATGAATAATAAATATAGTCGTGCAGGTATTGCCTTCATAATCATGCTGGGCTTCTTATCAATTGCCAATGCACAAAACAATTGCAATCCTACTGTGGCAGTGGACTCTGCTTCTTATGAAGGGATAGCTTTTTTCAACTACGGCAGCACCTCCAAAACAAAAAGCCAAAAATACCAGACCGCCTTTGCACTAGGTCAGGTTTTTACCGGATATGTTGATAACTCTTCGTACAGTTCAACGGTAGGCTTTTATGGCAGGTATTTGCTCCCTCCTTTTGCCCTCAAAGTCAATGCTACGCAGGGAGACCTGCTGGACCGCATTCAGCTCTCCTGGGAAATTGATGCCCTGGGTCCCTCGCCCAACGAAGGATTCAACATTTACAGGGATGGCATTTTTTTGGCCAGCGTTGGACCCAATATCAGAAACTACAACGACTTCAACGTCATAGCAGGTGTAGCCTATCAATACTCAGTCAGAGGTTTGAATGCCTATGGAGAAGGAAACGAAAGTTATGCGCTGGGCTTTCAGGTACCCAATGGTGTTGT
>CALMWS010000411.1 GCA_937870795.1 uncultured Bacteroidota bacterium | reverse complement strand
CCAATTGTGTAACATGTCATACGACAGCACCTGGCTGGTCACCAGCAACGTTTGCCGTTCATAACAATTACTATCCACTAACGGGGGCCCATGCAATCAATCAGGGAGACTGTGCAGCGTGTCATGCCAATGGCAATTACAGCAACACACCAAATACATGCAATGGTTGTCACAATGCTAACTATGTTGCTGCTATGAATCCGAACCACGTAGCGCTGGGTTTGTCAACCAATTGTGTTACGTGTCATACAACAGCACCAAATTGGTCGCCTGCCTTGTTCCCGGTCCACAACAACTATTATCCATTGGTCGGTGCGCATGCTGCGATAGCCTCTAATTGTACAGAATGCCATAACAATGGTAATTATAACAATACTCCAAACACATGTTATGGTTGCCATGCATCAGAATATAATTCTGCAAACAATCCGAACCACGTTTCAGCTGGATTTCCTACCACTTGCGCGTCCTGTCACAGTCAAAACGCTTGGGAACCTTCTACTTGGGATCATGATGACCTATACTTCCCAATTTATAGTGGTAAGCACAAAAACAAATGGGATCAATGTTCAGATTGTCATACCAATGCAACCAATTACAGCATATTTTCTTGCTTGGGATGCCATCCTCAGGGCCCTACAAATAATGATCACAATGGTGTAAACGGCTATCAATACAATAGCAATGCCTGTTATGCATGTCACCCAACTGGAGATGATTGAAATGAAGAGCTTATTATCAATAATCTTAGTCATTGGTTTTTTTAAACCAACTACTGCTCAGGATATACAATGGCAGAAGGGGAAAGTATCTTTTGTTAGTGCATCCAATGTTTATGTAAAATTTGATGAGACGGTTGATATCAAATCGGGGGATACACTATTTATATCCAATGAAAGTGTGTGGTCCCCAGCTTTGATTGTTAAAAAGAAATCGTCATTGTCAGTTGTCACCATATTGTTGCCAAATTATAAAACACCAGCAGTTGGTGATGAAATCAGGGCTAAGGGCCTGAATAAGGTAGAAGTGATCAATGGCATTGCAGATATACCAAACACTGTTCCGGTTGTGGTAACGACTGATACA
Organism: uncultured Bacteroidota bacterium; assembly: GCA_937870795.1. Lineage (GTDB taxonomy): Bacteria > Bacteroidota > Bacteroidia > Chitinophagales > Saprospiraceae > JADKBO01. The sequence goes on along the minus strand of CALMWS010000411.1, from coordinate 21,255 downwards.
GCTGAGGTGGTATTAAAGGCTGTTAAAAAGGATCGAAGGCCCCAGATTAATGGTAGGTTTTCTGTTTCAACAAATGCAAGTATAGCGGATGGAGACAACAACTATCAGCGTATCAGAATGGCCTATACACTCAATGCCAATCATCTTGGAGGTGGAAATTTTTCAACTCAGCAATACATAACCTATAGACACCGCTATGGCATTGATCAGCAGCAGGGCTTTTACAATGACTTTAAAATATATACCCTGGCATTGACTTATGACAAGGGTAATAACAATGCAACTTTGGGGAGGAGAATCAATAACAGAATCACCAATATGGGTGCAATAGATGGTATTCAATATGAAAGGAAAAGTGGTGATTGGGTAGGTGGAATGTTTGTAGGTAGCAGACCTGATCCACTTGATTATACTTTCAACATCTATCTTATGCAGGGAGGTGTATTTATTAGCCATGAGCATCAATCCGATGAAGGAATGATTCAAACTTCCTTTGCTTTCGTTGAGCAACGCAACCATGCTGAAACCGACAGGAGATTTACCTATTTTCAACATTCAAGTACCATAGGCAAGAACATAAATTTATTTGGTTCTGTGGAATTGGATCTTTATCAAAAAATTAATGAACAAATCAGTCATTCCATAAAGTTGACAGGAGCATATTTTTCATTGCGATATCGACCCTTCAAAGCATTAAACCTAACCGCTTCTTACGACAACCGGCGCAATGTAATTTTTTATGAAACGAATAGAACCTACATTGATCAATTACTCAATCAGGAAACCAGACAGGGATATAGATTTATGGCGTCGTATAATATTTGGAGAAATATCAACATCAATGGTTCTGCATTTTATCGTTATCAGGAAAATGTGGCCACTCCTACTAAAAATTATGTAGCGAATTTAACCATGAATAACATGTTTAAAGGGGTCAATATTGGGTTAAATGCCAACTTATTGGAATCTTATTACTTTAAGGGATCAATCATTGGAGGCAGAATTGATAAAAATTTATTTAATGGACAGGCAAACCTGGAAGTAAATTACAGAAAAGTAAATTATCTATTTTTCAGCGGGGAACAAACATTGAAACAAGACATAGTTGGTTTTAGCGTCAATGTCAACATGACCAGGCTAACTTCTTTGGTATTGAGTTATGAAGGAACATTTGATCCAATCAAAAATTACCACAGGTATTTTGTGACGGCAATACAAAGATTTAAAAATTGAAATAACGGCTGCGAATAGTTTTGTTATTTCTGACTCCTCATCACAAACCCAGTAGAACAAATTACTCTGATCATTGCCACAAAATAATTGGAAATGGCCCGACAGTTCATAAAAACTTTATATCCACTTAATAGGGTCAAGTAAAATTGGAATTAAAGATAAATAATCGGCTATACAAATTATTTACCACAAATCCACGATCAGTTAAATGTCTTAATTTATTACAGGAATAAACCATTTTCGAACTTGCTTCTATACCTAACAAAGGCAGCGACGCTTAGTACGGTCAATGTGATGGCGGTATAATAAACCTGTGATGGAATGGGCACAGGATCACCTGCAGCATAAGAGTGAAGACCCGACAAATAATAATTGACACCAAAGTAGGTCATGATGACGGTAGCAAAGCCAAAAAGTGAAGCAAAGTTGAACGCATACAAACTTTTTAAGCCTGGTATAAATCGCATGTGTAAAATAAACGAGTACACCAGAATGGTAACGAGGGCCCAGGTCTCTTTTGCATCCCAGCCCCAGTAACGTCCCCATGATTCGTTGGCCCAAACACCTCCCAGGTAAGTACCAATGCTGACCATAAACAGACCACCCAGTAATGTAATCTCACTTATTATTGAAAGCTCTCTGATGGCCCTTGTGGTGTAAGCCATATTTTTGTCATTGGTAAAAGTGAGCAGGATAAGATTGAGCATGCCAATTACTGCACCTAACATCAGGAAGCCGTAGCTACCCGCTTCAAGTGAAACGTGGATAGTAAGCCAATAAGACTTCAGTACGGGAACCAAAGGTGTAATCTCCGGATCAAGCCAACTCATGCTGGCAACAAGCAGGATGGTAGCGGCCAAAGTCATGGTAGCAGCGAGGCCACCCAATGATTTTTTGGAGAAAAGTAAGCCCGCCAAAACGGTGGTCCAGCCGATGTAAATCATAGATTCATAACCATTGCTCCACGGTGCTCTGCCGGAAATGTACCAGCGCAGGCCAAGGCCAATGGTATGAAAAATGAAACCAAATAAAACTGCATAAAAAGCAACGGTAGACCATTTCGCTCTATTGGCAGACACCTTTAAAACAGTATAAAAGAATAAGCCAAGGATGCCAAGTGCCAGCAAACCATAATAATTGCGCAACCTGCCAAAAACGTTGAGTTGATTGAGCAACAGCTCTGCTTTGATTTTGGATGAAGAAGGAAAGATATGGGCTGCAGTACTTTGTTGGAAAGCCGTAATTTTATCGAGACTGGCATCTGCGGCACTGTAGTTGCCACTTTGCACACCCTGACTTAAGTTTTGCAAGTATTCCATAAACAGGGTTCTTTGAGCTTCCGTTCTGACATCAGCGCCCTGGTTTTGAAAAACATCAGCGGGAGAAAGCCAGGTATTGGTAGCATCATTGGGCATTGGAAATATCTTAAAAAGCCGACCTGAAAACACCATGCTGGTGATGTTGACTTTCTCATCCAACTTCAAAATTGTTTTTTCGAAGGTACCCTGGTCCTTTGGGTTCATGGCCTGCGCCTTTCTTACATAATCTCTCAGTAAGTACTGCCCATCATTCCCAAAAAAGGATGCATAAGCTACTTTTTTTTCATTGGTTCCCAGTATTTGGGCAATTTGTGGATGGTCTCCTACCTGCACAAAAGGCTTGCGTTCCCATTCCGCAGGTGCATTCATCATCGACAACATTACCTGCTCCGGATTCATGCCATCCAGATTTTCCTTTTTGCTTACTTTGCGCATGATTTCACTACACAAGGTATTCATGGGCTTAAACCTTCCATTGTGATCCTGAACCACCATGGTGCCAAATTTTTTGGCGTGGTCAACCGCCACCACGGCTTGCGAGTTTACCAAATAAGGAATCGCAATTATCATCAGCAAAATGAGGTAACTTTGGTTTTGCATTTCTCTCAATTTTTTAGATAGGAAAGTAAATCTGCTGGTTTTAGCAAAAAATGTCATCATCATACCAATGGTGAGAATGATGTATCCAATATACGAAATCCAGGTACCCCAGAAATCGTGGTTCACACTCAGGTAGGTTCCCAGCTCATCCTGGTCAAAAGAAGATTGAAAAAAACGATAGCCTCCATAATCAAGGATATGGTTCATGTAAATGCGCTGCTCTCGATTGACTCCATTGGCAGGATCTATTAAGGTTACTTCGCTTGCATAAGAAGAAGGATTGTCGGTACCCGGATAGCGCTCCATGATAAAATCACGGCACTGGATAGAAAAAGGTAATGTTTTTACTTTCGCGCCGTAGGCAACGGCAAGATTGAGATCAGCAAATTGCAACACTTCAGGCTTCCCTTCAACACCTTGTCTGCCCGTGATAAAGGTGTTTTGCGATTTGCCATTTACAGCGATGGATAGGTCAAGGCCGGTTGCACTTTCGTTTTTTACCTTTATACTTCCTGATGAAAGGGATACTTTGCCTTTGGGAATAAAGCTGCCAATTACAAAATTGGAGCCGCCAACTGTGTACAATGATCTGAGCATTAACATATGGATGCCTGGTTGCAGTGTGTCATTTTTTTGTGTGGCCATGACCATTTGGGTGACCGCCACATCTGTGCTGAACAACAGCGAATCTCCTTTCATGAAAACATTGAAAGTACCAGGTTCCTGAGTATCTGTAAAGTTGAAGCGCACACCATTAACCAAAACTTTGTCCCCATATTTTACATAGTGTTCTTCTCTTCCGCCCATACCACCAATGACCACTTTGATCATGGGCACTCCATTGGCATCTTCAACGGCGGTTTCCATAGGGTTGGGCATAAAGTTATTGAGTTTGACTTCAATCAAATCAGATCCGATCTGGTAAGCTTGTGAAAATTTATTATTGCCTTTGGCAGAAAAATAAACCGGCTCATCAAAAGAGTAAGATTTTCCACCTTTGATGACTTTGAATTGCAGGTATTGTTCTGTAGATAAAAATGCATTGGATGTCTCTCCTTCTCTGATGTGCATCATTCCTTCGTAACCAAAATAACGGGTCACTGCAGATCCCAATAAGATGATGATGATGGAGGCATGGAAGCTGAGGCTGGCCCATTTCCTCAATGGAATGAGCCTGTAGCGGTAGATGTTGTACATGATGGTAGCACCAAATAGGGCAAGCAAAATTTCGAACCACCTGCTTCGAAAAATAATGTGTTGCGCAGATGATGTACCAAAGTCGTTTTCAACAAAGGTAGCTACAGCTATGGCAATGGCAAACAACAGCATGTACGTGCCCGCTGCACGCTCAGAAAGAAGTGGTTTCACCCACCTGGTTAATTTTGAAAAATCCATCTAAAAGGTATATGATTTACGAGGTTAAAGATAGCCTTTTTAGGCCTTTTTATTGTTAATTAGGGACTCAAAAGGTAAATATTGATCTGACCTGGAAATCATCAGTCATTTATATTTTTTTGCTTTTGTATCTTTGCCCGAGACTCAGAGATAGATGTCAAAAAAAGAGCTTTTTTTTCAGGATATAAAACAATTGCTGGACGGAGGAATTCCCTTTAAGATGATCCTATCCAAGCCCCGACCCGGCATTGAAATGAGAAGTGCCATCATCACACTAATCGATGAAGAAGGACAACTCCGATTCAAACAGGTTGAAAAAACGGCTACCCAGCATTTCACCAAAATCATACCTTACGACGATCTGCTTACTCATTTAAAAGAAACACTTGAAAGTCGATTTTACCATTGTGAAATGATGACCGCAGGTGGCAACGCAGCATTGCTTCAAAACCTCAAGGGTACGGTGACCTATCTTCGTAAAAAAACGGGAACAACAATAACCGCAGAAGGTCACGACCGTGAAAAATCATACCTCATTCCCGAAGACGCAGCCTTCCTTCAAAAATTGGGCATTGCCAGCAGCCAGGGCAGGGTTTTCGAACAATCGACCCGCAAATTCAGGCAAATCAATAAATACGCAGAAATCATCGACGGACTTGTAGATGGGCATCGCAAACATTTATCCATCGCCGATATGGGCAGTGGCAAAGCCTATTTGACATTTGCATTGTACTACCACCTGACCCACAACCGTCAGATGGAAGTATCGTTGACCGGCTATGAACTCAGGCCTGAACTCGTAGCACTTTGCAATCAATATGCGCGGGAATTGGGTTATGATAAACTCCGATTTGAAGCGGCCAATATAGAAGAGATCACGCTGGAAAAAATCGACATGGTAGTTTCATTGCATGCCTGTGATATTGCCACCGATATGGCCATCCATGCAGGGCTGAAAGCTGATGCGCAGTACATTGTACTGGCTCCTTGCTGTCACAAACAAATTCGCAAACAAATTGAGTTGCGCAATGGTATATTAAAACACGGCATCTTGCTGGAGCGACAAGCTGAAATCGTTACCGATGCCATCAGGGCCCTTGTGTTGGAAGACAAAGGATACAAAACCCAGGTATTTGAATTTATCTCCGCTGAGCATACCTCCAAAAACACCATGATCATTGCAAAAAAATCAAAGTCCAACCCCCATGCCGCCCTGGAAATCAAAGACATAAAGGAAACGTATGGCATCAGGTACCATTACCTTGAAAAACTGCTGGAGAGCCGTTATTAAGATCCAACCCACTGATTTTTAGTCTTTTTCCATTAAAATAATAGATCAGGCAAGGTTTTTGCAACCAAAAGAACAAATACTGCCCAGGACAAAGGGCAAGTCAGCCATGAAAGGAATCATCTTAGCTGGGGGCCTTGGCACCCGTTTGTATCCGCTTACACTTGCCATGAGCAAACAAATGATGCCGGTGTATGACAAGCCAATGATTTATTATCCACTTTCGACCATGATGAGTGCCGGCATCAGAGAGATCCTGATCATCAGTACTCCGGCCGATTTACCCCACTTTAGAAATTTACTCAAAGATGGCAGCGAGATTGGCTGTTCATTTACCTATATTGAGCAGCATGTACCCAATGGCCTTGCCCAGGCTTTTGTATTGGGAAGAGATTTTGTTGGCAACGATGCCGTTTCCCTTATTTTGGGTGATAATATTTTTTATGGCAATGGTTTGAAAGAGCTATTGCAAGCTTCCACCCGGCCGGACGGTGGCATTGTCTTTGCTTATCAGGTAGCCGATCCCGAAAGATATGGCGTAGTGGAATTTGACAAAGATTTTAAGGCCCTCAGCATAGAAGAAAAACCAACGTTGCCCAAATCGAATTACGCCGTACCGGGCATCTATTTTTACGACAATACCGTACTGGACATTGCCCGGGACCTGAAGCCCTCTGCAAGGGGTGAATACGAAATCACAGATGTGAATCGCACCTATCTTGCGCTAGGCCGACTCAATGTAGGCGTATTGGGCAGGGGCATTGCCTGGTTGGATACCGGCACACACTTGTCTCTGCTTCAGGCGGGACAGTTTATCCAGGTTATTGAAGAAAGGCAGGGGCTCAAAATAGGATGCATTGAAGAAGTGGCACATGAAATGGGCTTCATCGATGACAATCAACTTGAGATATTGGGACACAAGTACATCAAAAGTGGTTATGGGGAATACCTGCTTAACCTGCTTAAAAACAAATAGCGTGAACCTTTAAAATAATTTTGGGTTTATTTCTCCAAATCAGCGCTTATGCCTCCAATTCGCGACAGAAGACAATTTTTGCACCATGGTGCCCTGGGACTGGCAGGATTGTATTTATCCGGAACTTTTTTGTCGTCTTGCAGCCCCAAAACCACATACAAATCATTGGCTGACATTCCCGCTGATGCGCCTTATCTAATGAAACATCTTCGCGGCAGGGTGGGGTACTTTACTGAAAAGGGAGGAACCATTGCCTGGATGATAGATGGCAAAAATGCGGCGGTTGTTGATACACAATTCCCCGAACAGATCGATCATTGGATGGTAGAAGCAAAAATAATGACCGACGATCAGTTTGACGCTGTGTTCAATACCCATCACCACGCTGATCATACCAGCGGCAACATACGATTCAAGAACAAGACCCGAAAAATAATTGCGCATACCAATTCTCAATTGAACCAGCAAAAGGCAGCTGAGCAGAAATCAAACCTGCCCGATGTATTACTGCCGGACACAACGTTTTCTGATCAATACCGTATCAAGATTGGAAGTGAAAACATCAGTTGCCACTACTTTGGTCCGGCACATACCAATGGCGATGCCATCGTACATTTTGAAGATAGCAATGTGGCCCATATTGGAGACCTTGTTTTCAATCGCAGATTTCCCTACATTGATAAAGGCGCCGGAGCCAGCATTCGCAGTTGGATCAGCGTACACGATGCTTTGTTGCATTACTTTGATAAGGATACCATCATCATCTGTGGACATGCCGGCCAGGGGTACGATGTCATCCTCAAGAAGGAAGATATCAAGGCATTCCAAAATTACTTGTCTCAATTGCTTGCCTTTGCTGAAAAGAACATAAGCAATGGAGTGACACTCGATGCATTAAAGAAAAATACTTATTTCATACCAGGCGCTGAACAATGGCTGGGAGATGGCATAGTACGCAGTCTCGAAGCCGCATACATCGAATTGAATGGACCCAAAGGATAAAATGGCGATAAATAACATTGTCTTTGATTTTGGAGGCGTGTTGCTGGACCTGGATGTTAATCGCACATACGAAGCCCTGAGGCAAGTGATGGGCTTTGAGGGAAATGGCCACCACATTTACGAACAGCATCGTGATATTTTTGATTCTTTTGAAATGGGTCACACCATCGTTGAAAATTTCCTTTGGAAGCTTCAAAACAAGAGTAAGCGGGTTCCACCTGTAGACAAACTCATTGCTGCCTGGAATGCTATGCTGTTGGGTTGGAACCCTGCTAAATTGGAGTTGTTGGGTGAGTTGAAGAGACAATACAAAACTTTCCTGCTTAGCAACACCAATGAATTGCACATAGAGTGGGTGCGGAGGGACCTAAAAAACAAACATCAAATCACCGACTTTGATACCCGGTTTTTTGAAAAGACATATTACTCTCACCTAATTGGTATGAGGAAGCCCAATGTCGATATTTTTGAATTTATAATCGCGGATGCAAACATAGATCCTGCAGAAACCTTATTTATTGATGACAATGTCCACAACATTGAAACGGCTGCTGATTTGGGTTTTCAGACAAGGCTGCACGAAACCAACGCCAACCTTGATTTTTTGATAGGGTAAGGGGAGGGGAGAGAAATGTTCTAAGTGTTCGAAATGTTCTAAGTATTCGAAGTAATCAGAATCTTGGGCATCCTGCTAAATTCTCTCAATTCCCTAAATGTTGTTAAAAAGTATAATTCCTTTGTGATGAGAAATATCTTCCAGGAGGGAATCCTATTTGATGGCCCACGCAAAGACAAAAAATCCTTCTGAAGAGATTTGGATATTTTTCGGATCATTAAGGGAAATAAGGGAATTAAGGTAGCATTCTGTACCCAAGGAGAAACCCTAAATTCTCTCAATTTCCTTAATGTTGATGAAAAGTAAAAACCCTTTGTGATGAGAAATACCATCCAGGAGTGAGCCCTATTTGAGGTTCCACACAAATACAAAAATCATTCTGAAAAGGTTTGGATATTTTTTGGATCATTGAGAGAAATAAGGGAATTAAGGAGGTATTTTATACTCAAAGAGAAGCCCTAAATTCTCTCAATTTCCTTAATGTTGATAAAAAGTAAAACCCTTTGTGATGAGAAATATCTTCCATGAGGGAGCCCTATTTGATGGTACACACAAATACAAAAATCCTTCTTAAGAGGTTTGGATATTTTTTGGATCATTGTGAGAAATAAGGGAATTAAGGTGGTATTCTGTAGCCAAGGAGAAGCTCTAAATTCTCTCAATTTCCTTAATGTTGATAAAAAGTAAAACCCTTTGTGATGAGAAATATCTTCCGGGAGTGGGCCCTATTTGATGGTACACACAAATACAAAAATCATTCTGAAGAGATTTGGATATTTTTTGGATCATTGAGAGAAATATGGGAATTAAGGTAGCATTCTGTACCCAAGGAGAAGCTCTAAATTCCCTCCATTCCCTTAATGTTTATAACTTGAAAAATCACTTTTTGAAGAGAGTTTTCTTTGTTATTCTGAATAAAGGGATGGTACCAAATAGAGACATATTTCCTAGCTGAGAGATTGGGATTTTTTTGAAACATTTAGAAAATTAAGTGGCATTAAGATTGGTAAGAAAAATGAAGTCCTTAATGTTACTAAATGTACTTAATGTTTAAATGTAGGTAGATCACTTAATAATGAGAAGGGTCCATAGATAGGCTAAAACTATTTTTTGGTACCATAAAGAGACAATAATCCTTCTGAATAAATTTGGATATTTTTTTAACAGATTTATTGGATTATCTGTTAACCCACTTGCGAAAATCAGGACATCGCATTCTGCTTACATCAATTTCCAAAGATTGATTTGGACTTTTTAGGTAAACATCGATTTTGGCGTTGTTGAGTGACTTAATACTGTGGATGGCTTCCATGTTGACGATGTATTGCCGGTTAACTCTGAAGAATTTTTTGGGATCAAGCGTTTTTTCAATCTCATCAAGCGTTACACTGTCAAGGTAGTATTTTTCTCCATTAAAGAGGTAAACACAATTGACAATATCTTTGCAAAAACAGGCTATATCTTTGACGTTGATGGGCAATTTTTGATTTTTGTGATCAGCCATAAATATTTCTTTATAACCAGCACCATCTTCACTTTTACCCAGGAATGATAGAATTTGTTTCAAGGCATCTGGGACACCATTTTTAGAAGCCATTTGATTTTTTAGTTTTATAATGGCACTTTCCAATTCAGAATCTTGCACCGGTTTCAGTAAATAATCAATACCATTTACTTTAAATGCCTTAAGCGCATATTCATCATAGGCAGTCGTGAAAATGACAGGACAGGTCAAAGGGTGTTCTTTAAAAATGTCAAAACTAACGCCATCACTGAGTTGGATATCCATAAACATAACATCGGGCTGGGCATTGACCCTTAACCATTCTAACGCTGCTTCCTTACTGGTAAGAATTTCCAGGATCTCAATTCCTCCATCTATTTTTTCAATTTTGTTTTTAAGGACTGTTGCTATTATTATTTCGTCTTCTATGATTACTGCTTTCATTGTTTTTATGTTTTATAGTAAAGGAATTTTAATCGTAAAATAGGCTGTGTCCTGGTCATCGATAATAACAGGCAGGTCTGTGAGATAGTGGTATAATGAAATGAATTGTTTTAATCCTTTTTGATTGGATGATTCAACAACTGATTTTTTTTGGAGATTGTTTTTGATAATAATGTACGTTTCACCTTCGGTGTAAATATCTATTGTCAGTGGTTTTCTTTTGTCAATGATGTTGTGTTTTATGGCGTTTTCAATCATATTCTGCAAGGTCACCGGAGCTATCTTTCGATCCATGAGGTGATCGGGTACCGTAATATTAACATTGAAGCCTTCACTAAATCTTGTTTTCTGTAGGTTGATGTACATGGTGACAAAGGCAATTTCATCCCTTAACGAAACGGTTTCGTTTTCCGCATTTTTAAGGATGTAGCGATATATAACCGATAGTTGGTTTAGAAAACCGGACGCCAGCTGTTTATCCATTTCAATCAGACCTGATAGGGAGGTAAGAGAGTTGAAAAGGAAATGAGGATTGAGTTGCTGTTTTAAATTTTCAAACATGGCGGTTGCTTTTTCCTTTTCCAGCAACTGTGCCTTATTTTTTAAATCGTACAGCTGCTTATGTTGCCTGCTTCTGTTGGTATAAATGTAATAAATTATGGCACTTATAATTAATAGAGTGAGAAGAACAAACCATGTGGTTTTGTAAAAGACAGTAGCCAGAGTGATGCTAACCTGCCTGGGTTTAATATTATCCCAGTTGGCATTTGTGTCGGATGATTTCATTAAAAACCGGTAGTTGCCACCTGGTACATTGGTGTAAGTTGCATGAGGCTCAGTGGTATAATGCCAATTTTTCTCAAAGCCTTCCAGCTTATAGGCAAAATAGGTTTTGTCGGGTTTTTTAAAATTGAGGGCAACAAAGTCAAAAGTGAAGGACGATTTTTCATGACTAAGCATGAGTTGTGGAGTTTGTCCTTCTTCGTTGAAGCTTACTATTTCGTTGTCAAGCACTCTGCATTGGGAAATGTAAAAAGGATAAAAATTGGTATCATCTTTAAAGTTTCCAGGATCAAAGAGCAAATAGCCTATATTGGATGGAAATATAATATGGCCGTCTGCTGTTTTTATCCCAGCATGTTCGGGAAAACCTGTGGAAGAAATACCGTCTGCTTCAGTATAAGTAGTAATTGATTTTCTGTTTTCTTCTATCAGGGTTAAACCACCATTGATGCCAACCCAAAGTTTGTTGGCATTATCTATAACCAATGGTCCAGCCATGTTGGATACCAAACCATTTTTTATACTGTAAGAAGTCACAATATTTTGATCCACGTTAATGGACGACAGCCCGTTAAGTGTGGCCAGCCAGATCACGCCATTTTTATCTTCTTTGATATCGATAACCTGGTTGCCTATGATCCCGTTTGTTGTAGAATCACTTGCTGAGTAGTGTTTTAATGCCTTCTTTTCAGGGTCGTACATCACCACTCCTTTTCTGCCATAGGAAATCCACCAACGAGCCTTTTTATCTTCAAGAAAATAGGAAGCTGGAGCATATCGGTTTAATGGTTTGAAGGCAGAGTTTTCAGTAATAGCGTTAAAGGATTTAGTTTGTTTGGAATAAGAATACAAAGCAGCACTGTCATTGGTACAGAACCAAACATTGCCGCTTCTATCCATATTGATTGAATTATAGAAACTGGTTGGGAGTTGATGAATAAATTCAATCTTTTTTGTTGTGCTGTTATATCTATTCACACCATTGTTGGTGCCAATCCAAATATTGTTTTCATCATCAGAAAGAAGGGACCTAATGTGATTGGAAACCAGCACTTCCTTTTGACCCGGTTCATTTCTAAAAATTTCATATTTTTTGGAGGCCAGATTTAATCTGGAAAGCCCGTCATGGTTGCCCAGCCAGAGATTGCCATTTTTGTCAACAGTTACGGCCCTGCCTACCCGGTTCAATTTTTTACCGCTTTGTTCAGGGAAGGGAAGAAGGGTATAAAATTGATTTTTATCAGGATTAAAATAATTGACCCCTTCCACATCGAAACCCAGCCAGATTAAGCCGCTGTTATCTTCAAAAATGCACCTGTAACTATCGCCAATGGGACTTGATGGTATGTTTTCCTGGTGTTTGATTTTTATGAATGAATTCGAAATGGAATCGTATAACATCAAACCCACTTGTACCGTAATCACCCAAAGTCTGTTTTTTTGATCAATGTGGCAGGCAGGTACGTGGAAGGGCTGGCTGTCATTACCAATTTCCAGGATATGATTATAATTTTCGAAATTGTGATCTTTCACATTCAACCTTGCAAGTTTTATGGCACCATAACTGCAAATCCATACATTTCCTGATGCATCAATGTCCAGAGATGGTATTGGCAGATTGAGTAACTGTGTATTATTTTCATAGGTTGCAGCATCGGTTTCTTCATTAAGGTATACCAAACCATTTTGTGTACCCAAGTATAAAATGCCTTGTTTGTATTTGATATCAAAGACCTTATTGTCTTTGAGTGGAAGATGTTTTTTGAGTGGTGAAGTGGCATAATTGATTGCTGTGTCATTTAGAACATCATATTTGAACAAGCCTTTATTTGTACCTATAAACAATACGTTTTCAGAAATGCTTATAATTTTATGGATGAATAAATTGTTGAAGTGTTTGTTTCTGATGAAATTTTTGTTTGCAAAGTTATATTGCATCAGTCCGGTTTCAAAACCTATCCAAAGCCTTCCAGAAAGATCACTGTGAATGCTTCTTGGCTGACTTCTGTACGGACTTAGTGTATCTCCGGTAGTATGAAGATATTTGGTAAAAGTTTTGCCATTGTATCGATTGAGACCTCCAATGGTAGCCACCCAAATGTATCCAAATTTATCCTGGCCAATGTCTCTTACAATTCCGTCATTCAACCCTTGCTCCAAGCCTAATTTATGAAAGTTGTAGGAGCTGGATTGGCCCTGCAGCGTAAGTACCAGATACAGTAGCATTGAAAAAGTGGCAATGGATTTTGAAAAATGGGCTTTCAAAGGATATTATTTGCAATAATTTTAACTCAAAATAGTCAGAAAATGCTCACATAAGGAGATACGAGTGAATTTTGTTCAAATTTGCGATTGAACTGTATATTTATTAATTTAAACTGTCAGCCAAAGCTCTCCAAACCTTAGTCGAAATTATTTTATTTGTCCAAAATTGACTAAACCTGAATAATTGTCGAATCCTGGAGCACCAACAACAAACTTTCGGCTGTTGGGATCCAGGCTTAGCGAAAATCCAAATCTACTTTGCGCCTCTGTGACAGGGCATGAAAAACTTTCGTGTTCTATCCAATTATTTTCATATCTCTTATAAATTGTTACGGACCCCGCATTTAAATTCCCATTCTCTGTTCGATAATCGGCACCAACCATCAGGTAATTGTCAGAAACTGATATAGAACCACCGAATCTGTCTCCCGCAGCTGAGGAAGGGCCATTCTTTATCTTTGAAAACTCCCATGTGTTTGTGTTTTGATTTTTAGTATACAGGGTAACCGAGCCGTTATAAAGGTTGTTTTGATATTCATAGAGCGTACCTATAGCAAGGTATTTTCCATTCAAAAACACAGATGTTCCAAATTGCTCATTACTGGTAGGTGTTTGACCTATTATTTTTCCCTGACTCTCCCAAGTATTATTATTGTTATTCCACTTAAAGATAGTAGCTGAACCACAATAAATCCCGTTTTCATTGTCGTTTGGTGCTCCCACAATTGCAAAATCGCCAAAGATGGAAACAGAGGATCCAAAAAAATCAGAATTTGCGGCTGCCGGATTAATAATTTTGCCTTGATTTTCCCAAATATTGGTGCTTGTATTTCTCTTAAATATTACTGCTGATCCAGTATTTACTATTGCATTCTCATCATCATAATTGGCACCAACAATAATATAATCACCTGATATAGAAACCGAATACCCAAAATTGTCATCTTGTGCAGGATTAAGATTAAACAATTTACCCTGACTTTCCCAGTTGTTGGAGACATTGTTTCTTTTAAATACCGTTGCAGATCCGCATCTGGTTATACCAAATTCTGTATCTTTTGCATTGCCTACCACAGCATAATCATCTGAAATTGAAACCGAATACCCAAAATGTTCCGAAACTCCCGGTGTGGCATCTAAAAATTTGGAAATGTGTTGCCAATTATTAGAGAGCTCATCATATTTATAAAAACTAGCAGATCCGGCATTTGCCATTCCATTTTCCATATCGAAAAAGGATCCAACAATGGCGTAATTCCCTGAAATTGCTACAGCGTTCCCAAAGTTATCTCCATTGGCTGATCCTGGGTTCACCACTGGCTGATAGGAATCAATATTTTGTATGCTACAATCTCCCCACCCTCCATTTCCACCACTCGTACTATTCACGGCCGCTGGTGTGGCCCACTGCATGGTGCCATTGCCATTGGAGGTAAGTACCTGTCCTGAAGTTCCTGATATGCCTTGCGGTTTGATCTCTCCATTCATTTTTAGATTTCCGGAAACTTCTAATCTTTCTGAAGGAACCATTGTTCCAATACCCACATTGCCTGAATTGTCTATGGTGAGTTTTGGATTGGATTGAATGGTTAAATGCAGCTTGCCAGGCAAATTGCTCGCAGTAGTACCCAAATCCACATCCTCTGCAGCACCTGCATAACTCCCAAAATAGGCTCGCGGAATATTGTTTTCAGACACTGTAATAAAACCCTGGTTGGTATTGGAATTAAATCTCGAAATGAATGTTGACGCTGCATTGACATCCAATTTGGCTGCTGGTGCAGCTGTACCAATTCCTACATTTTGGGCTGAAGAAGTTGAAGGTGTTAAAGGCAGTAAAAAAAATATAGTAAGTGTCACAAATATTTGTTTAGGATTTTTATTCTTTGGGTTCATTGCTTTATGGATAAATTGATTTTAGAGTATTTTTTTTAAATTAAACAGCAGCGTTCTATTTTCTGGATGTATTATTATTCCTCGTAGTTGATTAGAATTTTATACTGTTTTGACAATATCAGACTTGAATTGGCTGGTTTTGGTGAAAGAGCAATGTTATTTCCTGAAATCGTATAAGCGTATTCAACATTCGCGGTTGAAGTAATGGCATGGGGGACAAATGTTTTGGCCCCTCCACCGGTTTCCATCTCTACGAGAACAGTAACAGATAATATTTTATTAACATCTAGACCATGTGGTACCAGTAGCTGAATAGCAGTTGCCGGCATGGTACCTGTAAGTTTTTTTATTTTAATAGCAGGGGCATCACTTCCAAGTTTAGTATATCCATTTACTTCCAACTTGGTGGTGGGAGCCATGGTGCCAAGCCCTATATTTCCATTATTTACATTCATTGAAAATGACCATCCTGAACCTGATCCAAATAATCCAAGATGATTGTCATCATAGGTTCCAATGAAGGATCGCGTGGGCATTGTTACCCCATCGAAATAGATTCCGGCGGTACCCGTTGAATGTTTTAGCCTTAGCCTGCCAGCTACATCCAGCTTATATACAGGGGCAGTGGTACCTATACCTACATTGCCTTCGATCAGAGCGCCATTGGCCGGTGCCGCTGTAATGCCAGCATAGGATGCACCAACGGATATGCCTCCGTTTACATCCAATTTACTGGCAGGTGTTTGAGTACCAATGCCTACTTTTCCATCCCCCTGGATTCTCATGGTCTCAGTGAGATTGGATGAACTTCCATACCCAAAAACAACATTGTCCAGTGCTGTAGATCCATGAATCTGTAATTTGAAATCCTGCAGACCAATGCCATAATTGCTGGTAGGCGAGGTGTTCCAGAATGAAATTTTTTGACCTGTTGTATTAGCAAAATTTAAAGGGTAGAGGGGGGTAGATGTGCCCAAACCTAAATTTCCTTCAATAATGGCTCCATTTTCTGGTGCTGCTGCAGATCCGGCAAAGCTTGCACCTATGGAAATGCCACCCTCAATATCTAGTTTGCTGGCAGGTGTTGTTGTTCCTATTCCAATATTGCCATTTTGGGTATTCATTACAAAATTCCAACCGATACCACCATAACCATACATTCCAATGTAATCATCGTTCATTGTGCCAATAAAAGATCTGATGGCTTGTGTAGGACCATCAAGAACCAAGCCTGAAGATGCACCCGGTGAATGCTGGATTCTCAATCTACCCTTTAGATCTAATTTATACGCAGGAGCCGATTCTCCTATGCCCACATTTCCATTGTTTACATTCATAAGGAAATTCCATCCAACTACACTACCAAATAGCCCAACGTGATCATCATCCAGGGTACCGATAAAAGATCGGGTTGGCAAAGTAATACCGTCAAAATAAATTCCCGCTGTTCCTGATGCCTGACGCAGTCGAAGTCTGCCGGCTAAATCAAGCTTGTAGGTTGGATTTTTAGTACCTATTCCTACATTGCCATTGCCCTGGATGCGCATCAATTCTGTAAGGTTAGTAGAACTGCCATATCCAAATACCATTGTATCTGCTGAAGAAGCAGTGTGAATTTGTAATTTATAATCTTGCAAACCAATGCCATAGTTTGAATTGGGGCCACTGTTCCAGAACGATATCTTTCCTCCTGTTTTATTGGCAAAATTTAACGGGAATGTTGGAAAATTGTATCCTATACCTATGTTGCCATTTCCTTTGATTGTTAAAAGATTTCCGGTATTGTTGTTAAATATATTAAAAGTAGAGTTTGCATCTGTTTCATCTGAGAATGCAGCTGTTTCCCAAAAATTGGTAGTGCCATTATTGTAATAGCCCAATCTGGCATAATCTATGTCATTTTCTTCCAGTTTTAAATGTTGGGTCCCGGTTATACTGTTACCAAAAATGTGAAGTTTGGCACTAGGGTTGTTAGTACCTATGCCTACATTTTGCGCATTAAGTATAGACCATGATAACACAATATTCATCATTACTAAAAATGATTTGAGTTTTGATCCTTTGAATCCACTTGTTGGTTGTTGCGAGTAATTGCCCATCTGATTTTTCTATTTATGTTGTTTGTGGTTCAAAGATCATATCAAAATATTGGGCGAAAGAATAAACCTAAATCAACGGGCATTTTTTGAATCTAATGGAACAGAACATGGATTGAATGGAAATTGAAGCCTGGCTTATTATTCTAAACTTACAAGTCATAGTCAGTTTTACTGCTAAACGTTTAGGGATGAGAATACCAGGGTGCATCAAAACAAATACCTGACCCCCGGCTATGGTGCCGGAGAATCAGGGTTAAACAATAACAATTTACTGGCTTAAGCCAATATAAAAATCGGGGAATTAGTTGTAATGAATAGATTCAAGTTTTGAAGTTAGTGTAGGGCTAACAGGGTAAAGCAAAGGATATACAGGACAATCGGATTTAACGAAGCAGCTAGACAAACAGTCTAAAAAAAGCATGTTTTCTTCAGCTGTGCCTATGGATACCCTGATGGTATTTTGAAGCAGCGTAAAGTTTGTTGTATTCAAAACCCGGATGCCGCTGTGTTTTAATTCATCCAATAAAAGGGCATGATCTTTTTCATCGTGTAATCTCAGCAGTATAAAATTTCCTTCAGAATTGTATAATGTAAATTTTTGAAAGCATTCCATTGCTTTGATTGCTGCCTTCATTTTTTCCCTTTCACTGATGATCGACAATACCCTTTTTTTTGATTCCATCATGAAAGACGCAGTAAACAAGATTTCTCTGGCAAAACTAAGTGTGAGCGCATTGATTGAAAATGGAAGCATGAGTTTTTTTACAATGGCCGCCATTTTCTCATTGCTGCAAAGATAACCCAATCGCAATCCTGCCATCGGAAAAGCTTTTGAGAATGACCTGATCACCACCAGGTTGTTGTATGACGATATCAGGGATGTAAAATCTTCCTGGCCAAATTCAGTATACACGCCATCTAAAATAACCATTGTTTCAGGATGGCTTTTCAATATGGTTTCCAACTGAACCTTGGTAATGGCATTTCCTGTTGGATTGTTGGGAGAAGTTACTATCAGCACCGAGTTATGGTCGAGCTGTGGGAGTTTACTCAAATCAAATTCTAAATTCTGATTGAGCAGCCACGGTGTAAAAGGAATTTGATAGGTATTGCAGTGGTATTCAAACAGGGAATAACTGGGGTGGGTAATCACCAATTTTTTACCATTGATGGCCAGGTAGTTGAGCAGGGTAGTAATGATCGATGCTGATCCCGCACCCAACACAATGTTGTTAGCTTGAAGTCCACAGTATTGCGCTACCTTTTCTTCAATGTCGGTAAGGTCTGCGGAGGGATAACGATGCCAATCACTGTGCATTAAATTTTCGAGCACTTTTATTTTTTGTTGAATTTCTACATCGAGTGATTGTTCATTTTTATCCAACTTGTACTTCCCGCTGGCATTGGCTGTACTAATTCTGGCAGTGGCGTTTATCAAATTTTTGCTGAAAAAGTGATTCATTGCAATGCTATTTTGTTACAGGTGTATTTTGTTGAATGGCATGGATCAGGGCCAGTGCTGTTTCATCGTTGTAGGTAAAACCCACAAAGCCTTCACTTTGATTTTGGATGATTACGCCAGGCTCTGCCACAAAACTTGCTTTAAGGAGGTCACTACAGCTTGTGAATCCGCTATGTTGTAGTAGATCAATCCATTTTTGAGCAGGCATGTGTTTTTCAAATCTATCTTCTTCTTTTTTGCCAATGATATCTTCAATTTCCCTACCGAAAAAAAGTTTAAGCCCATTTTTTTGATCATTCGTTATTTCAAGTTGATCAATAACGCTAAACAAGCAGTAAAAATGATTCCAGCTGTTTACAAATCTTTTGTAAAAGTTACTCTCAAAATGATCGACATTGGGTTCAATCATAAACAGCGACACAGGTTGAAGGGCTTGAATATTTTTTAGAGTAGCCCTTCGCTCTTCCATGGTTTTGATGTGGTGAAGCGCAAGCGAAGCATTGACAATGATCGATCCTTTAAGGTTGTTGAGGGTTGTAAAATCAAAATTTTCGACATAGTCGGGCACTGGTATAAATGAGAGTTCAAAGGGGACATTTCCTTTCAACGCAAGGATGTTTTTTTCGGCAATGGCCAAGGCATCCGTAAAAGGTTCCACGCCTACAATGACCAATTTTTTTAATTTTGAATTGGCGGGAATACGGGAAATTACATTGACCATCTGGGTGCCAAGACCCACTCCGATATCAATGATGCTGGCACTTTCCTGTTCACGTAAAATGTCAGCAATAGCGCCGTTCACCAATTCCTGACTATATTTAACAAAGGGAAATTTGGCAATTAGGATATCAAAAAGTTCTATTTGTGAGACACCTGCAATTCGGTTGTAAATATTTTCTGTAATGACCTCTGAATGCAGTTTCTTGTTCAATGATTTCAAAAAAAGTGTGGCTAACAATTTTTCTGAATCCGTTGCTATGTCATCAGTGCACAATGTAAACAAAGCTTCTGATCTGCTAACCAAATCATATGTTAAGCCTTCAGCTCTCATTATTTGGCATAAGGCTGAATACACTGTGGATAAGGCAGCTGTTTTCCCGATTTTGCTATTTTGTCTTTCCTCAATTGTATCGATCGTATCTTCGAAATGAATCATTTTTTGAAATTTTGATGTTCCAAAGATGGTGTTTCCGTTTTACTGCTTCAAATCTGATTGCCTTAAAGGCAGTTTATATTGTTTGAGATGTATTAAAATCGTATCGAACTGTTTTACCTCTTTTAGTAACTTTGGTCTTTTAGTGAAGTTTAAAAGTGATTTTATCATGAAATATCTTGCCATGCTAAGGCTCATCTGTTTATACTGTATCCTTTTATTTTATTCCTGTAAGGATGCAGCTAAAAGTCACACCCACAACCCTACGAATAAAATCGTAGGTGGACCGTTTGAACACTTAGGCTGGATGTTTGACGACATACCCAAGGAGTTGAATGAGGTTGACACAAGTAGTGCATGGATTGCGGGGAAAGAAAAATTGATCGTCACCGGCAAGGTCATCAATATCGATGGAAGCAATGTGGCTGCAAATGTCATTGTGTACTATTACCATACCAATGAGCAGGGTTTGTACGTGCACGATGCTGCCTTACCCTACAGTATGAAGCCAAGGAATGGTCAGAGCCATGGTGCGCTTCGGGGCTGGGTAAAGACCAATGAAAAGGGAGAATACTCCATTTACACGATCCGACCTGCGCCTTATCCCGACAGGACAATTCCAGCGCATATCCATCTTACCGTCAAAGAGCCAAACGATCTAAGTGATTACTACATCGATGACATCGTTTTTGATGATGATGAATTGTTGGATTCAACCTATCCGGCACGGATGGAAAAGAGGGGCGGCAGCGGTGTTGTACATTTGCAAAAGAAAGATAATATCTGGTATGCGCAAAGAGACATAAACCTTGGGCTTAATATACCGGATTATCCTGCTGAAAGGAAGTAATCATGCAACTTTCCGTACATTAAGAAAGGCTCTAAATTACCTTAATATTGTCAGAAACACGGTATACTAGAATCATGTGTACAACTGCATAAGGAATTTTTGTTTTATCGTCAATAAAGGAGTTTCCATATATAGAATTATAAACTTGAAATGAGACGCGTTTTTTTTAATCATTTAGAAAATTAAGGGAATTAATGAGGCTATCATTTTAAGTGAAAAGTCTGAATTCTCTCAATTCCCTTCATGTTGATAAAAAGTAAAATGCATTTATGATGAGAGAAATCTTTCAGGAGGCGGCAATACATTGATAGTCCTCATATAGACTTAATTCGTAACAAAGAGCTCGGGCTTTTTTTTTGAAACATTTAGA
>CALMWS010000410.1 GCA_937870795.1 uncultured Bacteroidota bacterium | reverse complement strand
GTAATGATGGCTTTGATCAAAGTCACACTACTTTCGTTTTTCTCTTTTTCTGGTACTAACAATAAGTTGTCACATTCCGGCACCTTATTTTCTTCTGCTTTTGGTTTAATATCAAAATAAAGATCGGTCATATCGATTTAGAACAATGTATGGTTAAAACCTTTTTAAAATAATAAAATTTCGTAAAAATAATTTTTAAAATATAAAATTTACCTTTTACCTTTGCGAAGTCCCCTTTACCAAACATCGTTTGCTTTGGGGAAGCAACAAAGTTAGTTAATTCCTAAACCTCATTGGCATGCATCAGGACATTAAAATTACCAGGACCGCCAATTCCAGAATCGATTCTTTGGATTTCAACAACATTCCGTTTGGCAAGATCTTTACAGACCACATGTTTGTAGTAGACTATAAAGACGGTCAATGGGTCAACCCTGAGATTCTTCCGTTGGATATGATCCCTACACATCCCGGAAATCTGGCCTGGCACTATGGACAGGCAATTTTTGAAGGTATGAAAGCATCCAAAAGTAAGGCAGGGAATG
Source organism: uncultured Bacteroidota bacterium (assembly GCA_937870795.1). GTDB lineage: Bacteria > Bacteroidota > Bacteroidia > Chitinophagales > Saprospiraceae > JADKBO01. Next base: position 4,567 of record CALMWS010000410.1, on the reverse strand, counting down.
CACTTTTGTTTCGCCCTGAACAACACGCAATCAGACTCAACGAATCTGCCAGAAGAATGTGTATGCCGGAAATTCCTGCAGAACTTTTCCTCGATGGTCTGCGCAAGCTTGTAGCCCTCGATGTAGCTTGGATACCACCTCAGGAAGGCAGCGCACTTTACATCCGTCCGCTGATGTACGCCACCGATGAATCAATTGGGGTAAGACAATCAGATACCTATAAATTTATCATCATGTGCCTGCCGGTTGGGCCTTATTACAACCAACCTGTAAAATTGAAAGCCGACGAATTTTATGTTCGCGCCGTACAGGGAGGGGTAGGAGAGGCCAAAACAGCTGGCAACTACGCTGCTTCACTGCTGCCTGCCAAGCTGGCCAAAGAAGAAGGCTACGACCAAATCATGTGGCTCGATGCCATCCACCACAAATTTGTGCAGGAGGTGGGTACCATGAACATCTTTTTTGTAATCAACAATGAAGTCATTACCCCTGCTACCGATGGTGCCATCCTTAAAGGCATTACCAGGGCTTGTGCCATTGAATTGTTAGAGAGCAAAGGCATCACAGTTGTTCAACGCCCTATATCTATCGATGAAGTGGTATTGGCCAGTCAAAACGGTACCTTGCAGGAAGTATTTGGCACCGGCACCGCCGCTGTGGTGAGCCCGGTGAGCCTGATTGGTTACAAGGAGGAGAAAATTGAATTGGATCCATCTAAGTATACCATTGCTCCCATGATCAAGGATACCATCAACAAATTGCGCACCCAGGACGTACCTGATACCTTCCATTGGTTGGAAGAACTGGTTTAAACCATCGTATAAATCAGGGGGTTGATCGAAATTATTCGTTAGAATCGAACGAATGATGCCACTTTTGTATTCTAATTATAAAAACTGAAACATGAGTGATACAGTTAAGAAAAACAGAAGTGAAGAGGCGGGATCCATTATCAAAAACCACATGATCTGGTCTATGGGAGCAGGCTTGATTCCGGTGCCGGTAGTAGATATGTTTGCGGTGAGTGCCATTCAGCTGGACATGATCCGCCAGTTGGCTACCTTATACGATATCGATTTTAAACAAACCGAAGGGAAAGCCAGGATTACAGCCCTCACAGGTACAGGTCTTGCCAGATTGGGCGCAAGAGCGGTCAAATTTATACCCGGTGTAGGTTCTGTTTTGGGAGGAGTGACCATGGCAGTGCTTTCAGGAGCCACCAGTTATGCTTTGGGAGAAGCCTTCAAAAAACATTTTGAAACCGGCGGCACCATGCTCGATTTTGATCCGGCAAGATTCAAGAAATACTATAACGAAAAATTTGAAAAAGGCAAGGAAATAGCCAAAGAAATGCAAAAGCAACAGGAAAAAGCCCAAAACAATGCGTCGGCTTCTTCACTGGTAGACAAAATCAAAGAATTGGCCGAAATGAAAGAAAAGGGGCTGATCAACGACGAAGAATTTGAAGCATTGAAGAAAAAAATCATCAATTAAATTATATGCAGATCAGGGAATCCAGGATACTTTTTTTATTGGCGGCCATCAACTTTACCCACATCCTGGATTTCATGATCATGATGCCTCTGGGCAACTACCTCATTCCATCCTTTGGTCTGTCTGCTTCAGAGTTTACCATCTTGGTGAGTGCCTACGCCTTTAGTGCCGGACTTTCCAGTTTTCTGGCTGCTTTTTATGCCAACAAATTCGACCGTAAAAAAATCCTCATCAGGGCTTACATTGGCTTTTTGATGGGTACGCTCGCTTGCGGACTGGCACCCGGATATGAATACCTGCTATTAGCGAGGGTCACAGCCGGCCTCTTTGGGGGGCTGTTGGCGGCGCAGGTCATTTCCATTATCGCCGATCTCATTCCCTTTGAGCGCAGGGGCAAGGCCATGGGCAAGGTGATGGCAGCTTTTGCCGTTTCATCAACCATTGGTGTGCCCTTTGCCTTATTCCTGGCCAATCTGATTTCGTGGCACGCACCTTTCATCCTGGTGGCCATTCTGGGCATAACCCTGCTTCCATTTTTGCGCAGCGATATACCCTCTATGACTTCTCACCTGGATGAGGCCCAAAAGGCATCTTCAGGCCAGGTAATGTTTGATGTAATCAAAGATCCCCGGCAAAGAATGGCCCTATTGTTTTCGGGGCTCATGTTTATGGGACATTTTATGATCATTCCCTTTATTAATCCTTATCTCGAATTTAACATGGGTTTTGACAAGCGGCTCACGCCCATGGTTTACCTCTTTGGGGGCATTTGCTCGTTTTTTGCAGCCCGCATCATCGGAGCCTTGTCTGACAAATACGGCAAGTGGCGGACATACATCATCTGCCTGCTTGCCAGCTTGCCCCTGGTAGCCCTCATCACCCATTTGCCACAAATACATATAGCATGGGTCATTGTGGTCTTTTGCATTTGGTTTACAGTGGCAACGGGCAGGGGAGTGACCGCTAGCACCCTCATCAGCAACGTGGTTTCGCCTAAGTTCAGGGGAAGCTTTCAAAGTTTTAATTCATTTATGCAACAGGTGGGTACAGGCTCGGCTTCATTGGTGGCGGGTTGGGTGGTAACCAAAAACCCAAACGGCAAACTCGATCATTACTCCTCACTGGGCTTCTTTTCCATTGTCATCTTATTACTCACCATAGCTGCCGGTTACAGCGTATTCAAAGACGACGGCAAAGCGACGCCAGGAGAAGCATAGATTGCACAAAACATTATAAGGTAAATTGAAGTCTTTGCCTTATCTTTGATGCAACTTAATAATCACTCATCATGAAAGAATTTTTGGTCAGCCTTGAGGCGGAACCACACATCGGGCGTACCCGTGAAATAATTAAAAAGTATCCCCAAATCAAAAACCTGATGGGACGTAATCCCATGACCTTTGTTTTTATCGTGGCCATTGTAGGCATGCAACTCACACTTGCCTGGGTTTCGTCTTCGCTGGCGTGGTACTGGATCCTTTTGCTTGCCTATGCTGTTGGAGCCTTTGCCAATCACGCTTTGTTTACCCTGATCCACGAATGCGCACACAACATGGTCTTCAAATCCAGGATTGCCAATCTATGGTCGGGCATACTGTGTGACCTTCCCAATGGTTTTCCGAGTTCTGTACAGTTTAGGAAATACCACCTGAAGCACCATGCTTTTCAGGGCAATTACGAAATAGATGCCGATATACCGAGTGTTTGGGAGGCAAAATTGATAGGCAATAGCTTTTTGGGTAAGGCTATCTGGCTGTTGTTTTTTCCCATCTTTCAACTGACCCGTCCACCAAGGCTAAAAGAGGTTGAGTTTAGCAGCCTCTGGATGTGGATAGACCTGGTAGTAGTATTGGCAGTAGATGCAACGCTGTTTTATTTCTTTGGATACAAAGCCCTGCTTTATCTGGTGGCATCGTTTTTCTTTTCAGTTGGCCTCCACCCACTGGGAGGCAGGTGGATCCAGGAGCATTACCTGGTAGCTGCCCCGCAGGAAACCTATAGTTACTACGGGCCGTTGAACAAAATTGCTTTCAATGTAGGCTATCACAATGAGCACCACGACTTTGCTTATGTGCCCTGGAACAAATTGCCGGAGATCAAAGCCATAGCGCCCGAGTATTACAACAATCTTGTTTCACATACTTCATGGACAAAATTGGTTTGGAAGTTTCTCACAGATCCTGAAATGTCCTTATTTTCAAGAACGATAAGAGATAATAAAGGAGGCATCAATGTATCACGTGACTCAGAGACAGATTTTAATGAAGGCATTAAGATCAAAGAATCGCAAGTCACTGCCTGATTAAAAATAACAACCATGGTATCAGTCAAAATTGAAGAAGGCATCGCCTTGCTAACGATCGAAAGGCCTGAGGCGCTCAACGCCATCAATAAAGAGGTCATGGAAGCGTTGGGTGTTTTTTTTAGAGAAAATGCAGGCAACAGAGACATCCGTGGGGCCATCATTACAGGTTCTGGTGAAAAGGCATTTGCAGCCGGCGCAGATATCAAAGAATTTGCATCCCTAACCGCCGAAGAAGGGTCGGCCTTGTCAAAAAAAGGACAGGATGTATATTTTGCCATAGAAAACTTCCATGCTCCCGTTATAGCCGCCGTTAATGGTTTTGCCCTGGGTGGAGGATGCGAGCTGGCCATGGCTTGTCACATGCGCATAGCAGGGGCAAAAGCAAGGTTTGGGCAACCCGAAGTGAATCTGGGGCTGTTGCCCGGTTACGGAGGCACGCAGCGATTGGCGTCATACATTGGAAGGGCAAAAGCCATAGAATTGTTGTTAACCGCGGATATGATCAATGCGGATGAAGCCCTGAGACTGGGTCTTGTCAACCACGTTTGTGAGGCAGGTACGGAAGTAGCTACTTCCAGAGCGCTGTTGTTGAAAATTGCAGAGAAGGCTCCTATTGCCATCGACTACATACTCAGATGTGTACATGCCGGAGGTGAAGGATATAAAATGGAGTATGACCTGTTTGGCCAATGCCTCGTTACCGATGATGCCAGAGAGGGAGCAAGTGCCTTTGTAGAAAAAAGAAAGGCTCAATTCAAAGGAAGCTAA
>CALMWS010000409.1 GCA_937870795.1 uncultured Bacteroidota bacterium | reverse complement strand
CTCAACTCACTTACCGGAACACAGCAATTTTCAAACCTGCAAAACCAGGAAATCAACTTTTTTCCCAACAATTTCTATGATGCCAAGGTGGTGATTAATCAACCTATTTATTACCCCGATCTTGCCCTCAATCAAAAGCTCAAAGTATTGGAAAGTGAGGCAAAATCACTTGAAGTAAGAGCGTTTAAACGACAATTGTCAAAAGAAGTAATGACCGCAACTTTTCAGGTTGAGAGCAGCAGGGCCTTGCAGCAGATTTACCAGGAAGCCACTGTGTTGATGAGCGAAGCAAAAAGAGCGACCCAAAGCATGGTCAAAAATGAGGTAGCGCCTATTTATGCACTTAGAAGAATAGACGCACAGATGGCTCAAATTGAAGGACAATATTTGGAAGCCACCGCCTTAAAAAATAACGCACAAAACTATTTCCAATTCCTTACCGGCGACACCCTCGGCAATCAGGCATTAAACACGCTGGAAGAATTGCCATTGGGTGGAATAACAAGCCAACGACTCCGGGAAGAATTGTTACAGCTACAAACTGCGACCTCAATGTTGGCACTGGCTACAGACAAAGAAAACAATTTTTACAAACCTCGACTGGGAGCTCAATTGAGTTTGGGATCCCAAGCTTTTAATTTTGGTTGGCAGCCTTATGTGCTGATGGGCATCAACCTCGACATAAACTTATTCGACAACAAAAGGCACAGTTTTAGAAAAGATGCAGCCAAAGCCAGGATGGAGGCCCAACAGGCACAATACAGTCACACACAGGATCTGATCCATTTGCAGGTTACAAACGCAGAGACCAACTTGCTTACCGCCATTGATCAGGCACAAAAATTTGCTCCGCGTGTATCAGCCGCCCAACAATTTTACAAAGACAGTTATACCAGGTACAAAGAAGGAAACGCCAGTTATCTTGAATTGGTGGATGCCCAAACCCAACTAACCCAAACCCAGATTCAATACCAACTTTCACGCTACAACGCATGGATCAAATGGAGTGAATGGGTATATGCTCTAGCCATCATTAACATTCCTTAGACATTAACAATATACACATATGAAACAACTATTCATTCTGCTGCTATCGGGTCTTTTCTTTTTGCAGTGCAGCACAAAAGAAAAAGAACAAACATCAAAACCGGCAAATCTGGATACCACCATGGTAGTAACGGTACATGCCTCTTCTGCTGGCAGCCATTTGTCAACTACTGCCATCGGTATCATTACCAACGGACAAGAAGCAAAGCCATCCTTTAAAACCGGTGGCATCGTAGCCGCAACTTACTTTGAAGAGGGTGATTATGTAAAAAAAGGTCAGTTGATGGCCAGACTCAACCTGGCTGAAATCGAAGCACAACTTCAACAGGCTAGCGAGGCATTGGGGAAGGCAGAACGCGACAAAGGAAGGGCAGAGAGATTGTATGCAGACAGCGTAGCTACCCTCGAACAGGTTCAAAATGCCACCACTGCCGTAGCAGTAGCCAAAAAAACAAAAGAAATAATACAATTTAATAAACAGTACAGTGAAGTAAGGTCGCCCATAGATGGTAGAATCGTTAAACAGATTGTACATGCTGGAGAAATGGCCGCACCGGGTATGCCTGTCTATGCCATCATAGGTACCTCAGGTGCTGACTGGAAGGTTAAAGCAGGATTCATAGATCGCGACTGGGTCCAATTAAAACCAGGTCAAAAAGCAACTTTTACGCTTGATGCCAATCCAGGAAAACAATATGAAGTTACCCTCACTGAAAAGGCAGTGATTGCCGGCAATGCAAGCAGCTTGATTGATGCTGAGTTTTCATTTAAAGAAAGGCCCTCCGATTTGGCCGTAGGCCTATTAGGAAAAATTTCCATAAACACCCATTCTAATAATAATATTCTTAGCATTCCGATCGAATGCCTGACACGTTCCAGCGGCAATACTTCCTATGTTTTTGTTAATGAAAATGGTAAAGCAAGGTTGCGCAAAATAATTACGGGACAACTCATGGAAGATCGGGTCGAAGTTCTTTCGGGCATTAGCGCTCAGGATGAAATAATATCAACCGGTGCCATGTATCTGGAAGACGGTGATGTCATCAAAATTAAACCCTAAATCGGCAGAGATGAAATTTGTTCAATTTTTTGTAAAACACTATCAGTTTACATTGGTAGTCTTTGTTGCACTCTTGCTGCTTGGCTTCAATTCTTTGAAAAATATGCCCCGTGCTGAAGATCCACCTTTTGGAGCACCCATCTTTTCCATCATCGCTGTGTACCCCGGTACTACTCCTGCCGATATGGAACAATTGGTAGCTGAGCCCATTGAAGAAGAATTATATCAACTGGGCGACATTAAAAAAATTACCAGCACCATCAACGACGGTTTACTGGTAATGCTGGTTGAATTTACCTACGACGTAGACGTTGAAACCAAAAACAATGATGTCATAAGAGAAATAAACAAGATCAGACCTGAATTACCGGATGGCATTATCAGACTTGATGTTAAACGAGCTTCAAGCAGCGACGTAGCCATACTCCAGACAGCCCTTGTATCAGAAACCGCTTCATTTACATCGTTAAAAGAAGAAGCAGAAAGATTGGAAAAAGATATAGAGAGAATTAAAGATGTAAAATGGGTGGAAATTCAGGGCATACCAGAACAAACCCTAAAAGTAGAACTCGATTTGCAAAAACTCGGACTCTACAACATCGCTTTAAATCAAGTCATTGGCCTCATACAGGCCAACAATCTCAACATACCCGGAGGTGATATGGACCTTGGTAAAAGAAAATTCAATATCAAGACCAATTCGGAATTCAATGACCTGAAAGAAGTAGCAGAAATGGTGGTTAAATCTACCCCGGAAGGTAGAATCACCAAGCTAAAAGATGTGGCCAACATCTATTGGGACCATGAAGACGCGGATCATATTGCCCGGCAAAATGGCAAAAGATCCGTTTGGGTTATTACTGCAATGAAGGACAAACGAAATATCATTGAGTTAAGAAAGCAATTGGCTGATGTTCTTACATCTTTTGAAAAAAGTTTGTCAAAAGACATTCAAATCAGTCAGGCATTTGATCAGGAAGTGGGTGTAAAAAACAGGCTTTCCGGTTTGGGTAAAGATTTTGCCATCGCCATTTTTTTAGTCCTGCTAACACTCCTGCCTTTGGGTACGAGAGCATCCATAGTGGTTATGATTTCCATCCCTTTATCATTGAGCATTGGCTTATTTATGCTCGATCTGATGGGCTACACGCTCAATCAATTGAGTATAGTGGGCATGGTTATAGCTTTGGGTTTACTGGTGGATGATTCCATTGTGGTTGTAGAAAATATTGAACGGTACATGCGGGGTGGCATTTCGGCCAAGGCTGCAGCTGTATCAGCCACCTCTCATATTGTAGTGGCCATTATTGGATGTACAGCAACCCTCATCCTGTCATTTTTGCCTTTGGCCAACATGCCTGAAGGTTCTGGAGATTTTATACGTTCGTTGCCTATGGCGGTAATGGTCACGGTGCTTTCATCCCTTTTTGTGTCTTTGACCATCATTCCATTTTTATCCAGTATATTGTTAAAAGCACACGAAAAGGATTCACACAGTGAAGGGAATTTTTTCTTCAGAGCATTTAAAACCTACATCAACACTCCTTACCAAAATCTCCTGAAATGGTGCATAGCCCATCCAGTAAAATCATTAGTAGGGGCATCCTTTATTTTTGGTCTTTCCCTTCTCATAGTACCGGTAATAGGTTTCAGTTTGTTCCCTTCGAGTGAAAAACCCATCATCCTGGTTGAAGTAGAGACAGAACCAGGTTCCTCTCTACAGCATACAAATAGTATCACTGCCAAAATCGAAAAATACATTCTTTCGTTAGGGGAAGTAAAAAATCTGAGTTCCAATGTAGGAAAAGGCAATCCCCGGATTTACTACAATGAATTTCAAAAGCAAAATGCCGACAACATAGCCCAATTGGTAGTTTTTATGGAAGATAAGGCTACTGTACCACAAATCCAAAAACTGGAAAGTAAGCTGCGTGATGATTTATCTCAAATATCCGGAGCAAAGGTGCAGGTGAGGCGTTTTCAGCAAGGCACCCCTATTAGCGCTCCCATTGAAATCAGAATACTGGGGTCCAATCTTGATACACTTAAAACTTTGGCAAGCAATGTGGAAGCAATATTTAAAAAAACACCAGGTACTCTTTATGTAAAAAATGATCTGCGTTTTGAAAAGACCGACATCGGAGTAAACGTTGACAAAGACAAAGCAGGACTCTATGGTATCAATGGCGCAGAATTGGCCCGCACGGTCAGGATGTCGATAGCAGGCCTTGAAATAGGCAAGTTGCGCACCGGTGAAGGAGATGAGCATGCCATCGTTTTGTCGATCAAAGACAATACACTCAACCCGATTGAAAATTTTGATCGCATTCAGGTGAGTGCCGCCAGCGGTGCACTTGTGCCTCTTAAAAATATTGCCAGTATAGGCTTCCAACCTTCAGCACCCGTGATCAGACACTTCAACAAAGAACGATATGCGCTGGTGAGTAGTTTTGTATCCGAAGGCTATAATACCGATAAGTTGACTTCTACCCTTCTTGCAAAACTGGAACAAGAATTGAAACTACCCAAATCCTACCGCCTCATGGCTGCGGGTGAAGTTGAATCCCGCCAGGAATCTTTCGGAGGATTAGGCACCATTATCATTTTGACGGTATTTGGTCTGCTTGCCATTCTGATTTTGGAATTCAGAACATTCAAATCCACGCTTATTGTATTGAGCGTTATACCTATGGGTGTCATTGGAGCGTTGATGGCCTTGTGGTTTGCGGGAGAAACCCTTTCATTTGTAGCCACAGTTGGCATCATTGCTTTGGCTGGAATAGAAATTAAAAATTCTATTTTGATGGTCGATTATACCAATGCACTTAGAGAAAAAGGCATGGGGCTTTACGAAGCGGTAATGGATGGTGCTGAAACGCGCTTTTTACCTATCCTGTTAACCTCACTTACTGCTATAGGAGGAATGACCCCATTGGTATTGGAGCATTCGCCTTTGATCAGCCCACTGGCGATTGTACTCATTGGAGGTTTGATATCCAGCACCTTGCTCAGTCGATTGGTGACACCGGTGCTGTATTACCTCATTCCTCCACAAATTGAAAAGCAGGATGATACAGATCGCGATCAATTAAATTAGCAAAAAAACAATCAGCTCCCATGAATTTGAGATAACTTTGTAAAAAGCAATAAAATGAGGTATTTCAAATTTATGGGCTTTGCTGTTTTGCTATCTGTCATTGCATGCACCTCAGCCAAAGAAGCCTATCAAAAAGGTGATTACGAAAGTGCCATTCAAAAAAGTTTGAAAGATCTCAAAGCAGAAAAAGATTTCAAACAGAACAAAACACTGCTCAACAATGCCTTTGACAAGAGGTACCTTGAGCTCAATAACCGTTTTGAAGACCGTGCCAAACTGGATCTCAAAATGCTGAAAAAACTGTTCAGCGATTGTGATAATTTTTTGGTGCTGGCAACAGAAGCTAAATCCTATCTTGAATCTACCAATATAGAAAAAAAGGCAAAACTCGACAAGCATACGGATTTATTGGAAGACGAAATCTGCTCAGCACTTTACGATAAAGGCATTGATCACTATGACACTGCCAGGGTAAAAAAGGATAAAAAAGAAGCGAGACTTGCCTATGAAACCTTTCTTGATCTTATATCCTATGATAGTCAAAAAAAATACAAAGAAACCAAGAGTCTGCTTGAAAAATCGTTAGAATTGGCCATCTATCATTACCAGTTTGACATTGATCATGGTTTCAACATTGGGGAATCGTGGGAGATTAAAAGTCAATTCTCAAAATTATCAAATAAGGGCAGTACTTATAAAAAGTTCTACACAGAAGGTCAATGCAAGCCATGCGACTGTGTGATTGAATTAAATTTCAGGGATTTGAGAGAATCAAAACACACATCAACAGAAACCAAAAGTTTTGAGAAAAAAGTTGAAGATGGTTATACCACCACAAAGGATGACAAAGGTAATATCATCAAGACACCTGTTTATAAGATACTTCGAGGGCAAGTTATTGTTGAAAAAACCCGATTTGACTTTAACTGGGAAATCAAATCAGAAGTAAGGAAAGAAACCGCAGCTTGTGATGCAGACTACCGCACTTTTGATGCTTCCAAGAGCATAGACCTCTATGAGTATCGGTTGTCGGGAGACAGGGAGGCAATACCTTCAGAATATAAAAATTATTCCAGGCCAACCCTCGACAAAGACGATATAATTGACGACCTTTTAGAAGATCTGTTTAATCAGGTGGTCAATTACTACGATTGATGGTAGGAACCATCCTGATTAATTGTAAGTTGTTTTAACGCTACAACACAAACTGCCAATACCGTCATGGGTATAAGGGTGTAGTAAAATGCCTGGTCTGCCCCCAAATTTTTAAAAAGATACCCTATCATTCGGCTGCCAAGGGTTCCTCCAATGGCAGAAAATATTACAATTAATCCCGTCATGGGACTGTGCAATTTTTTGGGCAATGCACTCAAAACGGCTGAATTGAGCAAAGGATAAATGGGAGCGATAAATAAGCCAACAAGCGGAAATGCAAACGCTATCCAGGGCAGGTCGCTAAAGTCATTAATTTGCATAGAGCCTGCATTTACCGTCTTTGGCAAAATAAAAACAACAACCGACATGGCAGCCGCGAGGCAAACCAGCAACACTTTGTTCCAGCCGTATTTGGAAGAAAAATAACCCGCCAACAAACGCCCAATACCCAGACTTATGGATAAAATACTGGCCATCATAATACTAATGTTTTCAGGTAAATGAAGAACCTTTTTATTGAAGGTAGGTAGCCAGGTCATAATACCTTGTTCAATCATTACAAACAAAAAAGCTGAAATCACAAACACTAATACTAGCAAACGCGCCATTAGTTTGATCATTTGAACAAGATCATCCTCAAAGTTTGCACCAGGAATTTCGGCCTGAGCTGTTTCTTTGGTAAACCACAAAAAAACAAAAGCCAACATTGACAATGCTGCCAACAGCCAATAAACCCTAAGCCATGCCGCATCATCTCCTTCCACATTAAAAGCTGGAAATAAAAAATAGGCTATTGCTATGCCAAACATAAAAACACCTTCAATGCTACTCATGAGTGCGCTGTGTTCTCTATCATTTTGAGTGACCATGCCAATCATTGAATACACACTTACCTTGATCAGCGCGAAGGCTGTGCCAACTAATAAAAATAAAATTCTGGCCGCAGTAAACGAACTTCCCAAGGGCATAATGATGCAGCCCAGTGCAACCAATGCCAGACCAAAAAGCATTGCCTTTTTATAGCCCAATCTTGGTAAAAATGAAGCAATACTTAAGGAAACCAATGCAATCGGCAGGTCTTTGAACAACTCAAGTTCACTTGCCTTCACTTCATGTACCTTATAAACTGATATGGATTTCAAAATCACAATGCCTACGCTGTTGAGCAAAATGGCGAAAACAAAGTAATTGAGATACAATGAAAATTTGAGTCGTAAACTGTGGTCCATACCCTGCTATTTTTCCGCAAGATAAAATGTTTAGCTGACAATCTAATGACACATTGTCTATCTTTGTATTCAACCAAACTCACAGCCATGTCGCCAACAGCCACTCCGTTTTATGAGTCCCTGCCCGAATTGTTCCAACTTGTCCATCGGTATGAGTTGTTTAAGGATGGAAAAGTATGGGCCGACGCTCTCCCTCTTCACAATCCAGAAGAATTAGCTGCACAATGGCAATTGCTGGCTGATAAATCAGAAACCGGCGTTAAAAAATTTGTGGAAACCCATTTTACTTTTGCCGCAGAAGAAGAAAGCGTAAGATTTAGCTTGTACGAAGATGCTGAAGAACACATCCGAAATTTATGGTCACATTTGTTGAGGAAAGGTAATTTTGAGGTAGTTCCCGGTTCCTCTTTGATCTCACTTCCATTTGATTACATAGTTCCCGGCGGTAGGTTCAATGAAATATATTACTGGGATAGTTATTTCACAATGCTGGGATTGGCAGCTCACGGACATCATGGAGTGATCGAGGGCATGATTAAAAATTTTGATTTTTTCATTCATCAGTATGGTTTTATTCCAAATGGCAACAGAAGCTATTTCTTGTCCAGATCCCAGCCCCCATTTTTTGCCATGATGGTGGAACTACTTATGGAATTCAAAGGACAAGAAGCTGGTTTGCCTTATCTACCAGCTTTGGTATCAGAATACAATTTCTGGATGAAACCACCAAGGAGCGTGACTGTGGACGGCCACCATGTTTTAAACAGATATGCAGATAATAGTGCTAGCCCACGCATTGAAATGTATCGGGATGACCAGCATCTGGCAGCAGAAGTTGAAGATGAAGATACTCTTTTCCTTCACCTTAGATCCGCGTGTGAATCCGGCTGGGATTTCAGCTGGCGCTGGATGGATGAAGCAAACGACCTGCACACCATAAGGACCCATGATTTGATACCTGTTGATTTAAATGCTTTACTGTTTAAAGCAGAAACCATTATTGCGAATTTGTACCGCTTGCAGCATGAAGGAGAAAAAGCCAGCATTTATGATAAAAAGGCAGAGGCAAGAAAAGAAGCCATGCAAAGGTATTGTTGGAATGAAGGATGGTTCGATTATGACCTGAAAGCCAATATGATTACATCCAAGGTCACCGCAGCTGCCATGGTCCCCCTGTTTGTCAATCTCTGCACAGCAGAAGAAGCTAATATAACGGCAAAGGTTGCGCTTAATCATCTGCTAGCCGACGGTGGTTTGCTTACCACGGCCACAGTGAGCGGGCAACAATGGGATGCCCCCAATGGATGGGCGCCTCTCCAATGGATAGCCGTGAAAGGGTTACAAAATTATGGCATGTATGATGAAGCCAATGACATTGCCGACAGATGGTTGGGTCTCAATCAAAAAATATACAGACAAACCGGAAAAATGCTCGAAAAATACAATGTTCAAAACACAGACCTACCGGGGGGAGGTGGTGAGTATCCAGTGCAAGATGGCTTTGGCTGGACAAACGGCGTTTTCGTGGCACTAAAGCATCGAAATAATGCCAATTTAATGTTATAATTTTTTGATTCATTGTTAATTACATATCAAATAACATTATATTGAATTAAGTATTATCTTTACCCAAAATCGTAGGTATGCAAATCAGATTTTGTGGAGCTGCAAGGCACGTCACCGGAAGTTGTCATTTACTGACCTTAAACAACGGCACCAAAATACTTTTAGATTGTGGTTTGTTCCAGGGTGAAGATGCAGGTGATTTTGATCGTAACAATCATTGGCACTTTGATCCAAGAGAAGTGGATATTTTGATTTTGTCTCATGCCCACATCGACCATACAGGAAGGGTGCCAAAGTTGGTGAAAGACGGCTTCAAGGGAAAGATCTATTCCACCCATGCCACCAGAAGTTTATGCGCCATCATGCTGCTCGACAGTGCCATGATCCAGGAAAAAGATGCAGAATATTACAATGCCCGACTCATAAAAAAAAGCAAACACAGCCACGAAAAGTTAAAACTTAGAACCCCTCTTTATACACAAAAGGACATCACCCCGGTGATGAATCGTTTTACAACCTTTAGTTACGATACCTGGGGACACATCCACCAGGATGTAAAAATTATGTTTGTAGATGCTGGCCACATTCTGGGCAGTGCCGGCGTAGTCCTTTCTATTATGGAAGAAGGAAAAGAAACGTTGCTCGGTTTCACAGCCGACATTGGCAGACCCGACAGACCCATACTCCGGGATCCAAAACCACTGCCCCCGGTGGAATATTTGTTGTGCGAGTCAACCTACGGTGACAGAGACCACGAAACCAATCCGGAGCAATCTGAACGATTTTTGGAAATCATCAAAGACACGTGTATTCGAAGAAGGGGCAAATTGATCATACCCGCTTTCAGTGTAGGTAGAACGCAGGAAATAGTATACATGCTCGATAAAATGTCGAATGAACGCATGCTTCCAAAAATAAAAGTCTATGTAGACAGCCCACTGGCGGTCAATGCAACCGAAGTCTTTGGATCGCATCCCGAGTGTTTCGACAACGATCTCAACCAATACCTTTTGACCGATGACAATCCTTTCGGCTTTAAAGAGCTTATCTATATACGCGATGTTCAACAATCCAAAAAACTCAATACCCTGGAAGAGCCTTGTATCATCATTTCCTCTTCAGGCATGGGCAATGCAGGAAGGGTCAAACACCACATATCAAATAATATTGAAAATCCCGATAATACCATACTAATTGTTGGATATTGTTCACCCAACACCCCAGGAGGCATTTTGAAATCCGGTGCAAGTACCATCAAACTATTTGGTGAAGAAAAGCAAATCAGGGCCCAGATCGAAACAATGGATTCATTTTCTGCCCATGGTGATCGAAAAGAGATGTACCATCATATTGAAAACCAGAAAAATTCCGTTAAAAAGTTATTTCTGGTCCATGGCGAATATGAGACCCAGCAGCATTTTCAAGCCTATCTGCAAGAAAGAGGCTTTCATCAAATCGAAATCCCAGCGGAAAACCAGGTAGTTGAATTAAATTAAAATCATGAGGATGAAACATAGTATTTTTTACATTTCAAGCTTGTTGGCATTGCTGAATCTTCCTTCCTGCAATTCATTGTACAGCGGTGATTTTGAGCTGGAAGAAAGTGAAAGAACAGTGGCCCTTCCTTTAGCTTACGGCACATTGAGCATTCAGGATATTGTAGACAGGGCTGAAGGCGATGCCACCATAAGGATTGATGGTCAGGGACACATCACTGCATTGTACAGTGGTGAAATTCTGCGAGACAATGCCAGTAAAATCTTTCCTCCTGTACCTGGCATTTTTGAATTTGCCATCTTCGATACAATAGCCGAACTGCCACTTCCTGTAAATGGTAGTTACCGAATTGACAAAGGCATTTTTGACAACACCAACATCTACTTCAAATTTAATCATTTTGAAAAAGAAGTCATTAAGGTCAAGATGCTGATTGAGTCTGTAAACAAGGATGGTAAAGTATGGGAACAGGACTACACCCTTGATTTTACAAATGATGCCGATGGAATCATTGAAACCACAGCCACATCTCTTCTTAATTGGAATGCCTTTCCCGTCAACAACAAAATCAAATTCAGGTACCTTGCCTACAAACCAAATGGTGATCGGATCAAATTGGCGGGTGCTGCCATGAAATTTGATGTTTTAAAATTTATTTACCTCGATGGCTATTTTGGCAATCATACTTTTGACATCAAAGGCGACATCATCAAAATCAACCTGTTTGATTTATGGAAATCAGGCGGACTTGAAATAGAAAACCCTCAAATCACCTTAGACGTAGATAATGCATTTGGCTTTCCTGTTCGTTCAAAAGTCAACCAATTGACCGTAAAAACGCTTGGCGATAAATTGTTTAATGTAGAAAGTGAATACATTAACAAAGGCATTGATTTCAATTACCCAACCATCAATGAAGTTGGGGCAACTAAAAATACCGTCTTTCACTTTGACGCCACCAATTCCAATGTAGGGGAATTGTTTAAAGACAAGGTTGTGCAGGTAATTTATGATTTTGATGCATTGGCCAATCCTGATGGAGATGTTGGTACAAAGAATTTTTACACAGCTGCTTCCTTCTTTTCGGTAAAGGTCAACGTAGAGCTGCCTATGAAAGTAAAGGCCAATCAATTTACCATTGCCGATACCATCGACTTTGACCTCGATGATTATGCTACTGTAAAAGAGGGAACCATAAAAATCAAAACGACCAATCGATTCCCGATGGACATGGTAGTTAAAATGGATTTTCTGGACTTCAATGGCAATGTACTCACTTCTCTGAGACCCGACGAATGGATCAGTGTTGGGTCAGCTGCACTGAGTGGAGAAAAAACTACTACTCCCAAAACCGAGGAGCACGTGCTTACTTTTGACCAGGCAAGGTTTAATTTACTGCAGAAGTCCAGAAAAATCCTGGTTACAGGCAGCTTTGACACCAATTTACAAAGCGCAAAACCCATTTGGCTATACAGCGAATATGGACTCGATCTTACTATTGCTGCCATCGTAAAAATTGATTAAGATGCTTAAAAGAATCGCATATACAATTCTCTTTACAACAATTTGCCTGGGATCAAACATTTTATCCGGTCAGGATAACTGGATGATCCACATGCCTACTGTTCATCAGACCTACATCAATCCGGCTTATCAAACTTCAAAAAAATGGGAGGTTTCCGCTGCATCTGTAGGGCTGGATTTTCAATTGGGCAACGTCAATGCTTCTGATTTCATTTCCAAAAACAATGAGGGTGTGAATATCATATCTTTGGAAAAACTGGCAACCGCCTTGGGCAAAAACAATGAAGTGGGTATGAATGGTAGCTTTAATTCATTGGATGTGGCCTTCAGATGGAGAGGATTTACAGTAACAGCGGGTCATGGCATCAATTATGAATTTGCCACTACCCTCAATCCCACTTTGGTGGATATTGCTGCGCGTGGCAATGCCGATTACATAGGAAAGACCGTTGAATTGGGTATGCCGGCCAGTGCTACGGTTTATCAAAAATTTTATCTTGGTCTGGCAGGCAAACTGGCCAATCTTTCATGGGGGGTAAGAGCGGGCTATCTCAATGGCTGGCACCACATGCACACCGAAAAGATGAGTTCTCAACTTACCACTGAAGCCGATTATTACAACATCACCCTTAAAAATGATATAGAAATTTACAATGCAGGTATCTTCGAATACAATGCGATTGATGAAATCACCTGGATCAAAGGCATAAATGATTATCGCTCATTTTTTACCGCCAACCACGGCTTCTCTCTTGACCTTGGCTTGGATTTAAAGTTGACTGAAACTGCAGGAATATTCGCCAGTGCACAAAACCTGGGAAGCATCACCTGGGCAGACAGGGCACAAAAACTCACCAATCAATCCACTACCTTGCTCAAAGGCATTGATCTTGAGAAAATCATCGATGGTGAAGACAACTCCAGCTTTGAAGATACCTTACTTCAGGCTTTTTCAATGCAGCAGCAAAATACAGAGTTTTCACGAAAGGTTGCACCCCGTTACAATGTGGGGGCTTATTTTACATTTTCCGGTACCCATTTTAGTGCAGTTTTCAATCTAAAACAGCTCTCAGATATCAATCAACCCTCTGTTTTCTTACAGGCAAGTCGCCCCGTTATTCCTTGGTTGAACATTGGGGTAAACTATCATTGGCGGGAAGGTGTGCCATTTAACCTGGGGTTATTGCTCAATTCAAAATTGGGTCCCGTTAACCTTTTTGGCGCATGCAACAATGCCTGGGCATTGTTAAAACCAGCTCAGATCAATGGCTTATCGGGAAGGATCGGTGCATCAATTGGGCTTTAACTGTTTTTACGAATGCCATAGATGAGTTCATCCTCATACCTATCCCATTTGTAAATATTATCCTTGATTCGGGCTTCCAGAACAAAGCCCACTTTCTCTAGAACTTTTTGTGAAGCCACATTGCTTCCAAAAGGTCTGGCATAGATTCTGGTTATGTCAAAATGCGTAAAACCATAATCAATGATATCTTTAACCAAAGCCGAAGCAATACCTCTGCCCCAAAATGGTTCTGCCAGCCAATAGCCCAATTCGGCGTTTTTACACATAATATCACTTTGGGGATGGATGCCCATGCCCCCGGCGATTTGACCATTTACCTCGATGCCAAACACATGGATGGGTTGGGCGCTAAGGGTCATGGCAATAAAATTTTGTGCATTTTCCAAGGTATAGGGATGCGGAAAGGCATTGGTAAGGTTGCGGGCGATTTCTACATTGTTGGCATACACCGCCAGCTGAGGGGCATCTGCTTCTTCAAAGGGCCTGAGTCTGAAAGCCAGGCCCTGTTTTTCATGCAGTGGAAAAAAATCCATTGTTATTTGAATGCGTTAAGACCCGTTACATCCATACCTGTGATCAATAAGTGGATGTCGTGGGTACCTTCATAAGTCAAAACTGTTTCAAGGTTCATCATATGCCTCATCACAGGGTATTCATTGGTAATACCCATACCTCCGTGAATCTGTCGGGCCTCCCTTGCAATTGACAATGCCATCATTACATTGTTTCTCTTGGCCATTGATATTTGTCCGGGAGTTGCTTTTCCTGCATTGGCCATTACTCCAAGTTTCCATGAAAGCAGCTGGGCTTTTGTAATCTCGGTTATCATCTCGGCCAACTTCTTTTGTGTTAGCTGAAATCCACCTATGGGTCTATCAAACTGCACCCTTTCTTTGGAGTATCTGAGTGCACTGTCATAACAATCGAGAGCAGCTCCCATGGCTCCCCATGCAATACCATACCTTGCCTTACTCAAACACGAAAGTGGCCCTTTAATTCCTTTAATATTTGGAAGAACCTGTGATTTGGGTACGCGCACATCCTCAAAAACCAATTCTCCCGTAATAGATGCCCTTAACGACCATTTTCCATGGATTTCCGGTGCCGAAAAGCCCTTGCTGTCTTTTTCAACGATCATGCCTAAGATTTCACCCTGCTCATCTTTAGCCCAAACTACTGCCAAATCAGCTACAGGGCTATTGGTAATCCACATTTTGGAACCATTGAGGATGTAACTATCGCCATCATCCACAACATTGGTAGCCATACCCGACGGATTGGAACCAAAATCAGGCTCTGTAAGGCCAAAACAACCTATAAAATCACCATTACCCAATTTAGGTAGGTATTTCTTTCGCTGCTCTTCGGATCCAAACTTATAAATGGGAAACATCACCAATGAACCCTGAACAGAAGCCATGGAACGGATGCCGGAGTCTCCTCTTTCCAGTTCCTGCATGATCACACCATAGGCAATCTCATCCATACCTCCTCCCCCGTATTCAGTAGGCAAACTGGGTCCGAACGCCCCGATTTCTGCCAATCCTTTGAAAAGGTGGGTTGGACAGGCGGCACGATTGGCATAATCTTCAATAATGGGGCTCACCTCTGATTTTACCCATTGTTGAACGGCATCTCTTGCCATTAGATGTTCTTCGCTCAACAAATCATCTACTTTGTAGTAATCGTGGTGGCTGTACTGATCTGTTTTAACTGATTTGTGACCTCCGTTTGACTGACTCATGCTGTTTTCTTTGGTTAGGCTGCAAAGATAAGCTGTTTTGAGTATTTCCCGCACCTTGAATGTGACGATGGAAAGCCAACAATCAATTTATTATGCACATATTAAACGTGCCCTTTGAATAATTGCAAACCTGCATCGAATACATCTTTGTCACAAAATCTGGCACCACCTTCCAGGGCTTCAAACATGGCTCTTTCAACATTGGTAGGCCTTGGCGTCGTTCGATGCCCCACTTCATGAGGAGGTTCAAGGCTGATGCGAAGCATTTCCGTTTCATGCTCCCTGAAATGCAGGAGATACCTATAGCCAGAGTCACAATATTCCATGTATTCTTTTCCCGAAAACACTTTTATCCAAACCATATTTGAAAAATCGCCCAAAATCGACAACAATTGTTCGCCTTCCTGGTTTTTGATAACTTGCCATTCTTTTTCTGTGATACCCTGAGCAGCCAGATAGAGTACAAAATCCTTTTCAAGTGACATAAGTTCTTCCTGAGAAAGCAATCTAAATTTGATTTCGGTTTTTTCCATCGGGCAAATATAATTCATTTTGCAGCTCAGTCGGAAAACCAGTCTTTGGCTTTGTGGCACTGCTTTTGCTAACACTTAGTAAAAACTGTGCACCTCGTATTTGACATTGGCAACAGCAACGTGGTCATTGCCCTGCACAAGGACAATGCCTGGGCGCATTTATTCAGGTATGAAACCAAGGATGACCAACCTGCCTTGTACTACCAAAATGGCTTGTCAAACCTCCTTTTTGAATGGGGCGTTCACTCGGGAGATATCCAGCAAGTTACCATTTCTTCTGTGGTTCCCCATTTGAATGACAAAATCACATCGGCCATCATCCACGCAATTGGCATCGTGCCTATATTGCTGGGTCCGGCTTATTTGAAAAAGCTCTCCTTCCCCATCCCCCATGTCAACGAAATAGGGACCGACCTTGTGGCCAACGCATATGGAGCAACTATAAAATGGGGCCAACCCTGCATTGTTGTAGATTTTGGTACAGCCCTCACATTTACCATAGCCCATCCTAAACAGGGCATCCAGGGGGTAACCATAGCTCCAGGCATAAAAACAGCCTTTTCATCCCTATCTGCCCAAACTGCTCAACTTCCCAATGTTGCTTTACATCTGCCTCCCAGCGCCATTGGCAAAAGCACTCCTCACGCCATCCAGGCTGGTGTGCTGATCGGATATGAAGGGTTGGTTTTACATTTACTGGGTAAAATCAAAGCAGAATTACCTGAGACCTATCTTACCGTTGCAACAGGAGGCATTTCAGAAGCCATTACTTTTATTACCAATCACTTCGACCATGTATATAAAAACCTTACCATAGATGGCATTCTCAAAATGGGAGTGGAACTTGCCAAGTCTGCAAACAATGATATTTAAGCCCCTTTTTTGAACTTTAATAGAGGATTCATCATTTATTCACTTACACACAATCCATATGGAAACCAAGAGACAACTACAACTGGGTGAACTGATCAAAAGAAACTTCAGTCTTGTTTTGCAACAAGAAGGTAGATACATTTATGGTGATATCCTGGTTTCTGTAACCAAAGCCATCATCAGTCCTGACCTGTCTCAGGTAAAAATCTATGTCAGTATCTATGGCACGGACGAAAAAGAAGAAGTGATACAAAACATTGAAAACCATGGTTTTCAACTCAAACAATCGCTTGCTCACCGCATCAAAGACCAAATTCGAAGGATCCCGGAAATTTACTATTACATCGACGATACCCTTGATGAAATGTACAAAGTGGATTCCTTACTCGACAATCTCAAATAGGTTTTCCGCATTTAATAGAAATTTGTGACAAAACACACATTTTTAAACCGGTCTAAATAATTTATGTAGATTGGTTTTAAAATGTATCTTTGTTTGGTAAAATAACTCCATGGAGTCACTAATCAATAGTCTTTCTTCTGAATGGGCATTGCGGGCGCTGGCAACTTCATTGATGGTAGGCGTTACTTGTGGCTTATTGGGCTGTTTCATCGTATTAAGAAACATGTCGCTCATTGGAGATGCTTTATCTCATTCCATTTTACCGGGCATTTATGTGGCTTTTATTGTGGTGGGGTACAGTGCTCTGGGCTTTTTTACCGGCTCGGTCATAGCAGGATTAATCACGGCTGTGGCGATTACCTGGATACAAAGAAATGTAAAAACAAAAAATGATGCAGCCATAGGCATCGTTTTTACTGCCATGTTTTCATTGGGTGTTATGGGTATTTCTCATCTCAACAACAGCCAGGGCAATCACCTTGACCTCAAAGACTTTTTATTTGGCAATGTTTTGGGTATTTCAAATGAAGACATTGTGCTTACGGCCATCATTCTCATCTACACTCTTGCATCGATCCTCTTTTTTTACCGATATTTTTTTGTAGCAACATTTCAGGAAGTTTACGCAGAAACGATGGGCATTTCTACACGCGCCGTTCATTATTTCCTGATGTTGATGCTTTCTTTTGCCGTGGTTGCAGCGTTGCGCTCGGTGGGTGTAATCCTGGTGGTAGCCATGCTCATCACTCCTGCCTCTACGGCCATGCTGATTTCTCACAAGCTAAAAACAATCCTATCATTATCGGCTGCTTTGGGAGCACTTTCTTCTATTGCCGGCCTGGTTGCTGCCATCTATTTTGATACAACGCCCGGACCAGCCATGGTGGTTGCTGCGACCTTATTTTTTTTAATGGCTGCCATCTTTGCCCCTGAAAAAGGAATGCTCTTTAAATGGCTGGCCGCCAACAAAGAAAAAATGAGGATAGCAGGAGAAGACATGATCAAACTCTCTTCACGTGAAAATAAAAGGCCAGCTTTGAAAGACCTTTCCCAACAAACCGGCATAAAAGAAGCCAGACTGGCAGCCATTTTCCAGCAATTGGTAGCCGATGGTTTTTTCACCAACGGTGGCATCTTAACCCCCAAAGGACAGGAAAAAGCACTGGAACTTATCAGGGCCCATCGTTTGTGGGAGTCATACCAGGTACAGGGCATGGGTCTCAATAGTCACCAAATCCACGACGACGCTGAAAGAATTGAACACCACCTAACCGTTGCAGACCTGGATGAACTCGATCGCCAACTGGGATTTCCCCAATTAGATCCGCATGGCTCTCCGATCCCCCCTCGAAGTGAAACCGATCCCATGAGCATATTCAACCTTAAGCCCAACCAAAAAGCAAGGATTTCCGGTGAGCAAAAGAACACAGCCATTGAATCTGAATTGTGGGAATTGGGATTGATGGCCAATGCCACTTTTACAGTCCAACAAATGGATAGCAATTTTCTTTATGTGAAAACACAGGCAGGCACGGTCGCCATTCCACTCGACTTATCCAAAAAAATCAGGTATCGCAAAAATTGATCAGGACCTGCCCAGCAACTCTGCCAGCAAGCCTTCTTTAAGGGCGTAGGGTGTAACCATTAATTTAACATCACCGGTAAGTTTCAATATTTCATCTATGAGAATCATGGCCACCACGATCAACTTGACCCTTTCCAATGGCATGCCCGGAAGTTGCATTCTTTCTTCCCTGCTTTTGCTAATTATAAGTCTGCTTATTTTATACGCATCTCTAATTTCAACCGCATTGAGCATGTTTTTGTAGGTCGGCTTACCCGTCATACTTTCCATCACTTCAAAGGAACCCGAGGCACCAATAAAAACTTCCACAGGAAAGCTTAAAAGATACTCCTGCAACGGCCCCAACGTCATTCGTATGTGTGCCCGCAATGCCTGTTCGGCCTCAGTTCCAATAGGTTCTAAGTGATGAAAGGCCGCATGCATCACTCCTACACCCAGCACATAACTCTGGGCCCAAACCATCTTGCCATTTTTTGCAAGGATGATTTCTGTACTTCCTCCCCCAATGTCTACAATAATGGTTGGGGCAACCAGGGCAGAAAGTTGGCGAACACCCTCAAAGATGTATCGCGCTTCTTCATTGCCATCGATGACGTCAATTTTGATACCCAATATGGCTTCAGCCCTGGCCGTAAATTCGCGGGCGTTAGCTGCAGTTCTCAATGCAGCAGTACCCGTCACTTTTAATCTGTCTACGCCACTGGCATTCATCATTTTTCGAAATGCCAGACACGCTTCCAGCCCTCTTTCAATGGCCTCTTCGCTTAACCATTCTATGCCCCCATCACCAAGACCAACAAAAATGCGCTGTCGGAACAACTCTTTTTGAATACTTCCTTTTTCACCTTCTACAATGAGCAGGTGAAATGTATTGGATCCCAGATCAATGGCAGCGGCTTTCATTCAAATTTTATTGTGTTCCCTTTTGCGACTGGCTCTGAATGACCTGCGTATAAAAGGTTACACCCTGTGCCGTCATTTTACTTGCGTATATAGGTTTTTCTCCATCCAGAAATACATAAAACTGGCATGAAGGAGTGAAATAAACATCAGCAGTTAAATATGTATTGCCTTTGATGTTGTACACCTTTCTGCCAATGGGCTTACAAGAAGCCGGAATGACTTCCATGGCCTGATCTGATATAAATGAAATGTTGGTGTTGATACTTTCTTTTTCCTCCTGACTTAAACTAAATGGCAGGTCATGCCACAAATAATCAATGTAATCTACCTCGGCGTACATTTTGTCGATCATTTCTTTTGGCAATGCCTGCAATGCAGCTTTCTCGGCTACCCCATTGTTTTGAACTTGTTCTCCTTGCTTACACGATGCCAAAATAAGGCATATAACTGTTGCTATCAAAAGCAATAAAAGTGATTTCTTTTGCATATTTTAAAAATGATATTCTCCTCTTAATGTAACAAAATAGCCCAATAGCCCACCTTGCTCAAAGTCTTTGTTAGACAACATTTTAAACAAGGACCTGGTATACCTCAGACTCACACCCCATTTTGGTGTGAACATATAAGCTGCACCAATGATCATACTCATATCGTGCTTCTTAAGTTGGTCTACAAAAGGACCCAAGGTATTTTCATTGGAACTGGCTCTGAATAGATAACCATACGAAAGGCCTCCATCAACCCGCACTTTGTCGTAATCCCCTTTTTCAATGTACCAATCGCGAAATGAGACCACCAGGGGCATTTCAATGTAATCCAGATTGATTCTGATGTTTTGCCTGTTGTCCCTGCTGCCTCTGCCGCTGTAAAGCAACTCGGCTGAAATATCTACGGAAGGAGAAACAGGGTAGTCAATTTTAAAACCACCTGTCAACCCGGCTTTATTGTAGCCGGCGGCATTATCACCATTGATCTGGGAGGCGTTTATACCCAATGTAACTGAACCAAAAAAGTTTTGAGCTCGAATTTGGAAGAAAAAACACACCATCAGACCAGCCGCAAAAAGTTTGAATTCCCTTAACATTTATACGATTATATCGCAAAGATGCGTTAATTTTTGAAATATAGTTAAAATTTAACCCTTCAAATAGCTACCTTTGTCGCCGCAATTAACCATTTATTTTAACATGCATAAATTACTGATTTTCACCATTGGCCTCGTCTTTTTTGTAGCTTGCAAAAACGAAACAACCGCTCCGGCAGAAACTGAAAAAACTGCTGCTGCAGAAGCGCCTGCAACCGGAGGTACCCAAGAACAGATCATAGACCATGGTGATGGCAGCTTCACCCGCGTAAATCAAGACGGTTCCGTTTCCAAAGTAGCCGCTGATGGCACCATTACTACAACTTCTACGGATGGCAGCGTGACCACCACCACCACTAAAACAGCTCCAGGCTTTACTACACCTCCATCCACAAGTTCCACTCCTTATTCAGATAAACCTGTGTATGGTGAATCGCGAAAAAGCGAAGAATACTCCACCATTATACCGGATGATCCAAACTATGGCAAAGGCGCGTCACAACTTCCCATCCCTGATCCCTGTACACTGATACCGGTTTCTTTTCTGAATTCCACCTTCGGGCTTCGCTCTGCCCCGGAAATTAAAAATGGCACTATGAAACCGAGACCGGCAGAAAAGTCGTGCTTTTTCAAATTTGAAGATCCCAAAAAACCCAACGGTGGCATCATGCTGCAAATCATGACCAATCCGTTCCCTTCAGAAATACCAGATTATCCGGATATGGTGATCAAAGGCAAAATTGCCGATGGCGAACAGGTGCCTTATGAAAACAAAGTACTTAAATTTGGTCCCTGGAATGAGCTCGGCGATGGTGGCTGTTATTCATATGAAGCAGGAAAATACCACTGGAAAATAAAAGATCAATACGTATTCCTGTTGGCATTTAATACTTACCATGATGAAGCTGCCCAAAAACAATTGGCTGCTAAAATCGGCCGGGAAATCATGAAAAATTTTTCTTCAAAAATAAAATAATCGGACAATGATTGACGATCTGCTGGGCAACTCTGAAGCCATGCAAAAACAGATGGCCGAGGCCTTAAACAAGGTTCAAATTAAAGAAGAACTGGACGGTATTGTTGTTGAAGCAACTGGCAACAGAGAGATTACAAATATCTCGATCTCAGAATCCTTATTGAGCCCTCAAGAAAAAGAGCGCCTTGAAGACAGCCTCACCGTGGTACTCAACAGAGCGCTAATGGCCATAGCAAAGGCTGAACAGCAGGTTAGTACCAAGATGATGGAAGATTTATTGCCGGGTCTCAGCAACCTGTTTGGCAAATGAGGCTGATTTGTTTTCTACTTCTGATCCTGGTATTTCCATTTACCAAAGGATTTGGCCAATTGGTAACAGCAGGATTCGACAACTGTGATTTGCTCACCGAATTGGGCAGCGGCACTGTTTTGGGTAACCCGGCTTGTGAATGTGGACTTGAAAACCAAAGCATGTACTTTGATGGTATTGATGATGGCATCGTTTTTCCCGATACCCTGGTTCGTTTTCTGGAACGAGATTTTACCATTGATTTTTACATGGACAGTGACAATACGGGCAAGGGCCTCATTGACATCCTAAGCATTGGCAATCAATGCGGCCTCGATTCGCTGATCACATTGAAGCACCTCTTGACTACCAATGAATTGTTTTTGGAATTTTACAACATCAATGGAGACTATTATAACATCCGACACCCCTACCCCTCTGAGTGTTGGAATAGAATGACCATCGTAAAATCAGGCTTGAATTATTTTCTTTATGTCAACAACGAAGAGGTAGGCAGGGTCATTACCTCTCAAAACATACCTTTCGCCCGTTCGGCAAGGGTAGCGTTTGCCAACAGTCCTTGCCTTGCTTCATCAGATGAAAGATTCAAAGGCAGGCTGGATGAAATTAAAATATATACACGTGCACTTTCAGAAAGGGAACTGGTTCAAAATTTCCTTTATCCCGATCGGTTGATATCCGGAGATACTACCATATATCAGGGAGATGCTGCATTACTCAATTATGGAAAATCATGTGCCAATAACTTTTCATGGACACCTACCACTTCTCTTGACAACCCCAACAACGCCAGTGTTGAAGCTACTCCGCAAATGACCACCACCTATACCGTCAGATCTTCAGATAAAGGATGTGAATCCGTGAATACGGTTACCGTATTTGTGGTCAATAAGGATTCGTTAGAATGTGCCAATTTGTTGCTACCCGGCGCTTTTACTCCCAATGGGGATGGGGTCAATGACATTTATGAAATTTCCAATGATTTTATCATTGAAAACATGAAAAGTTTCGACATACTGGATCGATGGGGCGAGCTGCTCTTTACAACCACGCAAAAAGATGAGGGCTGGGATGGCAGCTACAAAGGCAAAAGTTGTGAGCCCGCTACCTATGTTTACCGCATTGCATACCAATGCAGGGGCAATGCTTTCAACAAGTTGGGTAGCTTTGTGCTCATGAAATAAGCCGTTATATTTTACGCCCGTTGATTAATTCCAGCAATTCGTCTCGGTAATTTTTTCCTATAGGCAGGTGTTTGACCTGTCCCTTTTCCATTACTTCCACCACACTGCCATCCAGGGCCTGGATCTTATTCATATTTACTATAAACGAACGATGGATCCTTCTAAAGGTCTGCGGTGGCAATTTGTCTTCGAGTGACTTCATGGTCTGCAGGGTAATCACACGATTGGTCTCATTTTTAATAATAACATAGTCCTTTAGTCCTTCAATGTAAACAATGTCATCAAAATTAATTTTAACCAGCTTTTTATCTGCTTTGACAAAAAAGAATTGGTCAGTAGATGCAGGCTCTTCAACCTCCTGTTTGGCGGCTACCTTTTCAGCCACCTTATTTACGGCTTTCATAAATCGCTCCATCGACACAGGTTTTACCAGGTAGTCAACGGCATTGAGTTCAAAACCTTCAACCGCAAATTCCGGATAGGCTGTTGTAAAAACCACACAAGGCGGATTGGCAAGTGATTTGACAAAATCAACGCCATTAAGCTGTGGCATCTGGATATCGAGAAACATCAAATCTACCTTTTGATTTTGCAATACTTCATTGGCTTCAAATGCATTTTCACATTTGGCTACCAACTGCAAATTGGGCATTTTGGATACAAAGGCCTCGAGTATATCAAGTGCAAGAGGTTCGTCGTCAACAATGATGGTTTTAATCATGATGGTTTTAGTTCTGTTGTGAGAGTTTTAATAATAAAGTGATTTTATATGCAGTGGGTGTATCAGTTATTTGTAATTGATATGCTTCCGGATACAACAGGTCGAGTCTTCTCCTAACATTTACCAGGCCAATACCTCCACTTTTCTTTTGATGTACACCCGGCATAACAGCGTGTTTGCTGTTTTCAATCTCAACTTTTACATTTTGGGCCTGCACATCTATGTTGATGTCTACATAAGCTTCCGCAATTTGGTGGCTTACCCCATGCTTAAAACAGTTTTCTATAAAGGGTATGAAAAGTAAAGGTGCAATTTGCTGGTTCCTGATTTCACCTGTCTGGACAAACTTAATGTTGATTTTTTTACCGTGCCTCAATTTTTCAAGATCCAGGTAATTGATAACGTAGTTCACTTCTTTGTCAAGCGGCACATATTTCTCATTGCATTCATAAAGCATATACCGCATCATTTCCGACAATTTCAACACGATCTCGGGTGCAAGGTCCGACTTCTTCAAAGTAAGTGCATACAAACTATTGAGTGTATTGAACAAAAAATGAGGGTTGATTTGAGACTTAAGGAATTTCAATTCAGACTGCAGGGTTTGGTTGGCTAACTCCTGTTTATCATTCTGCCCCTTCATCCAATCGGTCAAAATAAAATAGATCGACGAAGAAGCTGCCACAAAAAATGTTGACAAAAACACGTAGTACTGGTTCTGAATAAAAGAAAAGCCAATAATATCAGCAGGAGTCACAAAAACCAGCGCTAATG
Source organism: uncultured Bacteroidota bacterium (assembly GCA_937870795.1). Taxonomy (GTDB): domain Bacteria; phylum Bacteroidota; class Bacteroidia; order Chitinophagales; family Saprospiraceae; genus JADKBO01. The sequence continues at coordinate 19,945 of CALMWS010000409.1, read as the reverse complement.
TACGGATTGGGGTAAGCAGTGCCGAGGCTACCATCAGCCAAAGCAGGTGCATGCTGAGTTTTTTTTGTTTTACATAGATCGGAAAAAGGTAATAATAGTTGAAATAAACAATAATGGCATAAAACGAAATGACCATTAATTCGAGCCCAAAATCTATTAAAAAAGGCTGGTTGGTGTCGGTCATCAATGATGCAATAAGCGCGAGTGAGATCCAGAACACCATTTGATAGCTGATGTTGGCCTTACTCAATTTTTTGACCGCTACTTTACCTGCAACGCTTACTGCCAAGCTCAATTTTTTTTCAAATTTAGGGTAAGTGGAGCTAAATACGCCAATTCTTTAGATAAATGCATCAATTTAACACTAGAACCACGTTCAATAATCGACCAAGTTGTGTCACAACAATGTGGTCATTTTTATGTTCAAATACACAGAATCATTATATTTGCGGCTAGTACAGGCATTTGCATGAACATTTATCGGGATTTAAAATTTTTGCCAAACTTTAAGAACGCTGTGGTGACCATCGGATCATTTGATGGGGTACATCAGGCGCATAAAAGACTTATTCATCGCATTCATCAATTGGCCGATGAAATAGAAGGAGAGGCCGTAGTGGTTACCTTCGACCCTCACCCCAGATCCGTAGTATTTCCCAACGATAAGAGTTTGCAACTGTTGACGACCACAACCGAAAAAATTGAATTGTTGAGGCAGTGTGGCGTAAGAAACCTCATCATTGTTCCTTTTACCGTGGAATTCGCCCAACTTTCAGCAAGAGAGTATGTGGAAAAATTTCTGATAGAACAGCTCAAAGCTCAGTATCTGGTGGTAGGCTACGACCATAAGTTTGGCCTCGCCCGACAGGGAGATTTTCACATGCTGCGCATGTACGAAAAAGAAGGGTACTTCAAACTGGTTGAAATCGAAAAACAGGAACTCGATGAGATGGATATCTCGTCAACCAACATTCGAAAAGCGCTGGTGAATGGTGATTTGCGAACTGCCAATGCCTTATTAGGCACCCCCTATTTTCTTACCGGCAAAGTGGTAAAAGGAGATGGCATTGGAAAAACAATCGGTTACCCTACTGCCAACATTCAAATAGAATCCAAGGCTAAGCTCATACCTCCACCCGGTATTTATGCCTGCTATATTACCATTGGTTCCGCCCGTTTTGGCGGTATGCTCTACATAGGCAACCGACCCACTGTGACCGAAAAAGGACAACAGACCATCGAAGTCAATATCTTTGATTTCAATGACAATATATACGAAGAAATCATAGGCATCAGTTTTGTGAGTTACGTGCGCGCAGATGCCAAATACGACAGTCTGGAGTCATTGAAAACACAGCTGGATGCAGACCTGCTTAATGTAAGACAGATACTTACATCTTACAAAGATCAGGAATTGAAAGCCGGCATTGCCACGGTGTCTATACTCAATTACAACGGAGAAGAATACTTAGAAGCTTATCTCCCATCAGTCCAGACAAGTAGCCAAAAATATAATGTGGAAACCTGGGTCATTGACAATGCTTCCACGGATGGGTCTGTACCCTTCATCAAAGAGTGGTTTCCAGAGATCCATCTGGTAGAATTGAGTAAAAATTATGGATTCGCCGAAGGTTACAACAAAGGCAACAAAGACATAAGCAGCAAATACACGGTCTTTCTCAATTCCGATGTAAAGGTCACAGCCGGTTGGCTGGATGCACTCATTGATGTCATGGAGGCAGATGATTCCATTGCTGGTATCCAACCCAAAATTTGTTCACTCGAAAACCCACAACAGTTTGAATATGCCGGTGCATCCGGTGGCTACATGGACCGGCTGGGCTATCCTTTTTGCAGGGGAAGAATTTTTGACCATGTAGAAAATGACAACGGCCAGTACAATGATGAATGTGAGGTATTCTGGGTCAGTGGTGCAGCTATGGTCATTCGCACTGATTTGTTCAAAAAATTTGGTGGCTTCGACAAGCACTTTTTTGCGCACCAGGAAGAAATAGATTTTTGCTGGAGGTTAAAAAGAGCGGGCTACCGGTTTGTGGTACATCCCGGCAGTGTAGTTTACCACCTTGGTGGAGGTACCCTTGAATACGACAACCCCAGAAAAACATTCCTCAACTTCAGAAACAACCTCAATACGCTGCTAAAAAATGAAAATTCACCAGCAGTAGCCGGCGTATTTTTGGCAAGATTGGTTTTAGACGGAGTTGCCGGGGTCAATTTTTTGATTGGAGGCAAAGCTGCTCATACCCTTGCCATTTTGAGGGCACACTTGTCTGTTTATCTCCATTTTATTGGCACCATGACCAAGCGTGAACGCAACCGTTTGCTGCGCAAAAAATACGGCAGGGGCGGCAACAATCCTACGGGCAAGATCAAAGTAAGCCTGGTGTGGCAATACTTTGTCAACAAAAAGAAAACCTTTACCCAATTATTTTCCTGATTTGGCGGCACTAGACATTTTATACGAAGACGAGCATCTGGTAGTTGTCAATAAGGCGGCAGGCATGCTCACGGTGGCAGATCGCTTTCAGCAGGAATCAGTCCATTTACAGAGTTTGCTCAGAAAAAAATACGGCGAAATCTTTACCATTCACCGCCTGGACAAAGACACCAGTGGATTGGTTGTTTTTGCAAAAGATGCAGAGACGCACAGATTATTAAGCCTTGCTTTTGAAAATCGGGACATCAACAAAGTTTATCTGGCACTGGCAGATGGCAATTTGCCCGATGAAGGAAGCATTGATGAACCCCTGGCTTTGTCTGAAAGCCGGCCCGGAACCATGAAGGTTTATAAAAAAGGGAAACCCTCGTTGACCACTTATCGCACCCTTCATCGTTATGAATGGTTTTCTGAAGTGGAGGTTACCCTGCACACAGGCAGAATGCATCAAATCAGGGTGCACCTGGCCCACATTGGCCATCCCTTGTTTGTAGACCCCGTTTATGGTCGGAGGGCGGAATTTTTCTTATCAGAATGGAAGGGACGGAAATACAAAACAGGTAAATTTTCCGAGGGTGAACGTCCTTTGATCAACCGGTTGACACTTCATGCCTGGAAGCTAGATTTAATCCATCCTGTGACAGGAGAAAAAATGCATTTTGAAGCAGACATCCCCAAAGACCTCAGGGCACTCCTTAAACAGGGCAAAATCAAAGAATAATATATATGTTGTTGATTATTAATTATTTAAAAATTAATAAAATAATATATCCATAATGTCTTAATAATAAGTTTTTTACAAATTATTCAGATTGCCATTTTGGATATGCAAGGGGTAATACAACAAATCAAACCATATTTTCCAAAATATTAGCTGTGAAACGATAAAATAAGCTATCTTTGCAGCCTTAATAAAAAAAATTTACGTACCATGCCTAAGATGAAAACCCACTCAAGTGCAAAGAAGAGGTTCAAGCTTACAGGCTCTGGAAAAGTAAAAAGGTTCCAGGCCAACACCTCTCACTTGATGAGAAAAAAATCTAAAAAAGCAAAAACAAGACTCAATGGTGCCACCACTGTTACAGGTGTTGAGGTGCACAGAGCAAAAAGGCTTCTTGCCGCAGGATAATTATTTTTTAACGAGAACACAGGAATAAGAACCCCTGGGGTCCCTGTGTTGTACTAAAACCAAACAAAATGCCTAGATCAGTCAACAATGTTGCTTCTCGCAACAGGAGGAGAAAAATCCTCAAATTGGCCAAAGGTTACTTTGGTGCACGTAAAAATGTGTACACAGTAGCCAAAAACGCAGTGGAGAAAGGTATGCTTTATGCCTATACCCACCGTAAAAACAAAAAACGCGCTTTCAGAAGATTGTGGATAGCCAGGATCAATGCGGGAGTAAGAATGTACGGTCTTTCTTATTCTAAATTTATGCACGCATTGGCTCAAAAAGGCATTACCCTCAACAGAAAAGCGTTGGCAGATCTCGCCATGAACCACGCAGATGCCTTCAAAGCATTGGTGGATCAGGTGAAGTGATCAAAAGAATAGTTCAATCCAAAAGGGGATGCCTCTCAGAAGCATCCCCTTTTTTTTGTTAGGATCATTATTCTTTACTTTATCGAAAGATTCCACCATTTGATCTATTGCTTTGATTGTATTTATGTCAACAGCCTTATATTTATCAAAAATTTTGAATGGGCTTTTACCTCAAAATATTTTTCGAGGCCATGCGCCAGGCCATGGACAGTTTGTGGAACAACAAACTGAGGACCTTTCTTTCTTTGCTCGGCATTACCATCGGCATTTTTTGCATTATTGCGGTTAAATCAGCTGTTGATTCGCTTCAACAAAACATTGTAGATGGCTTCAACGAACTGGGCAACGATGTCATCTACCTCGATAAGATGCCCTGGAATGAAGATCCGGGCGAAAACTATTGGAAATATGCCAAAAGACCCAACCCTACCTTTGAAGATTATTCAAAAATCAAAGCAAAATCAAAAAAAGCCAAAGAAACTGCCTTCGTAATATTCACAGGCGGCCGCGTAGTCAAATACAAAAACAGCTCTGTATCCAATGCCTTTATCATGGGTGCTACCCACGAATACGCCGAAATTCAGTCGTTGCAAGTTGAAAAAGGCAGATCCCTTTCCCTTTCTGAATACAATTCAGGCAGCAACAAAGTGGTATTGGGCTTTAAAGTAGCAGAATCCCTTTTTGGAAGTGTAGATCCAATAGGACGGGAAGTCAAACTCTTCGGTCAGTCGTACCAGGTACTGGGTGTCTTAAAAAGTGAAGGCGAAAACATCTTCAATTTTATCAATTTTGACGATGTACTTTGGATCGGCTATCCCAACATCACCCGCTTTGTTAACACCAACGATGACAGCCAGGTAGGAAGGATGTTGTGCGCCAAAGCAATGCCAGGAGTAGACATGCAGGACTTCAAGGGAGAACTAACCGGCATCATCAGAGCAAACCGACGCCTTTCACCCAGAGAAGACAACAATTTTTCCATAAACGAATTATCAATGCTCTCTCAGGTTATGGAAAGTGTATTTGGGGTTATCAACATTGCAGGTTTTATCATCGGTATCTTTGCCCTCATAGTAGGTATGTTTAGCGTTGCCAACATCATGTTTGTATCGGTCAAGGAACGCACCAGCATCATAGGCATCAAAAAAGCCATCGGCGCCAAAAGATTTGTCATCCTCCTGGAGTTTTTGATAGAATCCATCATCCTTTGTCTTATTGGTGGACTGGTAGGTTTGGGCCTTGTGTTTATTACTCTCAAAATCATTTCATCCGCCATTCCATTCACCATGGGCATCTCCTTTGCCAATATGTCGATCGGAGTATTTTCATCCATCTTTGTGGGCATAGTTGCCGGCATCATTCCCGCCATCAGGGCATCGGGCCTGGATCCAGTGGAGGCTATAAGAAGTTGATCCTTTTTCTTATTCAAATATCAAAAGTATTATTTACGCTGATATTTATTTTTGATGTATGACATGAAATATTGAAAATCCAGGGTACTGCCGGTGGCTTTTCTGCATAGCTCTTCTGCATTATAGGTTTTGCCATGCCTGTATATGTTTTTCTTAAGCCAGTTGTGAACCGATGAAAAATCTCCTTCAGCTACCTGTTTATCAAGATCAGCATACTCGTTTTGCATGGCACTAAAAAACTGGGCTGCATAAAAACTGCCAAGACTGTAGGTTGGGAAATAACCGAAGCTGCCGTGAGACCAATGCACATCCTGCAAAATTCCTTCACGATCGTTTTTGATATTTACTCCCAGGTATTTTTTATATTTTTCATTCCAAAGCTGTCTCAAATCTTTGGCTTTGATGTTGCTGCTGAAAATTTCTTTTTCCAACTCATACCTGATGGCCACATGCAAATGGTAGTGAAGTTCATCGGCTTCCGTTCGTATAGTATTTTTGGATACGTGGTTGATGCCAATATAAAAATCGTCAAGCCTGACTCCCTTTAGCTGCGAAGGAAAGTATTTTTTTAAGACCGGTAAAAAATGTTGCCAAAAAACCTTACTTCTACCCAGGTTGTTTTCCCAAAGTCGCGATTGAGATTCATGTATACCCAATGAGGCTGCACTACCGGAGGGCAGTCCATATTCCTTTGCATCCAGCCCTTGTTCATATAAAGCATGACCACCTTCATGAATACAGGACCAGGTCATGTTTGAAAAATCGCGTTCATCTATTCGGGTGGTAACCCTTACATCTTCTGTGCCAAAACTGATGGTAAAAGGATGGGATGAAATATCCTGTCGGCCCCGCTTAAAATCATAGCCCATACCTTTTAATACTTCAAGGCCAAACTTCCATTGGCTGTCTTTATCGTATTTAAGAGAAAGAAAACCTGGCTTGGCTTTCCATTGTGGATCAAGCCCTTTGATAAAAGGCACCAGCTCATTGGTTACGCCCTGAAACAATTGGTCTAGTTTTTCCACTCTAATACCGGGCTCATAAAGTTCCAACATGGCATCATAAGCATGCTGCTCGTAGCCAAGGATTTCCGCTTCTTCTTTGACCAGGCGGATCAGCTCATCTAACCTTGGTGCAAAGACTGCAAAATCATCTTTCTTTTTAGCTTCATTCCATGCATGGTAGGCCTGTGAAATCACTAACGATTTCTGCATCACAAAATCGGGGCTAAATTTTTTATCGCGTTGATAGTCCCTGAGTGTGAGTGCTATGTTTTTTGCCTTCTTGAATGGCAATTTTTCCAGCGTTAAAGCTGAAAGCAACTTACCCGTGGTTTTGGCGGTAAACATTTCGTGCGACAAAGCCGCCAACGTAGCTATTTGCCTTGCCCTAAGTGGTCCTGAAGCCTCGGGAAGGTTGACTTCATTGTCCCAACTCATTACGGCGATGGCATTGGAAAGGTCTGCAATTTTTTGCATCAGCGCCTGATAGGAAGCATAGCTGGAGGTCATTGTGGGGGGAATTTTATTGGCATCAAATTTCAGCTTTTTCTGTTCAATATCATTGCAAAATGTCACAATTTTAATCGTCATTTTTACATATTTGCAAACCAATTTTTAGATAATCGCGTTATTAAAGCATAATGAGTATGTGGAGATCATGGACTAAGATATTAACTGCCGCCTTCATGGTGACTTTGTTTGCCTGCAATGAAGACATGCCTGATGAAGGAGATCTGAGCAGCATACCCTACAACCCCGTATCCTATGATCCTAATTTGCCTGATTATCTTCCAAAACTAACCACCCCTGCAGACAATCCGCTGACGGTAGATGGCATCAATCTGGGTCGCCATTTGTTTTTTGACAATATATTATCCGGCAACGGCACCATGAGTTGTGCTTCTTGTCATGACCCCAAAAAAGCATTTACCGACGGCAACGCCGTAAGCGTAGGCATCGATGGCATATCGGGTAAGAGAAGCTCTATGAGTTTGGTGAATGTTGGCTTTACCAAAAACGGCCTTTTTTGGGATGGCAGAGCCGCCACTTTAGAAGATCAGGCACTGCTACCGGTTACTGATCCCATCGAATTGCACACCACCTGGACCGATGTTGAAAACAGGTTGCGCAGCCATGCTTCCTATCCTACCCTTTTCCGAAAAGCGTTTGGCATAAAAAATAAAAGCGAGATCAGCAAGACTTTGGCAGCTAAGGCTATTGCTCAATACCAGCGAATCATTCTAAGTGTCGACAGTAAATTTGACAGAATCAGACAAGGAAAGGAGATGTTTGATGATTTGGAGTTGATAGGCTACAGCTTGTTTATAGATCTGGAAGGATCAGATTTGCCTGATGCCGAATGCCACCATTGTCACACACTGGATCTTACCACAGCCGATGCATTTTTCAATAACGGCCTTCAATTTTCTACCGACCTCAATGGCTTCAAAGACATGGGCAGGGGTAAAATCACCGGCTATCTTGCAGACAATGGCAAAATGAGGGCTCCAACACTCAGAAATATTTTTTACTCAGCCCCGTATATGCATGATGGCAGCCTTAAGACCATTGACGAAGTATTGGATCATTACAATGGTCATGGCAAGAGTTCTCCCAATAAAGATCCGCTGATCAGGGACCTCGGCCTTACCCCTTTCCATAAAGAAGCCCTCATTGCGTTTCTGCACACCCTTACAGATACCAGTTATCTCAACAATCCATTGTTACAAAAACCCAATTGATTTTTAGTCTTATCTTTGAAACACAATTATCACGATGATTTCATCCAAAAGAAGTTTTTTTTCCACGCTGGCTGTATTGATACTTTTTATTACCCAAATAAATGCTTCTGCAGTTGAAGCAGGACCCGGCTTGAAACTTGCCCTTTTAAAATACAATGGTGGTGGTGACTGGTATGCCAATCCTACTTCACTGACCAACCTTGCCCTTTATTGTAATAAAAATTTAAACACCAACTTTGACCCAAACTATGAGACGGTAGAAGTGGGCAGTGCCAACTTGTTTAATTATGCTTTTTTACACATGACGGGGCATGGCAATGTCGTTTTTTCGGCATCTGAAGCAAGTAATCTGCGCAATTATTTGATGGCGGGAGGGTTTCTGCACATTGACGACAATTACGGTATGGATCCATTTATAAGGCCAGCCATGAAAAAAGTGTTTCCTGAATTGGAGTTTATTGAATTGCCATTTAACCATGCGATTTACCACCAGAAATACGATTTCCCGGCTGGCTTGCCAAAAATTCATAAACACGACGACAAGCCTGCAAGAGGTTATGGCCTAATATGGCAAGGACGGTTGGTTTGCTTTTATTCTTATGAATGTGATCTGGGCGATGGCTGGGAAGACAAAGAAGTACACAAAGATCCTGAAGAAGTAAGGGCAAAAGCATTTAAAATGGGTGCCAATCTGCTTCAGTACGTTTTCAGAACCTAAAGTGGTAAATTCAACTAAATATTGGAAACTTTATTGCTGAGATAAAGACAAATAATCTCTTACATATTTTTTGACATTGACCCAGAATGCCAATATCAGGTAAATAAAAATAGGGCTGCCAAAGGTGACAAAGCTGAGGTAAATAAAGTACAATCTGACCCTGGAAGAATGGATTCCTATTTTGGTACTCAGCCAATTACAAACGCCAAAACCAAATTTTTCAGATATTTCTTTTACAAGATTCATGAATAGCGTAACATTTAATAGCCAAAAATAGTTCCCGTAAAATTATAAATATTTTAATTTTCCTACCAAACTTCTTCTTTTTGAAGCAGCATGCAGTGGAAGTGGCCTTTGGGACAAGCGTCATACCCCAATTTGGAGCAAGGTCGGCATGAAAGCCTCTGTACTTCTTTGGAATCCCATTTTATACCTAAATTGCCGTAATAAGGATACATACCAAAAACAGGGGTGGTATTTCCCCACAACACAATGACCTCTTTTTTAAGAGCAGCTGCCAGGTGCATCATACCTGTATCACCGGTGACAATGTGTCGGGCATGGCTTAGAACAACAGCTGATTCGTCAAGGGTTAATCTACCAGCGAAATTGACCGTTTTTTCTATAAACTCGTTATGAATAGCAGCTCCTTCATCAGCAACATCCTGGCCCCCAATGATGACAACGGGCAATTGTGAAGTAAGTATCCACTTTTTTGCCACTTGCTTGGGTATTCTTTTCGTTTTGTGTGCTGCCCCCAGTACGATGACATTGTATTCGTGTGGCAGTACGGGCAACCGGGTGTTTGTATCAGTGAAGTAATCCAGCCCTAACCCATCGTTGATTACAGACACTTGCGACAACGAATCGAAGTAACGATCCACAAGGTGCTCCTTGGGCAACAAATTTTGTTTGGTTTGCACCAACCACCATTTAGCTATATTCAGCTTTTGGAAGCGCATTACCCGTGAACCAACAGCCAATGTCATCAACCATGATTTTCTGTTTTTGTGCAGGTCGATGATGAGATCGAAATGCTGATCAATAATCCATTGCCTGGTTGCCATGATTCCTGCCTGGTCAGTAACTATTTCATCCAAATATGGATTTGAAGCCAGGAGCCCTTTGAATTTATGAGAGGTAAGCAAAGTAAGCTGCGCTTGTTTTTGTTGCTTGACACAACGAATCACAGGCGTACACAGCAACAGGTCGCCAATTGAGCTAAACCGAATAATCAATACTTTCATCCTTGCTTACCTGCCTTCGTTTAGGGCAAGGTTTATTAACTAGCGCTTTACGAACTTCTGTGTACTGCTTTGCTGATTTCCTCCAACGCAACGCAAAAAATAGGCAGCAGAAGGAATGCCCTGTATATCAATCTGCATACTGGTGGTATTTGGGGCCCAGATACCGTACTTAATTTTTTGTCCCATCAGGTCATAGATTTCATACAAATCAGGAATATTTTGCTTTTCATTGATGGAAACGGTAAGTATATCTTTAGCAGGATTGGGAAATAAAAACATGTCAGTTTTAGCAGAGTTCACTTCGCTGATGGCACTTATTTGCCTGCTGCCGTTGCTAAACCATACACCCCACGAATAACCTTCAGCAAAAACGATGGGGTTGTCTTGCCCTGTAATTTTATCTGATTCAAGTGGAATGATATTCAGATCCGTACCAAAAAAAGTTGCATTGTCGAGAACTACCGCATCATCCGATCTTGAGTAAGAGGGATAACCGATATCAGAATTTTCAAAAATAACTGCTGCATCACCAGTCTCGATATTGGCACCCAGGACATAAAAATCGCTGCCTTCGAGGTAATCAAAAGCAATAATGTAGGGGCTGTTTTTGGAGAACGTTGGGTTGCCCACACTTAAACCTTCATCCAGTGCAGGGAACAATTTTTCTATCTGATCAGGAAGTGCAAAATTTTTACTGCTCTTGTTCCAAACTTTGATGAAGCCAATGTCCCAAAATTCTATATTAAAACCAGAACTCGATTTTACTGCATTTTTAGCATCGTACATGATGTATTCTCCCGTAAAGTCCCACTCCATTGCATCGGCGTACAAAACATCACCAGTCGAAATGCCGGGGGTAAATGTGGGGTTGGTCAATTCAAAGTTGGCACCATTACCTGTTAGCAGGTCAAAAACTACGATTACATTTTCTTCAGAAGATCTCAACGCTGCCAATTTGGTTCCATCCTTGGAAATGGCTGCATTTCTCCATGTTCCCGTGGTTTGCAGTATATTTTCAGTGGCAGAACCTGCTGCCCAATCGATTATGATGTAGTGGATTTTTTGGTCGGTAGCTACAAATACAATTACGCTGCCATCATCCGAAATACTGGGTTTACTGATGGGATTGGTATTGGTCAGTGGATCGGCAACGGCATCACCCTGCGCGGTGTAGATGTATAGTTTTTGCTGATCCTCTGAAGTAAAGAGGATGAGATCCTGGCCCGGATTGATATTGACATCGTCTTCATATTCTCCCCCGGAATTGCCAAAGACCTCAACAGCGTCGAAAGCGGCTGCTGCTGCGGTGGCGGCACTTTCGCCATATTCTTCCCGGGCAGCTCTGATCACCGCTACCCTGCAATCTACAAACTGTGAAGATTTGGTCAGGTACTGATCTAATACTTTGTAGTAAACCTTCTCTGCCTTGTCTTTTCCAACACTTGAAGCAAAAAGAAAAAAAGCGTGGTTGGGTATGCCACTATTTAGGTGTACACCACCATTGTCTTCTGAACCTTTGTATCTTTCTGAATATTTTTTGGGCTGCCAGCCCCTGTTGAAATCATTGGTGGCTGCTCCATTGTGTGGATCCTGGAGACTTCGCAATGCGCCGGATGGAAAGGCTGCCGTTTTCACTACATCTTCGCCAATCAGCCAATCGTCTCTATCGATCATGGCACCAAAAACATCGGCAAATGATTCATTAAGGGCACCTGCTTCACCCTGGTATTCGAGGTTGGCCGTATTTTGAACTACCCCATGCGTCATCTCATGGCCGGCAACATCCAAGCCCCTAGCCAGTGGCTGGAATGCACTATCTCCGTTGCCATAAAACTTGGCAGCACCATTCCAAAAGGCATTGCCCAGACTTGAGCCATCTTCATCGGCAATGTTGATAAAGGAAACGATATTGCCCCCACTGCCATTGATCGAATTGCGCGCAAATAAATTCTTAAAATAATCGTAAGCCTTTCCGCCATTGTAATGAGCCGAAACACCTGTTTTGTTGGACCAGCTGTTGTTGTTGCTGGTAATGTGGTCGGCATTGAAATTGCTGTTTTGTGGAGCTGTGTTGGATGCATCAATGGTCCAAATGACACCCTGAGGGTCGTTGGGCATATTGGAACTGGATTTAAACATGGAGCGGGCACCATCGATCATGTAAAATTTGTTACCCACCTGATAAGTGTTGATGGTGCGATTGATGTTAAACAAATCCTGGGCAGTAGCGGTGGAAGGTCCATCCAAGGGAGGGAAAAATGAAATTTCTTCTGGAGGTTGTTGCAGAGCGGCAGCATTTGTTACACAATCTTCCCCTATAGGCTCTGCCTTTGAATGATTGTGAAATTTACAAATGGAAGGAAATTTTTTAAGGACTTCTCCTGTATTGGCATCGATAAAATATTCCCAGCGATCCACAGCTGTTTTGTAGATGGTTTGGTGGTAACACAAACGCAAATCAGATGCACTGATGGGAAGAAAAATCAACGTGCTATTGTCTTTAATCAAATGTGACCAGGGACCCATTGTTACAGTAGGCTTGCCTCCAAGATCATTCCAAACCTGTTGCATTGCCTGTTCACTTGTTATAGCTGGTTTTGAAGTAATGCCATCAGCTACAGGCCAGGCTCTTCCTGCCACAAAATCAATATCTTCACCATTGGTATGCATGGTAAGTTCACCACCATAAACGACTACACCTTCCACAAACTGTTGCAACCTGATATGTTGGTAGCCTTTATCATCCTGGGTAACTTTTGAAATTTGAAACTGCTGGTCCAGGTCTTTGTTGCCCGCAAATGGTGTTAACGCTTTTAGGTGCAGTGTAACCTTTTGCTCCAGACCTATGTTTCGCAGATTTGCAGCATTTTTGATGGTTCCCTGCCAAGCAACCGGCATGCCATCTGCAGTTCTGGCTACTACTGAGATACCAGGATTCATCAGCTTGCCCACTGACAATTTTACCTTCGATGGATCAAATACTTTATTGCTTGTAGCGGATGATGCCGGAATAACAAGCGCTTCGGCAAGTTTTGGTTGCCCTTGCTGGGGAGATTTGGGATCAAGACGAAGCTCTTTAAATTGTGCAGAAAGAGTACCTAAACAAAGCAGGTAAATAGCTACAATTGCTGTAATTCTTTGGTTATTCATATTAAAATTTAATCCTTTTAAAAAAAATAGAATTATTGATTTTCAACTTTAATGATGTGCATTAAATTTTTATGCAGAATGGCGGGTACTTTATTGGTCAAATCTTTGTACCCCCACACCAACTTGTGTGCGCCCTCTTTTTCTCTCAACTCAAGAAAATAATATTTGTTACCCGGTTCATCTAATTTCATCTGTCGGAGGCCCAGGGTGGTAAAATTGTCAAAAAACTGTGTGCTCGCTGTCCTGGTGATTTTGGTCACTTCCTGGTACGTTTTACCGTTGTCTTCTGATTTAAAGATCCTGCCATTATCCAGCAGGCACCACGTAGATACCGCACCTGTAAAACCACCTCCTGTGCCCCATTCCAGCATTTTTCCCTCGTAAGTGAGCGGACTATAGGTCTTGTGCTGACACGAAATCAATAGAAAAAACAAACCAAATACCAAAAATATGCGCATCAGAATCCTAAATTTTGGTTAAAGTTAATAATTTTTAAAATGTGTGACCTTGAAATAAGTTATCTTTGTAATATCAAATTCTTAAAAACTACCATCAAATGAGAAAAATTCTTTTCCTTTTTACATTTATCCTGGCTACCGGTTTAACTGCAAATGCCCAGTGTACAAAATCTGCATCTGCTGACAAAGCATGTTGCGCTTCAAAGAAAACAGCCGGTGCTGATGCCAAAGCTTGTTCAGGATCAAAAGTAGCTTCTGCTTCCATGGAATCTGAAGCTGAAATGGCTGCTGCTGCCAATGAAAACATTCAAAAAAGAGTGTGCGAAACTTCAGGCAAGGTAACTTATTATGAAAAATCAGTTTGTGAGCATTCCGGATCAGTAAGCTGGAATGAAGTTGAATACAATGCCAATGAGAAAAAATTTACCAGAGTAGCTTCAGCAGGCATGGAAAGAAACGCCACAACAGGTGAAGTAAAAACTACTGAAAAAGCTTGTTGCAAAAAAGATGGAGACAAAGCATGTTGCAAAAAAGATGGCAACAAGTCTTGCAGCAAAAGCGAAGGTAGTGGTAAAGCTTGTGCAGGTCACAAAGCTGAAAACAATTAATATCGCTTTCAAAAAGAACTTTTTAAAGCCCGCCTTTTGGTGGGCTTTTTTATTTCCCTTGAATTTTAAATCCATTGTACAATCCATTGATGTAATGGTATTGTGACCCTGGCCTGAACAAAATCTCGTCTGTCCAGGAAGTGCGATTTCCAATAAAAAATACTTTGTACGCACACGTCTTGCAAACAGGTACGTCGATATCTGCCCTTACCCATTGGTCGTGTACTTCTGATGATTGGTGCAACGGATAATCTGCTCTTCCTTTTTCTACTCCCTGCTCAAACCATCTCAGCGACCAGGTTCCCAGCCCATACTTTGCAAAATCTATATATGACCAGGCAGAAAAGTGATACAAACTATCGGTTGCCTGCGGCACATTGAATGATACCACTTCCTGCTCACCCGCTTTTACTTCCCAGCATTTGTCTCCAAAATAAGCTTTGGAGGCATTGACCGCGGCCCCACTGCCATAATAACAATTGCCTGGATTTAAGTTGGCATTTTCTATTACAGAACCCGATTTTATATCAGATAGCAGCTGGTAGCGATTGATCCGATCCAAAGGAAGGCGAAGTAATGTAAAATCATTGTGATCCAGCAAGGTGTCACAGATGGTCAGAAGGTATTGCTCACCCCATTTCAAAGCAGGATTGCCCTTACCCCTCAATAGTAACAATGGTTTTTGGTTGGGAAATCTGTTTTGCAGCGATTTTTCGATCAATGGGTCCGACAAAAACTCGATTCGTTCTGCTGTTTGTCCAATCGACATCCTCGACAACATGGCGCTTACTAAGGGCAGGCCTGTGGTAGCTGATAGTCGCATGCCAAAAAACTGATTGAAAAAATTGTGCTCACTTTGAAAATGGTCCGTCCAGGTCATCAATTTGGGAAGTAAAAATATGGCCTGGTAGTCATTGGGGTTTACACCAGCCTTGTTGAGCAGGTCGGAGATTTCTGCATTTGAAGAAATGCTAAAAAAATTAGGTTGGACTGTGTCTTTAAACACGGGTTTGCGGTAAAGTTGAAAATCTGTAAACCAGGTTACACACACCAAAGCGATGGTATACATGTATCCTGAAAAAGATACGCGTTGTAGCAGGTTTTCGAGCAAGGCTACCGCAAGGATAATAAGTGCATACCAGAATGGCCATGCCAGACGCGCAGAGGCTTTAAACATCAGCAGTTTCCCCAAAACATTCTCAACCCAGTCTTGCGGAAAAGGTAAAAATAGAATGGCAGCTGCATAAATAAAGAGCAAGAGTCCTGCCCAGAAAAAAGGCATGACAAAAGCCGGATATTGATAATCAGCCATCCATCTTGACCTAAATATTTTTACACCCAAAAAAGCTATCAAAATCATAGAAAACGGAAAGCCCAGATTCATAATGGCTTCATATTCCATTTTGAAACCCTTACCTGTCCATACGTTGAGTCCCCAATCCATCAATGATTGGGCGGGTGCCAGGAGTCCTTCCAAATTGGCCTTATAATGAAAATAACCCCACTGCAAAGCTATGCGATCGTAAAAGGGATCAAAAAAATGCAGGTACACGAATAAGCACAAAAGTGGGCTCAGTCCTACCGATGCAATGTACATCCAGTACCTGTTAATTTGGCGCACTTTTACCAACATTACAAATGCGGTAAGTAAAACGATGAGACCCAGGCCAAAGCCGCTATATGGATTGTTGAAAGTAAAAAACAACAAAACAAGCCAATACCCCAAATCCCTCCATTCCATTTTGGATACATTAAATTTGCGTATCAACCATAAAAAAGTAAGAGGTAGTAAAAAAGTGTGAGAAAGCCCGTGATGGCCAATCATTCGGGGCAGGTGAGGCGCCATAACGGCTACCATTGATGCAAAAATGGCAGCCCTCCATACAGGAAGTTTTAATGCAAGAAAAATGTGGTACAACAAAAAAGCCGCCAACAAATAGCCCCAAACAGCCAGTGAGTTGACAATGCCTACACCATATTGACAAACATTCAAACCCATAGCCTGAAGGCAACTGAGTAAGACCGACAAACTGCCCTGGGCATCGGTCAGAAAGATCAATTCACCATCTGGATAACTCATGGATGAAAGGTGGGCTCCAGAGCCGTAACAACTATGGTAAACAACATTGTAATAAAGAGTCAATGGGTCTCCCCCAAAGGCAAACATGTGCTCATTGGGATGTAAAAAGTAAGTGCCAAACATAGGCCAGGCCCACAGCCCGGCAAGGATAACGGCAAGGGCTGAACCAAAGGCGATTGATTCGTTGAGGGTTTGTTTCAAATTTGTCATAAGACAAATTTACATTTTGTAACCACATGAATGCCGTATTTGTGGTTTTGTCTTCCATAAAAAATGCAGTCCCGTTCTGTTTGGGCAATGGCATAGGACCCAAAGCCCCAAATCCACCTAAAAATTCAGTTTGAATTGATTATCTTTACATTTTTGATAAACATGAAAAACAGCATAGATCCGAAAATTGTTGACATCAGCAGCAGGTTGTCTCTGGCCATAGGAAAACTGGAGAAACTCACTTCCGATGTTGACAACAAAGCAATGAATGAAACCGTACGTTATCTTCATTTGCAATTAGAAGCTCCCTTTACTTTTGTAATTGTAGGTGAAGTAAAGGCTGGTAAAAGTTCATTCATCAATGCCTTATTGGAGACCGACAAAGAAATTTGTAAGGTTGCGCCATCGCCGATGACAGATACGATACAGCAAATTGTATACGGTCCTGAAGAAAGTTCAGTGTTCATAACGGAACACATTAAAAAGATAACCCAGCCCGTAGAAATATTAAAAGAAATTGCCATTGTGGACACCCCGGGAACCAACACCATCGTGGCGCATCACCAGGAAATAACAGAAAAATTTATACCCTATTCAGACCTGATCGTTTTTGTTTTTGAAGCCAAAAATCCTTACCGACAATCGGCCTGGGATTTTTTTGATTTTATCAACAACGAATGGCGTCGGAAAGTCATCTTTGTGTTGCAACAAAAAGATTTGCTTAATGAGACGGATTTACAGATCAACTTAAACGGTGTAGTTGAAAATGCCCAGAAAAAGGGGTTGGCTTTTCCACATGTTTTTGCAGTTTCAGCCAAGTTCGAACTTGAAGGGAGGCAGTCGGAAAGTGGTTATGGTCCGTTGCGACAGTTTATTGCAGATAACATTACCGGGGGCAAAGCGCCTTATCTCAAAATGGCCAACAGCACCAATACGGCTCAGAGGATCGCAGATACCATTTCGCATGCTTTACAACTGAGAGATGAGCAGTTTTTACTGGATCGGGATTTTAGAGACGACATCAGAGAAACGCTGGATAGTCAGGAAAAAAAGACACAATACCAGGTGGGGGTGTTGGCAGAAAATTTACTTGCAACTTATGATAAAATCACGGGTAAAAAATCGGAAGAGTTGGGTGAGGGTCTATCCTTTGTCAATGTCTTAAAACGTTCATTTTCTTCCCTTTTTGGTACAGAGTCGGGACTTAAAGACTGGTTGAATCAGCAATCGAAAGATTTTGAGTTGCAGCTCAACACCCAATTGAGAGACAAATTGCACGCCGGCATTACCGATGTTGCTGACAACATACAATTGATGGGCAAGTTGGTAGATGCCAAGCTGAAAACCAATCGCACCGTCTTAAAAGACACCGATGACATTTTTGCTGACATAGCGGAGCGCAGGGCCAATGTGTTAAAAGACCTGCAACAAAGTTTTTCACAATTTATGAACAAGAGTGAAAACTTTTACGACGAAACCTTACTTAAGGAATCCGGCAAGATGACCCCAAATTTAGCGGCTGGTGGAGGTATGGCTGTAATTGGAGTAATGATTACCGCGCTTGTCAATGGTGCCGTATTTGACATCACAGGTGGCATTTTGACTACAGTAGGCTTGCTGTTTGCAGGCGTTACACTGGGCTTAAACAAGAGTAAGATCGTTCGAAGATTTAAAGAAGAAGTAGAAAAAGGAAGGGTTAAGATGGAAGAAGAAGTGAGGACTACGCTCAATGATTATACCCAAAGAATTAAAAACAGAATTGACGACAACTTCAGGGCTTTTGACCAGCACCTTGCTCATGAGGCTGAACATTTGACTTCCATGAAAGTCCTGCACCAGGAAGCCAATGAATTGCTGAAGGCAGTAAATGTTTTAATTTTGAACCACATCCAATAATTTTACAGAAGCACGTACCTTTTTACCAGGGAATTACGTCTTTGATAAATAAAACAAAACATATGAGATTTTTGATTGTAGCCCTGCTGGCTTTATTTACGAATACCCTATCGGCACAGGTGGGTTATGGCTTTACATTGACCAATGATTTGTACCACCGTTATGCTAATCCTTCCGATGGTATAGCTTCCAGATCAGCGGGAAGTGCCATCCTAAATCTCGGAGCTGGCCCAAAAATATGGTTGGGGGGACAAAACATGTCTTTATCTCTGGAAGCCCAGGCATGTATTGGTTTTTTGGGACTTGCTGTCAAAGATTACAAGGGTCTTGGTACTGTAAGTTATCCCATCATGGCCAAACTCAATTTTAATGGCTTGAGTGGTCTGGATCGGGAAGGCAGACTTGGTTTTAGTGTAGGAGGAGGCATTCAATACAGCAAGACTGAATTGTATGGCTTAGATGATAGCTATGCTTCGCAGGGAGTGCAACGGAAATTGTTTAAAACCTACATCGCACAGCTAGGCTATGGCTTTGGCATCAGTGGTTTTGGGCTGCAGGGTTTTGCGCGGTACGGATGGAACAAAGACAGCAAAGCCAATACACTCAACATCGGCCTTCAGTGGGATTTCAACTGGAGAATGGTCAAGAAGATATCATCGCCTGAAAGTTCATTATAACCACGTATATGACCTCACTACAATCCTTTCACACATTTGGCACTGAAGTAGCATGTGAACAACTTTTTCCTGTTTATTCGGATCAGGACATCTTTGATTTTTTATTGAAAAACTTGCATCCCTTCATGATTTTAGGAGGGGGAAGTAACGTGTTATTTACGAGTGATTACAAGGGCAGCGTATTGCTCAATCGTATTAAAGGCATTGAGGTTGTAGATGAAGATCACCAAAGCCTGCTGGTGTCTGCGGGATCGGGAGAAGTGTGGCACAACTTTGTAATGTGGTCTGTGGGTCATGAACTTTGGGGCCTCGAAAACCTGGCCCTCATTCCAGGTACTGTGGGTGCTGCCCCCATGCAAAACATTGGTGCCTATGGAGTAGAACAGGACAAGGTCTTTCATAGTCTGGAAGCCATCGATTTAGAGGAAGGAACCACACGCGTTTTTTATAAAAACGATTGCCTTTTTGGGTACCGTGAAAGTTATTTTAAAAGAGAAGGCAAAGGGAAATATTTCATTACCAAGGTAAACTATTTGTTGTCAAAAACAGCACGGCCAATTTTGAATTATGCTGATGTGGCTCAAAAAGTAGATCCGAATGTAACCAGCCCATCTCAAATTGCTGATGCGGTCATTGACATCCGAAAACAGAAGTTGCCCGACCCTAAAAAAATAGGAAATGCCGGAAGTTTCTTCAAAAATCCTGTGGTATCAATGGATAAATTCAATAGCTTAAAATCCACTTAC
>CALMWS010000408.1 GCA_937870795.1 uncultured Bacteroidota bacterium | reverse complement strand
AAAAATCGTACAGCTTTTATAAGAAAAAACCCGAGCATGTGCGAATCATGAGTTACAATTCTGCCAGGGATGGACTTACGAGTCCCGGCACCGGAGAAGCACAATTGAAATTGATTCAGGCAGTCAACCCTGACATTATCTGTTTTCAGGAGTTGTACAGCAGCACAGCGGCCGTGGATGTAACCAACCTGATGAACCAAACCCTGCCCTTGCCTGCGGGTCAAAGTTGGAAAGCCGTAAGGATCAGCCCCGATATTGTGACGGTCACCCGGTATTGCATAGAAGCGGCCGTTGCCCTCAATGGTACCGGTATTTATCTCATTTTTACCGGAGATAAATGCGATAAGCCGATGGTGATTTTCAGTGCCCATTTGCCGTGCTGCGACAATGACGAAGACCGCCAGTCAGAAGTAGATGCCATCATGTCGAGGTATCGCAATATGAAACAAAACCAGGGAGTGGGATTTTTTTATCCGGAAGGCACACCTACCGTTATTTTGGGTGACATGAACTTTGTAGGCCTCAACAGACAGCGTGCGACATTGCGGGATGGTGATATTTTGAATGAAGGTCTTTTTGGGCCAGACTTCAAACCCGATTGGGACAACAACTCACTAAAAGATGCCAAACCCTTTGTGCCAGGAACACCCTATACTTATACCTGGTACGACGAGGGAAATACCTACATGCCGGGTCGATTGGATTACATGCTTTATACGGGAAGTGTAATGCGGTTGGAAAATAGCTTTGTATTTGAAACCGCAAACCTTGATTTGGAAATATTACAGGATCAAAATCTGCTCACTACTGATTCCCGGGCGGCTTCAGATCATTTGCCCGTGATAGCAGATTTTACACTGTATCCCGATGAAGTGAGCCCGTTGAGTTTTGCGTACTCAGTAGATTCTGCGTTTTGTGCTAATGACAGCGTAGTAATCAGGCTTGAACCGGCTGGTGGTTATCCTCCCTATTTGTTTTCGCTTGATGGTGGTCCTGCGGTAGAAACAGATAGCTTTGTTTTTCACAACAGCGGACAACATTGTATAAAATTGACCGATGCCGATGGAACTGCCATCACTGAATGCAACATCGATGTGTATGTACCGGCACCCCTTGAATTGAAATGGACAGCCTCCAATGACACCATCCGATGGACAGTGACTGGAGGTACGGCCCCATATCAATTGGATATAGGTGGAGGTATTCGCAAACAAGACGATGTGCTCATTGCAGATTCCAGTGGTCAGTACCAAGTGTTATTGGTGGATGGTCGTGGATGTGAAAGTCCGTATACAATAAGTGTGATTATAGACAGAGATCACGACGGCTTTCCGGCCGAAGCTGACTGCGACGACAATAATGCTGCCATTTTCCCTGGTGCAAACGATATAGCGGGCAATGGCATCGATGAGGATTGTGATGGCAGTGATTTGGTTGGCACAGAAGATCATACCATCTCGGGCTTTGAAATCTATCCTAATCCTGCTGGTCAAATTGTAAATGTGAAGTATGAGGGTCAGACGGGCTGGCAGCTCAAGGTGTACCGCAATGAAGGCGTTGAAGTATTAAATATGAGGGTAGAAGGTGAAACAAATCAACTCAATATTGTCGATTGGTCTGCAGGCCAATACCGGGTATGCGTCGAGAAAGAGAAAGGACGGCTCAGGTGTTTACCTCTGGCAAAAATGAGATAATAATTATTTTTCTGCAGGTCTGCTTCGGAGGAGTAATAAGGAGTGTCGGATTGAAGTTGGTTGTTGCCAACCCTGATGGCCGGGCACAATAATTTTTGCCTCACCAAATCGATCGGTTAGCTTTTGCAAAGACCCGGGCCACGATGACAAATCGGCATCACTCAAATTGCCCAGATTGTTTGCTTCATAACTTTTTATCAGACAGCCTCCAAACAAGACCTTATCATTTTCAACGTAGATCACTTCGTTATCGGGAGCATGGCCAGCCCCCGGAAAGAAAGTATGTACCCTCACATTTCCTACAACAAAGGTGGTATCTGACTTAAAAGTATGCTGTGCTACGGGCTCGCCTTTTTCAATACACAATTGCCTGGTTAAAACACTCGAAAATGTGGGTATGCCCTTGAGTCGGTAAAAGTTGAGACCTGCGGTACGGTCATCGTGAAAATGGGTCGATACAATCGCTAAGGGTGTAGCCTGGTAATTTGACAACGAATCAAGCAGGGTCTGGAAGTGGGTGGTATCCCATGGGGTATCTACAATAAGTGCCTGGTGTTGATGGATGACCACCATGCCATTGGCCGGGAATTTGGTGTTTCCCAAATCACGCCAAGTAGTATATAACCAGCAATGTTCACTAATTTTGTGGAATTGAAAGTCGTTTTGTGCCTGTACCCCGATTGGAAGCAACAAATACAATAAAGTGAAACCAAGTGGTAGCCTTCTGATCAATGAAAAGAGTGAATTAAGCATTGATGGCATTTACAAATTCTTCTTCTGTCATGATTTCTACGGTTCCCAGGGCTTTGGCTTTGGTCAGTTTTGAGCCTGCTTTTTCTCCCACTACCAGGATGTTGAGGTTGCTGCTAACCGCGGATATATTTTTGGCTCCATGTTTGGCAGCCAGTTCTTCTGCTTCTTTTCTGCCCATGGTAGTAAGGGTGCCGGTGAAGAGTATGGTCTTGCCTGCAAAGATGCCATCAGAGGCTACTTCGAGGGCTTTGTCGTCCTGCGTCTGATATAGGTTTACACCTCTTTCTTCCATTCGCCGGAGCATGGCAATATTGTTTTCCTGTGAAAAGAAGAATGTTACATTGTCAGCTACTACCGGGCCAATATCTTTGATATCAATAAATTTTTCACGCGACCAGTCACTTAGATCCAAAACATGATTGATTTGTTCAGCCAGCAATTTAGATGCCTTTTTGCCCAGGTGGTGGATCGACAAAGAATGAAGTAATTTGTGGATGGGATTCTTTTTGGCTTTATCAACTGCATTCTTTAATTTTTCTGCTGATCGTTTGCCAAAACCTTCCAGATTTGCTATCTTATCATAATCCAGATTATAAACATCAGACATGTCTTTGATCCACCCCAACTCGTAAAATCGCTCTACGTAAGATTTGCCAAAACCATCGATGTCCATGGCATCTTTACTTACATGAAAAATGATTCGCTGGAGGTCTTGTTTGCCACAAACACAGTTGGGGCAACGCCACGCGGATTCACCTTCTTCCTTGACCAACTTTACTTCAGTGTCAGTTGTATTGACCGGACAGCTTTCAGGGAAGGAGATAGGTTCTTCGGAACCGTCCCTCAATTCTTCCATACTTTTTACAATGTAGGGAATAACATCACCGGCTCTTTCAACCAAAACGGTATCACCAATTCTAAGGTCTTTACTTTTAATAAAATCCTCGTTGTGTAGTGAAATGGAGCTTACCGTGACCCCTGCCAGCGCCACAGGTTGTATTTTGGCAACAGGGGTAATGCTGCCAATTTTTCCCACCTGGTATTCTACCGCCAAAAGTTTGGAAGTAGCCTGTTTGGCTTTAAATTTAAAGGCAATGGCCCATCTGGGGTGGTGGGCGGTGGAGCCACACACGTCCTGGAGGGCGTAGTCATTGACCTTGACCACCATGCCATCGATTTCATATTCGTAGTCATCTCTTTTTTCCTGCCATGCCAGGCAAAAGCGGATGACTTCATCTATGCCGTTGCACTTTTTTTTCTCTTCATGTGGAATTTTAAATCCAAGCGCGCCGAGTTGGTTGATGTTGTCAAAATGGGTATTAAACTTCTCAAACATATTGTTGCCATCAGCATCTGTGGCATAAGCCGCCTGAAAGATAAAAGCTTCTATGCCCCTGCGTTTGGTCTCCATGGGATCTTTGGTTCTTAATCCGCCTGTTGCAGCATTGCGTGGATTGGCAAAAAGCACCTGACCTTCGTCTTCCCTGGCAGCATTGACGGCTTCAAAGTTTTTTTTGGAGATGAGCGCCTCCCCTCTCAACTCAACCCTAGTCATGCCGAGTGTAGAAAAAGGGGCACGCAGGGGAACACTTTGCAGGGCCCTGATGTTTTGGGTGATTTCTTCTCCTTCAAAACCATTGCCCCGTGTGGCAGCTCTTACGAGCACATCATTTTCATAAACAAGGGCGATGCTGCCTCCATCAAATTTGGGCTCAACAGCGTAAACTATGTCTTTATCCGCAGCAATGCCGGTGAGTTTTTTAACCTGGGCATCGAAGTCGCGGAGATCTTCTTCGTTGTACGAATTTTCGAGGCTCAGCATCGGCACGATGTGTCTGACCGTGTTGAATTCGGTGATCAAATCGGTTGCCACCCTTTGACTGGGTGAATCGGCAGTTATCAGATCTGGAAAATCTTTTTCGATGGCCTGGAGCTGCTTAAACAGCAAATCGTATTCATGATCAGAAACAACCGGGTCATTTTGGATGTAATATTTCCATTCATGAAATTGCAGGATTTTCCTCAATTCATCGATCTGTTCCCTTGAAGCAGGATGATTTAGAAAGTATTTGGATCGATCTGTTAAGCTTTTCTGGAGATCGTTTGGATACATATATTATGCTTTGTTGTTTTTGTTGAGTTCCCATTGCCATGCCGTTTTCATGATGTCTTCAATGGTATATTGGGGCTGCCAGCCCAGCTTTTCTTTGGCTCGACTGTAATCACTGTAGATGGCAATTACATCACCTTCTCTGCGATCTGCGAGGGTGTAATTGAGTTTAATACCATTGACCTTTTCAAAGGCATTGATGGCTTCTAAAACGGTAACTCCCTGTCCCATTCCCAGGTTAAACGTTTCAATGCTTTGTGCATTGGCATTTGATATGAGGTAACGCAAGGCCAGGGTATGGGCTCTTGCCAGGTCGCACACATGGATAAAATCTCTGATACAGCTGCCATCGCGGGTATTGTAATCGGTGCCAAAAACCTGAAGAGAGGCTCTTTGACCGATGGCCGTTTCGGTGATAACGGGTACCAGATTTTGAGCAAGCTGGAGCGGGCTTTCCCCCAATTTGCCGCTGGGATGAGCGCCAGCAGGATTGAAATATCTGAGCAGGCTTGCCTTCATCTCACTTTTTTGGAGGGCATCTTCAATGATTACTTCTCCCATTTGTTTGGTTCTGCCGTACACCGAAGCTGCCGGTTGTTGGGCTGTGTCTTCCGTGACCGGAGAGTGACTAACGTTGCCATATACCGTGCAACTGGAGCTAAATACAAAGGCCTTGGTCCCTGTATTGTGGGCGTGTTGGAGGGTATTGATCAGGCTGAGCAAGTTGTTGCGAAAGTACTCAAATGGCTGTGTCATAGAATCTCCTACCGATTTGAGGGCAGCAAAATGGATAACCCCATCTGGTTTTTCGGTTTCAAAAATGTGTTTTGTAGCCTCATTATCACACAAATCATTTGGATAAAAACCCACTTTTTTGCCGGTAATCTCTTCGATGGATTTGAGCACATTTTGGTCTGAATTGATGCCATTGTCGACACAAACCACTTCCATGCCTTGTTCCAGCAAATCTACAATGGTGTGGCTGCCGATGTAGCCGGTTCCTCCTGTAACAAGAATTTTCATAAAAAAGGTAATATTTGATGCAATGATACTATATTTGGCGCTCCTAAAAAACAGATATCCCTTAAATCAGACATTACCTCATCAAAAGTGTGGCCCTCCGAAGTGGATTCGGGCTGCGATGAACTTAAATTTGAAAACATGGAACAATATGTTTCTTTGTTTGGTCTGATCAACGACCTTTCACTCATAGTGAAAAGGGCGGCTGACGCAATTCTGGAAGTTTATGCCGGCGACAGCTATGGGATCAAGGTTAAAACAGATGATTCACCGGTTACATTGGCTGATTTGGCTGCCAATGATATCATTTGTGAGGGACTTGCTGCACTACAACCCTCTTTTCCCTTTTTATCTGAAGAAAACATGGAAATTCCCTATGCTGAGCGCAGTAATTACGAGTATTTTTGGCTTATCGACCCCCTGGATGGGACAAAAGAGTTTGTGAAAAAAAACGGTCAGTTCACGATTAATGTTAGTTTGATTCATCATAACAGGCCGGTATTGGGCATGGTTTATGTACCTGTAGAACAAGCGTTGTATTACGCAGTTGCCGGACAGGGTGCTTTCCTTGAATTGCCTGACAAGCCAGTGTGCAGGTTACAATGTGGCAAAATTCGTTTGAGTGATAAGGGGCTACGCATACCCTGCTCACTATCGCACATCAATAGCGACACCAAAAATTTCATCCAGCAATTTGATGAGGCGGTGCTTATGCCAAGGGGCAGTGCCCTTAAATTTATGATGCTGGCTACTGCCGAGGCCGATGTTTACCCAAGGCTTGCACCAACCATGGAATGGGATACAGCCGCTCCTCAAATCATTTTGGAAGAGGCAGGAGGCAAGGTGCTCAATGTAGATACGATGGAGCCATTGACCTACAACAAAGAAAGTCTGGTCAACCCGGGCTTTGTGGCTTATTCCACCGTCATTGCTGACTGATTAAAACCGGAATTCATAACCCAGATGTGCACCTGCAAACTGGTATTTCTGTACAGTGCCATAACCCTGGGTATTAAATGCAGATGGAATAAATCTTCCCCTAAGTGAAAAAATCAAATTGCCGGGGCCCAGAGGTTTTTTGAGGTAAAGCCCTGCAAAACCACTTATCCCCAGTGAGGA
The DNA here is from genome assembly GCA_937870795.1 of uncultured Bacteroidota bacterium. Lineage (GTDB taxonomy): Bacteria > Bacteroidota > Bacteroidia > Chitinophagales > Saprospiraceae > JADKBO01. The sequence continues at coordinate 38,633 of CALMWS010000408.1, read as the reverse complement.
TTTGAAGGCAGCAGCCGATTTCACATCGATAAAATCATTGGCAGAGTTGAGGATTTTACCCTTGCTGGCTAAGGCCAAATTGAAATAAACACCTGCTTCTGCACCGATGGCCCAGCTTTCAAAATCTTTTTCATAAAATAAAGAGAGGGGGAAGTCAAAGGTACTCAGGTTGTAGTGGGCTCGGGTGGTACCGGTTACTCTCGACTCAGTTATAATATCCCCGTATATTGTGGTGATGGTGTCTCCCGTTTGTGATACCGTGATGGAAATAATGCCCTGGGTGGTATCTCTTTTGATGTAACTGTATTCGAGGTTCATTCTTTCACTGAGCCTTGAGTAGTGCAGACCAGTGCTTACGCCCCAGTTGGCTCCCGGACGCTGCAATCTGGCATACAGGGCCGCTTGTAGGCCTTCGAGGCTTTTTTCACCTGTTTTTCTCAATGCAAAGGTCTCCGTAGGGACATTGGATTCTGCCGTCAAAGATTTTAATGGTCTGAAATAACCAATTTCGGGGATGAGAGACATTCTCATCGACCTGTTTTTACGGAAGGTAGGGCATTGAACGTCTCTGTTGAGTGCAATTTCCTGATGATGGGCGATTGTAGGATCAATGCGCTTTAAAAAACTGACAGCTTCCTGAGATCTGAATTCAGCCACGGACTCTGGTGCAGGGGTTGTCAATGTTTCCGGCTGTATTGGGTCTTCCTCAGGTGCTACGATTTGATTCGTAGCGTTGGAGGTGTGAATGATTTGTTTGGGTTTTGTGTTTGTTAATATCGCATTTTCTGCTTTCAAATATGTTAAAGCGGGCTTTGTTGACTTTTCAAAGGACTTGTTATCAGCTTGGTTGGCAGGGTGGTGGTCAATGGTGGCTACGATTTGATTTTGGTTGTCAGACGGGGGCAATGCAGGTGCATTGAAAGAGGAGGCAAAAAAGTTTGCTCCCATCCAGGTAGCAAGGGCGGTACCGGCCACAAAGAAGCCGGTGAAAAACCACCAAAACAAAGGTCTTCTGTTTTTTTCTTTGGGTCTGACAGCGCTCCACAATTGGGCGATGTCAACCGCTTCTTCAGCATTTTGAAGAGATGATTTCACCGTTTGTTCAAAAATTCTATATTTCATGGTTGTCCTTTGCTGTTTTTATGATCCTACTTTAGCAATGAGCCTTTCGGTATGGTTTTCATTTTGTAATATTTCCACGAGTCGGTTCCTGGCCTTACACAAAGTTGCCCGGGAGGTACTTTCTGTTATGTTGAGCATGGTTGCAATTTCATGGTGGTGATACCCTTCAATTACGTTGAGGTTGAATATCACATACTGGCTATGCGGCAGCCTGTTGAGCAGGAGCATGATGTCTTCTTTTGCCATCGAGCTGTAAACGTCCGGGACTTCGGCAAAAGAGTTGGCATCAATGGCGGCTTCTTCGAGGGTATGGACCTCATACATGGTTTTGATGACCTTGAGGCTACAGTTAACCGCTATTCTTCGCAACCAACCTTCAAACGAGCCTTTGCCCGAATATGATTGGATGTATTTAAAGGCATTGATAAAGGTTTCCTGAAGCGCATCTTTTGCCAGCTCCTGATCGTGGGTGTAGCGCATACAAACGGCCATCAGCCTGGTAGCAAATTGTTGCACCAGACTGAATTGGCATTTTTCGTTTCCTGCCTTACAACCTTTTATGATCTCTTCAAGCTCCAAGATTATTTCCGTTGTTTGTCAAATGATTTCAAATTTTCTCAATCCAATATAACAGCCCGTGTTTTTATCGGTAACCACTGCATAATATAACCCCTTACCCAATGTTTTCGCTGCATTGGCCGCGGAAAGGTCGGTGTTAAGGTCTGTACTCTTAAATATTTTTACATCTCCAACAGCACATTGATTGCAGTTGGTACCTGTAGTTACAACCACATAGCCATCATTGCAAGTACCACAACTGGTTTTGTAAGGAGTTACTATTAATGAATCAACACTTGGCAGGCTGATGTAAAATGATTTTTCGCAATTGTTGTTTGATAGTAAAACACTGAATTGTAATCCTGTATTAAATACACTCAAATTTTGTGTGTTATTGAGTGGGATCTGAACACCGTTGCCCGCAAATATGGTGCCTTGGTTGAATGGAGAAGTAATGAGAGAGAATTTGTCTTTTTCGCAACTGCCGGAAACTGGCTCTACATGGAGTGTTGGCCCAAAAATTTCCGCACATTTACTGACAGAACAGCCATTTGCATCGGTAATGGTAAGGCAATAAGAGCCTGCCTGAGCAACTGAAATGGTGGGTGATGTACTGCCATTGCTCCAGTTATAACTGTAGGGGGGGACTCCGCCATAAACATAGGGTCTTAATTCATTGGTGCATCCGCCCTCCATGTAAACACTCATTACACCTTTGTATTCCAGACAGAAGACTTTGCTACAGTCAGCCGTTTGATCAGTGACAGTAACACAGTAAACGGTGTAAGCAGAATCCAATTCACCAATTTCAAAAGAAGGATCCGTTTTACCATTGCTCCATTTGTAAGCGTAGTTGCCACTACCATTGGTTACGGATACAGACATGAGCCTATCGCAATTGTAAGAAATGGTAGCCGTAAACGCACAACCTGCATCGCAGATATTGAGTTGGGTAGCACTGTTGTCACCCACATTTTTGGTAACGGGTGACCCTGCCTGTCCGCTCACTTCATCATAGGCAAATAGATTATAGGAATCAAAATCTTCGCACAACAGCCATGATAAGTCCTCTTCAAAATTGCCGGTTTCATTGGCTCTGAAAATTTTGCGAATATTGCCGGCTTCAAAAACTACCACAGCTTTAGCTACTTCATTATTGCCACAAACCACCTGCCCTTTTACCAACAATTGTTGGTTGGAAAGTGTAACCACAAAGGGATTTAATTGTGTATTATTAGAAAGTGGATCTACCATGGTGGTGAATATTGGGTTGGTACAATATCCTCCGGTGCGCACACTAAAAGTGAGTTTTACTCCTTTGGGCATTTTACCGCAAAAGACCCCCTCTTCATCAGTTTGACCGACTGCGCTGTAAAGTCCTTCAGCATCTACGGTAATCCAGGCATTTTTAATGGGAAGGTTGTCCTGATTAACCACTTTGCCACAAACCTCAACGAGGGGAAAAGGGGCATCACAATTCCAAAAACTGAAATGGTTGACGGTGCCTTCATAAAAGCCATTTGACAAGGTTGCCAATCCTTCTTCCCTCCATCTGCCTTTGGATTCATCGAATGACCACAGACCAATTGAAGAGGGTTTGTTATTGCTGAGGGCTGGAATTGAAAAAGAAACACTTTTGCTGTTTCCCAAATTAAGTTCCTCTCCGCTGGATGTACGCAATTCAACGGCAAACATGCCGGTTGTTCCCAAGACAACGGTTTTACCATCTTTTGCATCGGCAACCAATGCCCCGGGCATAAGGGCATTTAAAAATGGGTCTGACGGTGAAATCAATTTGGCACTTACCTCAACTTCACCATTATAGGTGGCTCCTCCTGCGTCTACAATTGCAGATGGCGGGAAAATGAGCGTTCCTCCGCCGCTTATGTTGATGGCTCCTCCGTTTTTCGCATCCAATACTTTGCCTTTTTCGAGCGACATTAACCTTACATCTGAATAGGTGCGGGCCGACTTTGGATAAATCATGTCAGAGCCCAAAAAGTAACCTTGCTTCCTGACCGTGAGATAGGTGCCGTTTTGGTCCATTTTTACATTTTCAAAAGAAAAAATACCGAATTGGTTGGTTTTTGTTGTTGCCGAATAAATTTGTACGATGGCATCTGCCACAGCTTTGTTGTTTTCATCAACCACCTGACCGAGAATGCTGCCGTTGATTTCAGTTACCACCTGGGCTGTGAAAGTTGTAAGCAAGGTCTCGTTTTGAGAGAAATCATCTTTGTGGCAAGAAGCAATAAAAAGCAAGCATACAAGGAAAAATATGGAGCGCATATTGGCTGTTTGTGGATTAAAGTTAGGGTTAATTATCAAAATCTTATGTCTTACTTTCTATAGAGGACTATTTTGGACACAACGCTCCCTCACATAAGCACTTTTTTTTGTCATTTTAATCTGGTGGCGACAAATCAAAAACAATGGATTCGGGGAGTGTAGTGCATATTTTCTCCATCAGGGCCCTCATCGTTGGTGCATAAGAAGATACATATTTAAAAAAATACATTCTAAAGCCAAAAGGTACTGCTTTACCTGGCAAAATTAAATGCTTCTGCACTCAGAGGTAAAGCAAAATTTGAGTGCCTTTTTCGTTGCTTCGGATTTGGAGATTAAAGCCGGCGGCCCTGGCCCTTTCTACCATCGTGGTGAGTCCGTTACCCGCTTTAACAGACGATGCATCGAAGCCATTGCCATCATCAACAAAACTAAGTGCTGTTTTTTTATGATCGTTATCAACCGTAAACCAGGCATTTTTAGCCTCTGAGTATTTGGCGGCATTGTTGATGGCTTCTTTAAAAATGAGATAGATGTGTCGTCTTTGATCGGGTGATAGTTTTTCCTCCAGGCCCGGAGAGATGGTAAAATGCAGGTCAATTCCCTTTGATTCAAGTATTTCTATGGCAAACTCCTGGATTTTAGAAATGGTTTCTCTCAGGCTGTCTTTCTTGGGGTTGATGCTCCATACAATTTCCGACATGGTTGACATGACTTCTTTGATCTTTTGGTTGATGGTAGCATAATTTTGATCTTTGGATTTAATGGCTAAGAGCTCACTCATCATATTGATTTGGGAAAGGGTGCTGCCCATTTCATCGTGCAGGTCTCTGGCAATGGAGTTTCTCAAGTCTTCCAATCTTTTTCTTTGCCTGTCTCTTACGTTGAAAATAGCGGCAATGATGATAATGGCAACAATGAGCAATAAAAAGAAAAACCAGCTACTTTTCCAAAATGGAGGAGAAATATGAAACTCGTATTGCAGCTCATTGGAGGATAAAATGCCGTGTTCATTGATACCCCTGACTGCAATGTGGTAGCGGCCGGGCCCCATATTGGAAAACAACAGTGTATTGGATTCCATAGACAGCCAGCGCCCTTCCTGATTGAGGCGGTATTCAAAATGGTTGGCGTCTTTACCGGAGAAATTATACAAACTGAAGTGCATTTCAATGGTATTCTGATCATACTTCAGAGCAAATTCTTTTTGCTTGGGACGGTAGCCAAAGTCTTTACTCTTTTTGATGAATAAAGATGATAACAAAATGCTATCTGCTACATCTTTCACCAATGTCTCAATGCCTGCCTTTTTGAAACCGCCTTCTTGTCTCACCCACAGGGTTTTGCCATCCGGACCTATGATGATGTAGGGGTCGGGCATGGTACTCAGAGATGAGTTCTGGTAGGTAAAGTGTGTGATGCTATTGCTGAAGAGTTTGGTATAAGCCAAACCAAATGAGGAGTTCAACCAAATGTCATGATTGTTGGAAATTTGGATCAATTTGTATCCTCCTATGATGTTTTTTTCAGACTTGGAGTGTGACTGGATGTTGTTTATTTTTTGATTGCCTGCTGTGAAAAATGCTATGCCATTTTCTCCCCCCACCACCATATTGTTTTCCTTTACATGGCAGATGGCTTCAAGTGAACCAATGGTGAAAAGGACAGGGATGTCACTGGATTTATATTCGTGAATATTTTTATTGACCATATCGTAGGAAACAATGGCGCGCTGATTGGTAGTGTTATGATTTAAAATAACCCACAATAAATGGCGGTCATCAAATGCAGCATCCACCATCATAGAATAATAGTTATGCGATTTGATCCATGCCGATAATTCCAATTGAGGGATTAATGTATTTGATTTTTCATCATAGACATAAACATGGTGGATACCATACATCCATATTTTATGGTCAGGCGCAGTAAAAATGTATAAGATTTGATCTTCCACTCCTGAGAATGAAGTGTTTAGTTTTTCTAATTTTTTTGAATCCAGGTGATATCGAATCAAGCCTTTTTTGGCAGAGGAGACCCATAGATAACGCTGGTCGTCAAGATAAGCCTCATGAATCAGATTGTTTTGGTCACCATAAGGAATCAGAGCGGAAGGCAGGGGCAGGTCTTTTCCATTGTAAAGATCAAGGTGGATCAGTGGACCATAAGAAAAAGCAATGAAGGCAAGGCTGTCTTTATTTTGACCACCATAAAAGACCATGCTTTCTACTGACTGAGCCAATTTGGCAAGAGAGGGCGTTGTAAAATGGGAAAATGATTGTTTGTTGCTGTCAAATTTGTGAAGACCATGATAGGTTCCAATCCAAGTGTTTTGCCTTTGATCAATCAGGCCACAGAAGGAGGCGCCATGGACGGTTTTGGGATCAGATGGATTGGTACCCTGATAACTCGTAAATGTACCATCTTTGGTATTAAAGAGTTTCAAGCCGTGATTGGTGAAGACCCAATAGGTATTGTCTTCTGTGGCAGTATGTGGGACAAGTACTTGCCGCACAGTATTTTGATTTTCATCTAAGGGTGTCCAGTGATAATGCTTAAATTGGTGGGTGTTGATATCAAATTTCAACAAGCCCATAGACCAGGTGCCTATCCACAGACTGTTTTGGCCATCATAGCTCAGGTTGAAATAGTCAAACTTTAGTTTTTTATTATTATGCCAGAATTGAGCGTCAAAACTTTGAATTTTTTGATTCGATGGATCGTAATGTATCAGACTATCCGGTCTCACCAACCAAAAACCAGACCTGGGTGTCCAAACAAGATCTGAGAATTTTTTTCGTGAAAGATGGTTCAAAGGCTCAATGCCTTTAATATTATGTTGGAAAGTTGGTGTGTGAAAAACACCTTTGTATGTGAGCAGATATAAAATGTCTTTGTCGACATCGTATTTCAGTTTAGTAACTGCAGGGTCAAAAGCAAGGCCAGGAATGTGGAAAGTGTCAACCAATGCTGTTTCCGGGTGCAACCTGTAAAGCCTGCTGTGTCCCACAAACCAAATTTTGTTGTGTTTGTCGGCAACAACAGAGCTGACATATTCTGCCAATAATTTCAGTTTGTTGGCAGTAGGATTTTGCCATCTTTTAAACTGGTGACCATCAAAACTAAGCAGCCCGTTTTCTGTTCCGAGCCATAGGGTTTTGTCAACTCCCTGACTGAGGCATAGCACCTGAGATGAAGGTAAGCTTTCGCCAGGATGGTAATGATCAAAAATAAACTCTTTTTTATTTTGTGCATAAAGCAGAGCCGTACAAAGTCCTGTCATGCCTGTGCAGAACCAACCTACCAAAATTAAGCTTATGCCTGTCTTTTTCACGCATTAAAAATACACAAAGAATGGTATTTAGCTATTTCTGACGATTTTGCCTGAAAATATAAACCTTGTTGATGGCTTCGGTTGCCGAATGAACGTGTAGTTTTTCGTAAATTTTTTTGATGTGGCTTCTGATGGTGTCTATGCTGAGGTGAAGTTGGGCGGCTACCATTTTATAGCTCATGCCCTGCGACAAGTGATCCAGAATTTCTATTTCTCTGGAGGTGAGGTCGAGCTCTTGTTTGCTGGCAGCAGCGGGATTTGCTATCATGGATAGGACCTTTCTGGCAATAGAGGGGCTCATGGGAGAGCCTCCTTTAACGATTTCTGTGATGGCAGTAATCAGCTCCTGTAAACCACTTTTTTTCAGCAGGTAACCTGTGGCACCGGACTGCAAAGCATTGAAGATACGGTCATCATCGTCAAATACGGTATTCATGATTACCTCGATATCGGTGTGTTTTGATTTGAGCAATTGTACCCCTTCGATGCCTGAAATGCCCGGCATGTCGATATCCATGATGACTACATTGGGCTTGTCGGCCTCTATATCACGAAGGATCTCTACACAATTGTTGTGAGACCCGGCCAATTGCAGCCGATCATCTGATGCAATGGCTGCTTCCAACATTTTGCGCAGCCCTTCATTGTCCTCATACAGAGAAACTCTGATCATTGTAGTTATTTCGACCGCTAATGTAAGGCTTTTGACCTTGAAAGCCCGAGCCATTGCCTCACATAATGATGTTAAAAAGAAATCCCGCAAAACCTTTGCTTTGCGGGACTAAAAAACTTAAGTAAAAATGTATCTTATAACTTATTCGATGACGATGAGTTTTTTTCTGACTATGATGCCTTTGTTTTCAAACTCAAGGAAGTAACTATTGGCATTGAACTGGTCGCCTTCCAATCGAAGGGAATTGCCGGTGAGTTCTTGTTGGGATACCGTTTTGCCGCTGATGTCAATTACCTTAACCTTACCGCCGATCATATTGGCCGGTACATCAACACTGACTTCACTACCTCTTTTTACTGGATTGGGGTAAACTTTCACTTCATCCAGACCCAGGTTTGAAATGCCCTGGATTTTTCCGAGGTGCTCATCCTGCAGCTTGCTGGTGAGTTTGCTGATCTCGTTGAGGTCGATTTCACCTACAAGGTCAAAGACTACAAATTCACTATCGGCTGCAATGATGCCTACCAGCTCGTGGATGATTTCGTTGCTTTCATCCACCATGATGGCAATGTTGTTTTCTTTGTCTTTGATTCTTACCAATTCTTCAAAGCCCTTCAGTTTTGCCAGCCCTGCTTTGAATTCACTTTGTGGGTTGCTGAGTTTTTCAATGCTGATCAGATCGAATGACTTGATTTTTGAAACCAGGTCGTGGGCTTCTCTGTTTTCAGCATCTTTCGTAAGGGTTGCAGCAATGTTGAACATTCTTTCCCCGACCTGTACACGTGTAATGTCATCGCGGTCCAGAAAATGGGCGTAATTGTCTTCAATAAAATTCTGAGCGTAGGTAAAAGTTGTAAATAGAAGGCAAACCATAAAGAATAATGATCTCATGATGGATGGTGTTTATTGTTAGTTGTTAAATTTTGTTTCCGTGCTTACGGAGGTTTTAATTGTTGATAAGGTTTGCGCAAATTGTCTTAACTCTTCCTTGACGGATATGGTTAAGAAAATGTTACAAGCTGGAAATATTTTTATTGTTTTTGTGATACACTACTCCCAAAAGAAGGAATGGAAAACAAGTTTTACCACATGCAAGACAGGGATCAGGGCACCATTAGATCAGACCAGGGACCCATTAAATCATCGTTCAGCAAATTGGCTTTCATTATTTTGTAAAAATCGGCCCGGGCAACTTCGCCACCGCCAAAGCTGGCTACATAAGGATTGTAGACTTGGGCGTCGATATAGTTAAAACCCGTTTGTTCCAGAAAACGGGCAAGTGAGATCATGGCAAACCGGGATGCATTGGCATGGAGGCTGAACATGGATTCTCCGGTAAAAATTTTACCAACAGCAATGCCATACAGTCCGCCCACAAGCTGACCCTCGTGCCACACTTCAACGCTGTGGGCATAGCCAAGCCGGTGTAAGGTGGTATAAACATCTATAAACTGCTGTGATATCCAGGTAGAAGACTGACCGCTTCTTTTAATCCTGGCGCAGTTGCGAATCACCGTATCAAAGTGAAGATCGAGGGTAAGTGAAAATTTGTGTTGGTTGAAATAGGAGCGCATGCTTCTTGGCACTCTTATTTTTGACGGTTCAATCAGGTAACGACTTACAGGAAAGTAGAAAGCCCCTATATTTTCTATGTTGTCCCATGGGAAGATGCCAAATCGGTAAGCAGAGAGCAAAAGCCTGGCATCGTCCATAAAAGCATAACACAAAAATCCATGATCATCTGCGGTAAGAGGGTGAGGCATGGTGCCATCCCTATTGTCGTATAGTAAAATTCTGGGTGTGTGGTATAACATTTATGTTGAGAGAAGCTCCAGTGGACCGGGCATCTCGCTGGTACTTACCTGCTTTCTACTTCGGTTTCGATAACGGCTGAAAGTCCTCTTTCAATGAGGGCGTCTTTCATGGGCTTCAACAAATCGAAGGGACCGGTTTTCACAGTAGCCTTACCCTTGAAGTGGATGAAGAGCGAAAGCTGTTCTGATTGCTCCTGGGTGTGGTTGCATACATCCATCAGGCATTGTATCACCCAATCGAAGGTATTGTGGTCGTCATTATAGATGATGAGGTATGCAATGGTACCTTCAGTGGTTTCTTCCAGAACCAGCTGTTCATCCTGCTCATCGAATTGGTGATTGAAGTGGGGCGACATCAGGAATCCTTTATTGTTTGTAATAGTTGCTGAATAGCTGCAAAATTAGGCAGCTCGCCGGCATTTTCCAAAATTTCGGCGTATCTTATTTTACCGGAGGCATCTACAACAAAGGCAGCCCTTTTAGAAACCCCTTTAAGCCCACCTGCAAATACGGGATAAAGCACGTCGTATTGGATGGATACCTGTTTGTTGAAATCGCTGAGCAGATTAAAATTGTACTGCTGTGCTTCCTTGAAAGCTGCCAGCGTTGCCGGAGCGTCTACAGAAATAGCAAGGATTTCAGCGTCAAGGCTTTCATACATCGACAGGTTATCACGCATTTCGCACAACTCTTTGGTGCAAACACCGGTAAAAGCAAAAGGGAAAAACAACAATACAACGTTTTTACCTTTGTATGATGATAAACTTACCTTACTACGATCGGAGGAAGGGAGGGTAAAATCAGGAGCATTGTTGCCAATTCGTAAAGCCACAGTATTCGATTTAGTGATTGAATAACAAATATAGTTTACTGCGGTTCATTGTCCAATAAAAATGTGAGGTTTGCCATATTTTGGACCCAGGTCATTTTTAAAATATAAATTCAACTACTTAAAAATCAGTCATTGGTAAAATAATAAAACATATCTGATTATTTTAATATATATTTGCGTAATAGTGCCCTAACTACCGATTACCAAATTAGTTAATATATTATTTAGATCGCCAACCATGGGTCTATTGAGAGAAAACTGCAGCCACCTCAGGCATTTACTGCCTTTTTACCTGATTATTATTTCCCTGCATTGGGTTAAAGCACAGTCAGAATGCACAGTGAGGGTAGCTGTAGAGCCATCCGTTACCTCTGCTTTGTCAAAACCGGCAAAGGCAGAACAGTTTTCCATTGTAGGTCAAAAATCGTGGACTGCTGAGGAAAAGGCATTCATTTCTGACGATATTGCTGCTGGAGTGGAGCTGAATGGACAGTATTATTCCACTACGCTGAAACTTTCTCAATTTGGTTTCAACGTGCCACAAGGAGCCATTGTAAAAGGCATAAAGGTCAATTTTGAGGGTAAAAGATCGGGCAACGGTACATTGAAGGAATACGGAATCCGACTTGTAACTTCCAGCACTCAATCAGCCAATATGGCTGGTAAGGGTTTTAATGCCTTAAATGTATGGGCCAAAGCTGCTACCGATAAAAAGTGGAGCTATGGCTATGAAGATCAATTGTGGGGTGTCAACTGGAATGCAGCCATGGTCAATGACCCTTCTTTTGGGGTGACCATTGATCTGATCAACTTTTCCAGCCAAAGTGTAAAGGCCGAACTGGACGCTGTCACGATCGAAGTGTTTTACGAGCCCCTACCCACATTTTGTCTTACAGATGTGTTTTCTGTGTACGTAGACCAACGTGCAGACGGATGCAAATACATGTGGCGGGTGCCCCAGGGTTTTGAATGGACCTCCAAAAGCACCAATAATTACATTGTAGATTTTAAGGCGTCCTACGCGCAGCCGGGCATCTATCCTTTCTGCGTTGATATATACGGATACAACAATGAATACCTTGCATCTTGTTGTCGGGACATCAGGATCCGAAATTGTACACCTTCCACCCTTGGCAATTTTGTATGGAATGACATTAACTATAATGGCCTTCAGGACAGCGGAGAACCCGGAATCAAGGATGTAAAAGTAGAATTGTACAATGCAGCCAATGTACTGATGCAAACGGTGACAACAAATGCCAGTGGACAGTATCAGTTTACCAACATCATAGAAGGTAATTATTATGTGACCGTAAAGCTGCCCGCCGATTACATTACAACCGTAGCCAACACAGCCGATGCAAACAGCAATAGCGATTTCGCAGCAAACAGCAATGGCTCAGAAGTCTTTTTCCTGCCATATGGCAGCAACCGTACCGATCTGGATTTTGGGTTGGTCAAAAAACTCAAAATAGGCGATTTTGTGTGGGAAGATCGCAACTACAATGGCAGCCAGGATAGTGGCGAACCTGGCATAGCAGGCGTTGCAGTAAAGCTGTACAACAATGCAGGAAACCTCATAACTCAAACCACAACGGATGCTTCAGGAAAATACGCCTTTGACAATTTGCCTGCATCTATTTATGAGTTAGAATTTGCTGTTGCACAAACTTATCAGGCAACCAAATACCAACAGGGCAGCGCTGCCACAGATAGTGATGTCAAAGACAACAAACGCACAGGCCTGCTTAATTTTCAAAATACCACATCGCAGACAGGAGTAGATGCGGGTTTTTACAGATATGCTTCGCTGGGCGACTTTGTTTGGAACGATAAAAACCTTGATGGCAAACAAACGGCCAATGAAGTCGGATCAGCCGACCTTAAAATCTACCTGCTCAACGGCAGTGGAGCTGTGCTGGATTCTACCCGCTCAGATGCAGAAGGTCATTACCAGTTTGATTCACTTACGCCGGGTCTGTACAAGGTAAAAATAATTTTGCCTCCATTCACAAGACCAACCCTTGTTTCTATGGCAGCCAATGGCTCCAAGCTTGAAGAAATCAATGGTCAGTTCATTTCTCAGGAGGTAAGCCTGGTATCCAATCAATATTACGATCAAATGGATTTGGGCTATATTGATATCAATAGCACTATTGGTGGAATGGTCTTTAGAGATTACAACAACAATGGCAGTCGCGACAGCAATGAGCCGGGCATACCTGCTATTTCAGTAACTTTGATTGACGCCAATTTGCAAATAGTAAACACGGTTACCAGCAGTGCTACAGGTGCTTATCAATTTGACAATTTGCTTCAGGGAGATTATTTTGTTTCTTTTGAAATTGCAGATAGTCTGCAGTTTACTGATGCCAATGCAGCGACTGATGATGTAGATTCAGATGTTTTGGATCGTACAGGCCTTGGTTTTACCGATTTGATATCTCTTGCTCCTGCCGATACATTGTCTGACGTTTTTGCGGGGGTATGCAGGAGAAGTACTCTTGGAGACAGAGTATGGCACGACCTCAATTTTAATGGCATACAAGAAGCCGGAGAAAATGGCATAGCAGGTGTTGGTGTATTTTTGTTGGACAATTTCAGTACCGTGCTGGATCAGACCCAAACCAATGACGAAGGAAAATATGCATTCAATTTATTGCCTACCGGTGAATACCAGCTCCAGTTTGATATACCAGCTGGTTTTAGAGCTACCAAAGCCAATCAGGGAGGCCTGCAGGTCAACAGCGATATTGACGATGCAGGTTTGGTGGCTATGGTGCCTGTATTATTGGGTTTAGACAATGCAGATGCCGATGCGGGCTTAATCAAGACTCTGGAAGTTGGAGATAGGGTTTGGGAAGACCTCAATGCCAATGGCCTGCAGGATGTAGGTGAACCAGGTATTGAACAAATAGAAGTAAGCGCGTTGGATGCATCAGGCAATGTATTGGACCAAACACTGACCGATGCCAGCGGAGCATATCATTTTGTGAATTTGCCATCTATTGATCTTCGTTTAAAATTTGAAATCCCGGCTGGATACCGCTCTACGCAGAACATTGGTGGCCAGGCTGATCTCAACAGTGACGTGGACGGCACCGGTAGCACGGCTTTGCTAATGTTGGCAGGACAAACAAACACCCAAGATATAGATGCCGGTTTCTATCGTTTGGCTTGTATTGGTGATTTTGTATGGCTTGACGAAAATGAAAACGGTATACAGGATGGTAATGATGCAGGACTGAGCGATGTGATGGTCATATTGTATGATGACCAGGACAATCAGGTTGAAATCTTTGTAAGTAATGCTTCAGGTCAATATCAGTTTTGCGACCTGGAGCCAGGTACTTACTATCTTTCTGCCAATCCAAGAGTAGGATATTTTCCAACCATAACCGGGTCCGGTTCATCGTTATTGGATGCGGGTGGTGGTTTGTACCGCACACCTTCCTTTACCTTGCAATCAGGCGATGATATAGCTGACCTTGATTTGGGTTTTGTATACAAACCCGAGGCCGATCTGTGTGGCAAGGTATTTAAAGATGACGATGCAGATGGCTTGTTGGGTGTGGGAGAATCAGGTATAAAAGACATTAGGGTTGAGTTGACCGATGTAGATTTTAATTTCCTGGATGAGACCACCACGGATGTAGATGGGCAATATTGTTTTCCTGCTCTTGCTCCGGGAGATTATTATATCAGATTTTATATTGGAGACACGTTGCAATTTACCGATGCCAATGCCGGACCTGATGACCGCGACAGCGATGCAGAAGGCACCATAGATGTGGGGGTCAGCCAGTTGATTACTTTGACCGCCGCCTCAAACAGAAACGATGTCTTTGCAGGAGTGACCCACAGAAGCAAGATTAGTGGTATTACCTGGTTTGATTTTGCCAAAGACGGCATCATCAACGGCACAGAACCCGGCATACCTGGACTGAGTGTTGAATTGTTGGACGATCAGGGCAATGTGGTCACTTCTACTACAACGGGTGCTGTACCGGCAGGTGCATTTATATTTCAAAAAGTTGTTAGGGGAAATTATACGTTGAGGTATCAGATCAATCCAAATTTTGATTTTACCCTCAAAGGAGTTGACCCCATATTGGGTTCCATTGCCAATACAAATGGAATTTCTGATTTGCTCAACGCTCTGCCCAATCAAAATATAGAAAATGCCAATGCGGGTTACGCCTTAAAAGGAGGTGGCATAGAGGGTAAAATCTGGTTGGATGTAAATAAAAATAAAGAACAAGACAGCAATGATGAAGCAGTGACACTTACTACGGTTAAACTGTATGATTTGACGGGACAGGTTGTAAAGACCACTCTTACCGACTTACAAGGCAGGTATCAATTTTTCCCGATTAATGCAGGGGTTTATTATGTAGTGTTTGACACGGTGGCCTACCACTCATTTGTGATGGCAGATGCGTTGTATTTACAATCGGATGTCAATCATGAAAATGGCAGGGGAAGCACCCGTTTGATCACAGTGAACAATGGCAGCATCGAACCTTCGATTGATGCCGGTGTGTTTGATATCAGGTCTTCGGTCAGTGGCATTGTGTATGAAGATCGAAACGGAAATGGATCGATAGGGCCGGAGGATTCATTGTGGCAGGGTGTTACCATTAATCTTTGGGTGAATGGAGTTGAAGTAGCCTCCGTAGAAAGTGGTGAAGATGGCAGCTATCACTTTGGCGAGCTCATGCCCGGAAACTATCAAATTGAATTTATAAGTCCAGATACCATATACACAACAGCTTTTTATCATTTTCCTGGAGCGGATACCCTGCTTGACAGTGACATTAGGTTATCCGGACTTACCGATACGTTGCAGTTGGGTGTATGTGTGATGATACAAGGCGTCAATGCAGGATTCAGGGGCTTCGGCAAAATCACCGGGGAAGGATTTGTAGATGACAATGAAAATGGGCTGGACGACGACAACACAGAAGCGCTGAATGAAATTCAGGTTTGTTTGGTTGACGCGCTGAATCAAATAGCTGCTATCGATACTACCCGAACCATTGGGGGTAAAAAAGGACAATATGCCTTTGAGAATGTTGCCGCCGGCAGTTATAAATTAAAAGTAAGAAGGCCACTCTTTTATGTATTTACCTTTCAAAATGCAGGGACAGCTATGCAGGAGGACATTGACTCAGATGTATTATTGACTGGTACAACGTACGCCTATTCTGACGCCATTCAGATAGTAAAAGATGGTATTGTAGACGATCAGGACTTTGGTTTGGTATTCCGTACACCCGCCATATCTTCCATAAGTGGAGAAGTATGGAAGGAAGTAAATGCCGATGGCTTACGCACAGTAGGGGAGCCTGCTTTGGAAGGGAGGACATTAACCCTCTTGAAAGAAGATGGTACCCAGGTGGCGCAGGTACTCACCAATGCATCGGGGCAGTACAAATTTGACATGCTCATCGAAGGATTTTACTACATCAAAGCCAGTCTTGCTGCAGGTGAGACATACACCTATTACAAAGAGGGAAATGATGGAAGCATAGATTCCGACTTCAATTCAGCCTATCAGGAAGATGCTACCCCCTTGTTTTATCTGGGCATCTCTGCAGATACCCTTCATTTGGATCTGGGCATCACCGAAGAACTGGTATTTGGCGATTTTGTATGGGACGACCTCAACGATGATGGCGACCAGGATGCACAGGAACCGGGTATAAAAAACGTGAATGTTTCTGTGGTGCGGGCAGATGGCAAAATTGTGCAAACTGCCCTTACAAATAACGAAGGAAGGTATCAAATTAAGAGAGTGCCTGCGGGTAATCATCGCATTGTATTTACACAACCTCCGGGCTATAGTGCAGCTAAAAAGCAAGCAGCAGGAACCGCGGTAGACAGTGACATCAATGAAGATGGAAAAACTGATCTGGCATTTTTCCCTGCTCCTGCAGTGAGAAACGACATTGATGCCGGTTTTGTTAAAAATGGTTCGATCGGTGATTTTGTCTGGATTGATTTTAATGCCAACGGTATACAAAATACAGGAGAGCCCGGAAAAGACAGCGTAGAAATCAGACTGTACAATGAGATGGGCAACGTGGTGGCTACCACCCAAAGTTTCACCGATCTGGTTTCCGGAGTTCAGGGCAGGTACAAGTTTGAGGGTGTAAGGCCCGGGGTGTATTTCGTAGAATTTCTGATTCCCAATGGTTATAAAATAGTGCCGGCAAATATTGGAGACGATGCTACGGATTCAGACATTGATGAAATTGGGGTAGTTTCATTTTTAACTGTATTGCCAGGAGAAAATATTACAAATGTTGATGCCGGTATCTTTAAGCCAGGCTGTATAGGCAATAGGGTTTGGGTGGATGCCGACAAAAATGGCATTCAGGACATAGGTGAAGCTGGCTTACCGGGGGCAGAAGTCAAATTATTTAGATCCAATGGGTCGTTGGTGGCTACAGGAGTTACCAATGAGGAAGGATTGTATCAATTTAATGACCTTGCACAAGGCTTGTACTATTGTGAATTCATCGTTGATCCAACTTATGATTTTACCATTACTGATCAGGGAGACGAGGCTACCGATTCAGATGCAGATGCCACTGGTACCACACCACTAATATCATTGGCGCATGGTGCCAAGTACTACGACCTGGATGCCGGGGTTTACCTTAAAACCAATACCGTTGAAGAGAAACCAGTGGCAGTAATAGAAGACCAGATTTTAAATGAGCTGGAAATAAGTCCAAACCCTGCCAACTTTGAAACCAGGGTGGTAGTGCGTGGAGATAACAAAAAAGTATGGTTGATAGATGCAAGTGGAAAAGTGATCAAATGGTGGTTGTCCAATAAGCACAATCAACGCCTGGATCTGAGGAATTTGAGGGCGGGTATTTATTACATCATCTATGAAACTGAAACTGGTACCGCCAGCAGACAGCTGATTAAGGTGGATTGATGGCAGATATTATCAAAACATTAACACTTACAACGGCATCATGACCGTTATAAAACAATAAATCATTGATAAATGAAACGAATTACAATTTTGTGCATGTTTTTATTGGGTATCACTGGCGTAGTAAGGAGCCAGCAGCTCGATGAAGAGATTGGGTTTAAGTTGGTCAAAGCAGAATATTTGATCAATACAGAACGATTTGAAGATGCCATCAGAGAACTCAATGCAGTAATTCAGGAAAACCCCAATTTCAAAAATGCACTTTTGTTGAGGGCGGAGACCAAGTATAAACTTGCGGCCTATAAAGGGGCAAAAACAGATGCTTTGGAATTTATCAATGTACACGGCATTACAGCAAAGGCATCTTCTATTTTGGGTAAATCGGAATTTGCCATGGGCAATGACGATGCGGCCCTCAATTCGATTTCAGCTTCTATTGCCCTTGGAGAAAAAGATTTCAGGTTGCACGAAATCAGGGCAGAAATCTACGAGCGAAAAAATCAGAAGATCAGTGCCTGTGAAGAATGGCAGGCAGCTTCCAAATTGGGTAGCACCAAAGCAGCCATCAATGCCCGAAAATTGTGTGGCACCAAAACAGAAGTACCGGTGCAACAAAGCCCTACGCAAACAGAAACAGTTGATGACAACGACCACGGTCACTACGAGCAACAGCACGGACAGGTAAACAATGCGCCCAAAGACACAAGCGTTGTGCAGGAAGGTGAGGTGCTTTCAGAAGGAAAACAAGAGAATGGTGCTGAATCAGTTGACTCTACTGCACAGAATGGTGATATGAACAATAGCGCACCGGTGACCAATACCGTGGATATGTTATTACCGGATGAAGACAATACTGTCAACAGCATTGTTATAGATGAAGAACTCACCCTTGAAATCTTTGGGCAGGGCTTGGGCAAAAGAAGGGTATTAGAGAGGCCAAGCATCCTTATTCTGGCTGAAAAAGACGGGGTGGTTACGGTTGAAGTGTGTGTAAACGCAAATGGTAATGTAGAATATGCAGAATTTGTTGCCGCCAAATCTACATTGACCCAAAACAGTCTTGTTTCACTTGCCATCCGTAAGGCCAAAGAATTTTGGTTTGAGGATTCTGATTACCCCAAGCAATGCGGATATATCAGGTTTAAAATCAAAGGAAGCTAAGGCTAACGCTTTTTCTTAAGAATTTCTTCCTGTATGGTGGTACCATTGATTTTGGCATCCAACCATGCTATGATGTCCAGATAGAGGAAAGGCCTTTTTTCATAGGGATGATTGCTGTAAGGGATTAATCTATTTCGAAGTGCAACAAATTCCTTTTTGATATTGGCAGGAATTAATGAAGGTGTCTTGCGTAAAAAGGTTAAGATCTCGCGTTGAACTGCCTGCAGATCCTGCATATTGCTCAAAAAGCGATAAACGGATCTGATCTGGTAACTCATCAACACATCGTTGCCCAGTTCATAATGTACGATCAACGTTAGGATCCTGGCAAAACATTGGATGTCTTGTCGGATTTTTGAATTGGGAGCATTGATGATAAAGTTTAGGCAGGTCATCGCACTTTTAAAATCATTGGCACCAAAATAAACGCAGCCGAGTTTGTAATAAAAGACCATGATTCTGCTTTCTTCCCAACCATCTTCATTTTTTTTAAGGAGGTTTTCGAAAGGTCTAAGCTCTTCGCTGCCTTTTTGGTAGTTTCCGGTGAGGAAAACTTCGTTGAGGCGGTGGATATAAAAATACATGAGGTAATGCGAGCGGTCACTTTCACTCAGCCGGGCATTGTTTTGATGGCCGAATGAGGTGTATTTCTGAAAATAGGATTTGAATTTTTCTTTTTTGTCTGCCATGTACAGGGCGTTTAAAGCATTGTGAAGACCCTTGAGGTACATAGATGTGTCGGCAGAAATCATGCGGGCATCGGCTTCAAAACAAGCCACCCATTTTTGGGAATATTTGTAGTAACCGGCAAAGTCCTGGATCATGTGATGGTACCACACATGACACTGGTAGTAATATACTTTTTCATAGAAGTCGAGGTTTCTGGTGTTTTTTTGTGGCAGGTGGGTTGTAAAATAATCGTGGATATATTCAAAGTCTTCCTTATCTTTCACATAGCCGTGTTTGAGGTAAAGCGCATACAGAGCCATAGAAAGGTTGCTGTATTCATTTTCGGTCATTAGGTTTTGCACCAGGTCATCGCCTTGCAGGCGTATTCGGTTTGACTTTGAAAGATTGGCCGCACCGGGCATTTGATTTTCTAGGAATCTTTCAAAATCGTGGGCGTGGTAAAGCAACGGCTGATTGTGAATGGCCAGCGCATATTTTTTTGCTTTGTCGAGGCTCTCCTGTGCCGCCTTGGGCATGCCTCTGGCTAAAAGGATGCGGGCATGATCGATGCATTCCCTGGCTGCAATGTCTTCAAAGTGATTTTTTCCCAACCTGCGTAAGGTGCTGAGTAGCTGTTCGTATAAATCAGCCTTCAGATTGGGCAGTTGGGACTTTTTGATGAGCGCATTTTTTTTTAGCAATAATGACTCATCATACTTTTGCTGACTTTCAATGAAGTCAAAGAGCAGCAGGTAACGTTTTTCGTCAGCCTGGCCCAGCCTTCCGGCAAACAGGCGAAAGCTTCTTTTTTCAGCTTTGGTGAGCGAATGGATGAGGTCTACAAGGTGTTCTGTTTTTTGTTTAGGCATTGGGCTAAAATACAATTAATCGCATCATTGTATTCTGTATATCTCCATTATTTTCTCCAGCAATTTTTTGAAATCAATGTGCAGGTCCTTGAGTTTGCCGGTTTTTACATCAAAGACCCAGCCGTGGACCTCAAGACCCCATTCTTTATGAGCCCTTTGAACAGCGGCAGTTTTAATAAGGTTGAGGCATTGTTCCTGTACATTGAGTTCTATCAATCGATTGTATTTATCATCTTCATTGATAAATGTGTCGAGCTCATCTCTGTAGGTACGATATACATCTCTGATGTTGCGTAGCCATGGATTGAGGATGCCCAGGTCTTTGCTTTGCATGGCAGCTTTGACACCCCCACAATAATAGTGGCCGCATACAATTACGTGCTTTACCTTGAGGTGGTCGATGGCATAGTTGATAACCGACATTGCGTTGAGGTCGATACTTACCACCATGTTGGCAATGTTGCGGTGGACAAAGATTTCACCGGGAACCAGGCCCATAATTTCCTCGGCGGTGACCCTGCTGTCGGAACAGCCAATATAAAGGTATTCAGGAGTTTGCCCTTGTGACAGTTTATCGAAGTAGAGGGGATCTTCGGCGAGTCTTTCCTGGACCCATTTTTCGTTGTTTTTGAATAGCTGGTTGAGTTGCATGTGGCTGGTTTATAGTAAAATGTTATTAACAGGTTTGACGGGTTCGGGGATGACTTCATAATCAAACATCTCTTTGAGGTCGATCTCGATGCCCCTTGACATGGCTGAGATGGGCACGTCATTGGCACTGCCTTCAAAAGGACTTTCGGTTACCTCACCTATTTTTTCCATCGTTGTAAAAATCCATGCCGACAATGCAGAAAAGGGTATGTTGAGCCAGATGAGGTGTTCTCCAAGTTTGTCGAATTCCTGGAGCATGCCGAAAGGAATCAGGAAGACGAAAGCTTTGATGAAGTAAAGATTAAGGGTTGCAAATTGACGCGGATAGGGGAAATTTTTGATGCGTTCTGATGCTCCTTGCTGGTTGTATAGTTCAACGATAATTCTTTCCATCTCCATGTGCCTGAAATCTTCAATGAAACCGGCTTCCAGCAATTTCCTTAGGTGTTTAGACTGTAGTGCCAGGATTTGTGCCGCTTTGTTGGTTTTGTTTTGTATTGCAGCACATTCATCGTCAGCTACAAAATCGGCAATGGCCTCATCAATGGGAACAGAGTGCTCGTCGACCACATAGGTGCGATTTCTGTATTCGATGTTGTGCACCTGAAATCTGGATTCCCATACCCTGGGTTCTCTCAGCTGGTAACGCAAAGCAGTTAGCCAGGCAAGGTGGCGATCGATGAGCCGGCGCTGGATTTGGATCAACTCATTTTCGGGGACGGGTGATTTGGCGTGTTGATTTGTGACATAGTCCTGAACCATGATGCCCCACGATCTGCTGGCGTTAACGATAGCGCCCCAGATCCGCCGTGCCTCCCACAAGCGATCGTAAGAAGCGTTGTTTTTGAAACCCACCACAAAAGCCACGGCAGTACCCATAAGTGCTATTGGCAACCAGGGTATGGCTATCCATTTCCATTTTAAAATGGTGAATACAAAAGTTACGGCAAAAGCAATGAAGGTATGGGCATAAATATCCCTCCTCGTCCAAAGAATGACTTCTTTGAGTTTATAGTTTTTGGCAGAATGCATACATCAGATTGTTGAATGCAAGATAAGCTATTCGCATTTTTCATCCAGCACTTGGGAGAATAAAATGAAAAAGGTTGCGAAATTTCAGGGTGTTATTGTCCGATTGAGTGTAATAGTCATGCCAAGCTAAATTAATAATATTTGGTAATATCCCGAAATGAGTGCTATTAACAAAATTAAATTAAGAAAATATTAAATATAAAAAATAAAAGGTGGCAACCTTGTATTTGTTTTCACAAATATTCTTTTTAGGGTTTTACCCTGATATTCAAACAAAATATTATTTTGTTAACTTTGGCATTATGAAGAGGCAATTGGCACGGCTACTGCTTATGGTATATTTGATGGCATTGATTCCAGGATCGGAGTTGGCCAAGCTTCCATTTATGTGGATGCATTACCAGGAGCATAAGATAGCTGATGCCAGTATGGATTTTTTTGATTTTATCCAGCACCATTACAATTGTGGCAACAAGGTTTACGCCGATGCGGAAAAGGATATGAAACTTCCTTTTAAGTCAGATCATCAGGATGTGGCTGTCAGTCACTGCATAGTACCCAAACCACTTCTCAGTGAATCAATTGCACCTTTGATTGTTTTTGAAAATCGTGGCAACACCTTTATTTTTCAAGATCATTTCATATCTCTCTACCAGGGAGAATCATGGCAACCGCCCAAGATTTCAGTATACAGCTGCTGATATTATTTTCTTTAGCCAAGGCTAAAAATTTTTCACATACTTTTTTCATGAATAAAACTGCACATAGCATCTACCTTGCTTCATTGACTGCAATAGTAATTGTGGTTACGGTATACTTGTTTTACTATGGTGGATCATATTACAATACCAGCATGGAAGAGCGTTTTTACCACCCTGACCACAAAGCCCTCAAGCCCAGTGGCATCTATGGTCATGGCCTGGGCATTGTAGGTACGTTGTTGATCCTGGTTGGAGTCTTTGGATACATGGCCCGAAAAAGATACCGCTCACTTTCGAGATTGGGTGTGCTCAAACATTGGTTGGAATTTCACATCTTTTTGTGTACCCTTGGACCCATCATGATTCTTTTTCACACTTCTTTCAAATTTGGAGGTATCGTATCCATCAGTTTCTGGAGCATGGTTGCAGTTGTAGCTAGCGGCGTAGTAGGTAGATTTATATACTTACAAATACCTCGTACCATCCATGGAAGGGAGTTGAGTTTGGCCGAGATAGGTGAGATGCAGGAAGATTTGACAGAAAAGATCAAGCAGGAATCGGGACCTCAGGCGGCCCTTGTTTTAGAAGCGTGGCATGCGGTGACAGATGAGAGAAAATCGCACGACAATCCTGGTTTTTTTAAAACTTATTTTAGAGACCAGCAATTGCGAAAAAAATTCAGCAATGGCTTAAACGCCATGCAGCTTCCCGGTGCCAACAAACGTGTTATTTCTGCACTAATGGGCATGGAGCTGGGCATTCAGCGAAAAATAGAACGACTCATGCTCATGCAACGATTGTTTAGGTACTGGCATATTGCCCACCTGCCGTTTGCTTTGATCATGCTTATTATTATGGTTATCCATGTAGGGGTGACCCTTGCATTTGGATATAAATGGATTTTCTGATATGGGATGGTCGATTGAAGAAATAGGAATTTATGGAATTGCCATACTGATGTGCGGAGGCATCCTGTTTTTTTATTTGCGCAAACTAAAAAAAGAGTCGACACTGGTAGGTGAAAAAATAGAAAAGGCCAAAGCCGAGGGCATCCACGAACCCGTTTCATTGCATCCATTTATTGATCTCAACACTTGTATCAAAAGTGGGGCCTGTGTGCTGGCTTGTCCGGAGCAGGATATCATTGGCATACGCAATGGCAGGGCAACCCTCGTGAATGCTTCTAAATGTGTGGGTCATGGTGCCTGTTTCCATGCATGTCCGGTAGAAGCCATATCCCTGAGAATAGGTACAGAAAAGAGGGGCGTAGATTTGCCACACGTCAATCAAAACTTTGAAAGCAATGTACAGGGCATTTTCATAGCTGGTGAATTGGGTGGCATGGGCTTGATTAAAAACAGTGTGGAGCAGGGCAAACAATCTGTTATTGAAATCAATAAAACCGTTGATAAAAACCATGGAGCGGAATACGATCTGGTAATTGTAGGAGCAGGCCCTGCAGGTATATCGGCTTCGGTTCAGGCCAAATTGCTGGGTTTAAAGGCAGTTGTGCTTGAACAAGATAGCCTGGGTGGTACCGTTTTCAATTTTCCAAGGGCAAAAATTGTAATGACCAACCCAATGGATTTTCCGGGACACGGCAAGGTTAAACTATTTGAAACCAGTAAGACGGAATTGTTGGCTCTCTGGAATGAAGTAATCCATAAGCACGGCATCGATGTAAGAGAACAAAGCAAGGTAGAGACCATTGCCAAAAGCAATTCCAATTTTGAAGTGGTAAGTCACGATGGCACTAGGTACTTGACCCATAAAGTATTGCTGGCCATAGGCCGTAGGGGTACTCCCCGAAAATTGGGAGTGAAAGGAGAAGAACTTGAAAAAGTTGCCTACAGATTGCTGGAACCCGAGCTCATACAAGGCAAAAATGTATTGGTAGTTGGAGGAGGGGATTCAGCCATCGAAAGTGCTATTTTACTTGCCAACGGTAATAAGGTGACCTTATCTTACAGAAGTGATAAATTCAGCAGACTCAAGCCCAAAAACGAAAGCAGTATTCAAAACGCCATCAAATCCGGCTTGTTGGACATGGCCTTTAATACGCAGGTGACATTAATAGATAAAGATACGGTGACATTGCAAGGACCGGAAGGTGCTGAAGTTATGCCCAATGATCTGGTGTACATCTTTGCAGGAGGAGAATTGCCTACCCAGTTTTTGGAGAAGTCGGGCATTGAAATACAAAAACGTTTTGGTTATACAGTGAAATCGCATAAGAGATAAATATGATCCTACAAAAACATAGCAGAGGTATTTTGACCGCAGCACTTTGGGTGCTCTGCTCTGTATTTGTATTGGCGCAACTTTCACCTGGCAAATTGGCCCAGGGGCACAGCCAATTGGAAGGTTTATCAAACTGTACCCAGTGTCACAACATAGGTGCCAAGATCGCCGAGCAAAAATGCCTTGCGTGTCACAAAGAACTCAACGCCAGGGTATCCGCCAAAAAGGGGTACCACGCTTCTTCGGCAGTAAAAGGCAAAGAATGTATTTCATGTCACAGTGATCACCATGGCCTCAAATTTGATATGATCCGTTTTGACCAGAAAACTTTTGACCATAAGCTTACAGGGTATGAATTAAAAGGAGGGCATAAAATATCGGATTGCAAAAAATGCCATCAAGCAGATCACATTGCCTCCCCTACATTGAAAAAGAAGCCTGATACGTTTTTAGGTTTGGACACAAAATGTCTTAGCTGCCATGAAGATTATCACCAGAAGAGCTTGTCTTCTGACTGCGCTTCCTGCCACAATTTCAACAAGTTTAAACCTGCTTCTTTATTTAACCACGGCAAAACCGAATTCCCATTGGTTGGGGCTCACAAAACAGTTGATTGTGCGTCGTGTCACAAAGTAGAAATGCGCAACGGCAAAGAATATCAGAAATTTGCTGTAGCATCCTTTAAAAATTGCAGCAGCTGTCACAACGATGTGCACAAAGGCGCCTTTGGCAATCAATGCAAAGCATGTCACAATGAAGAGTCATTCCATAAAATTGTAGCAGGACAAGGATTTAACCACAGCATCACGGGCTTTACCCTGGTAGGTAAACACCAAAAACTCGATTGCCGTGAATGCCACGAAAAGAGTTTTGGCCTGGGAGGTCATTTTAAAGAATTCAAATCAAAAGATGTCAATGATTGTCGCACTTGCCATGATGACGTGCACGAAGGCAAATTTGGCAACAAGTGTTTGGATTGTCACAACCAGAATTCATTTAAATCCGGTAAAACACCCAAGCTGGACAACTTTGATCACAATTCTACCGGTTTTGCCTTATTGGGTAAACACCAGCAAGTGGATTGTCGCACTTGTCACAAGCAAGACCTCACTACAGCCATGGCACATGATAAGTGCATGGACTGTCACAAAGATTATCACGAAGGGGATTTTAATACAAAAAAACAATTGTATCCCGACTGTGCCTCTTGCCACAAAGAAACGGGCTTTATGCCTTCGACCTTTACCCTGGAGCAGCACGAAAAAAGCACCTTTGCCCTGGAAGGAGCCCATCAGGCTACGCCGTGCAATGCCTGCCATATGAAGGAAAATAAGTGGGAATTTAATCTGCCCAATCAGCAGTGCAAGGATTGCCATGAAGACATACATCAGGCTTACATGGATGTCAGGTATTATGGTGAATCTTCCTGTAAGAGTTGCCACCAGACCGAGGCATGGTCAATTGTCACTTTTGATCACGGTAGCACTGGTTGGGCATTGGAAGGAAAACATGCTTCCATAGGTTGTGCCAAATGCCACTTTGAGGAGAAATCAGGCCAACGTGTGCAAAAATTTAGGGATTTGGAGACTGAGTGCGTTAACTGTCATGACAATGTACACGGAGATCAGTTTGAACAACAAGGGGCAACGGATTGCAGTCGTTGCCATGGCTTTGCGGATTGGAAACCCAATAAATTTGACCACAGTCAGACCCAATTCAAATTGGAAGGAGGGCATGAAGGACTGGCTTGCATCAAATGCCATAAGGAAACGATGGTAGATGGCAAGCTTACCACCATTTATAAAATAGAAAAATTTGCATGCGTAGACTGTCATCAATAATAGCTTTTTGCTTGCTGTTGGCAGCTCAGCTTTCAGCACAATCGTCTCCCCACGGAGCTGGTTTTGCTATGGATTGTGCCAAATGCCATAGTCCTGAAAGTTGGACTTATGCGCAAAATGCAACGTTTTCACATGATAGCACCGAATTTGCACTTACCGGTCAACACCGTGATCTTGAATGCAGATCCTGCCACACCTCACTGGAATTTAAAAAGACCGAAAAGAGTTGTAATGCCTGTCATACCGATGTGCACCAACAAACGGTAGGAAACGATTGTGCCAGGTGTCACACCGCTGATTCCTGGCTGGTTGACAACGTAACGCAGCTGCACGAACGCACGGCTTTCCCTTTAATGGGTGTGCATGCAACCGTCAATTGTAATGCCTGTCACAATACAGAAACCAATCTCAGATTTGCACCCACGGGTGTAGACTGTATTTCGTGTCATAGGGCTGATTATACGAGCACTACCCAACCTGATCACATCAAATTTGGATTTTCTACCGATTGTTCATCTTGTCACAGCCTCAATGGTACGGATTGGAACACCCAGACGGTTGATCATAGCTTCTTTCCACTGGAGCAGGGCCACGCTATCAGCGATTGTGCAGCTTGTCACATAGGAGGCGACTATTCAACTGCTTCCCCGGATTGTTACAGCTGCCACGAGCAAACATTTAAGTCCACCACAAATCCCAACCACACCCTCCTGTCATTCAATACTGATTGTAAGCAATGTCACGATCTTACTCCGGGGTGGAAGCCCGTGGATTATCGGGAACACGATGGCAAATATTTTCCAATATATTCGGGAAAACACCAGGGTACATGGGAGAGTTGTGCCTCCTGCCATACAGATCCAGGCAACTATGCAGTGGCTTCTTGTGTCGTTTGTCATAAAAATCCAGAGACCAATACTGCTCACCAGCTGGTGGCTGGATATACCTATCAGGACAATGCGTGCCTGGCTTGTCACCCCACTGGTGATGCCTCTATGGCTTTTGACCATAATGCAACCCAATTCCCATTGACGGGAGCCCATAAGATTTTGGATTGTGTTGCCTGTCACGCCAATGGATACCAGGGCACCCCTACAGAATGTAAGTCCTGCCACCAGCAACATTTTACAGAAGCTGCCAACCCCGATCACATTGACTTACATTTTTCAGATGATTGTAAGGCTTGCCACTCTACCGAGCCAGGGTGGGCACCTGCCAGATTTGATATACACAATGATTATTATGCACTCAATGGAGCCCATGCAACCATAGCCAATGATTGTGCAGCCTGTCACAATGGCAATTACAATAATACGCCCAACAATTGTGCCGGTTGTCATATATCCGATTACAATGCAACCACTGACCCTAATCACAAATTGAATCATTTTTCACAGGATTGCGCAACTTGTCACAGTGAAGGCGCATGGCAACCCTCTACTTTTAACCACGATGGCCAGTATTTTCCGATATACAGCGGAAAACACAATGGCGTGTGGATGCAATGTACAGAGTGCCACAAAGACCCGGCCAACTACGCTGAATTTACCTGCGTGAGCTGCCACCTTAATCCTGAGACTAATGATGCCCATGCCAGTGTCAGCGGTTATAACTATCAGGACAACGCCTGTCTTGCCTGTCACCCCACAGGAGATGCAGACAATGCTTTTGACCACAATACAACCCAATTTCCTTTAACGGGTGCCCACACCTCGGTGGCCTGTATCAGCTGTCATGCCAATGGTTTTGTTGGCACTTCTACCGCCTGTGTGGATTGCCATTTGTCCGATTTTAATAGCAGTGTCAACCCCAGTCACCCAGCATTGGGCTTGTCTACCGATTGTGCGACTTGCCATACGACGGCACCAGGTTGGTCTCCAGCGACTTTTGCTGTCCATAATAATTATTACCAGTTGAATGGAGCGCATGCTGGCATTGCCAATGATTGTGCAGCATGTCACAATGGCAATTACAATAATACGCCCAATACATGCATGGCATGCCATCAAAGCGATTACAATGCAACCACGGATCCCAACCACCAAACAGCACAATTCCCTACGGATTGCGCTTCTTGTCATAGTGAGACCGCATGGCAGCCTTCTACATTTAACCATGATGGACAATACTTTCCCATATATAGTGGAAAACACCAGGGTACATGGATGCAGTGCAACGAATGCCACACCAATCCATCCAACTATGCTGAGTTTACTTGTGTGACTTGTCATCAGAATCCTGAGACCAATGATGTACACAATGGCATACCCGGTTACATTTATCAATCCAATGCCTGCCTTGCTTGTCACCCAACCGGGGATGCAGATGTGGTGTTTGATCACAATACCACTCAATTTCCACTTACAGGAGCCCACGTATCTGTGGATTGCATTAGTTGCCACAGCAATGGATTTCAGGGTACATCTACCGCTTGCGTTGATTGCCACATGAATGACTTTTCTGCTTCTGTTAATCCCAACCACGTAGCATTAGGCCTGCCTACCGATTGTGCAAGCTGCCATACAACAGCCCCTGGTTGGGCACCTGCCACATTTGCCATCCACAATCAATACTATCCTCTCAATGGGGCACATGCAGCAATAGCGAATGATTGTGCAACTTGTCACAATGGCAATTATGCCCAAACTCCCAATACCTGTGCTGCCTGTCACACCGACGATTATCTGGCTACTACCAACCCCAATCACGTAGCGGCTCAGTTTCCAAATGATTGTGCTTCCTGTCACAGTGAACAAAGTTGGGTTCCATCCAATTTTAACCACGATGGACAATATTTCCCAATTTATAGTGGAAGTCACAACGGCCAGTGGACCCAGTGTGTAGACTGTCACAGCAACCCGTCAAACTATGCCCAGGTTGTATGTATCACCTGCCACCAAAATCCTGAGACCAATGACCAACACCAGACTGTTGGTGGGTATGTTTACAGCAATGCTGCTTGTCTCGCTTGTCATCCTCAGGGAGAAGCAACGGGCAGTACATTCAACCACAATGCTACTGCCTTCCCACTGACGGGAGGTCACATAGGTGTGGATTGCATCCAATGTCATGCCAATGGCTATCAGGGTACCACTATTGTTTGCGTAGATTGTCACATGGATAATTTTACAACCAGTGCAGATCCCAACCACGTAGCTTTGAATATACCAACCGATTGTGCCATGTGTCATACGACAGCACCAGGCTGGTCACCGGCTACCTTCCCGATCCACAATCAATATTATGCATTAAACGGAGCCCACGCAGCAGTAGCCAATGATTGCGCTGCCTGCCATAGCAGTGGATACAGCAACACACCCAACACTTGTAATGGCTGTCACAACGCCAATTATGTGGCTACTACCAACCCCAATCACGTGACTGCACAGTTCCCTACAGACTGTGCCTCTTGTCATAATGAAAATGCCTGGATGCCAGCTTCTTTTGACCACGATGGACTTTACTTCCCTATTTACAGTGGCAGTCATAACGGACAATGGATGCAATGTGCCGAATGCCACAACAATCCATCCAACTATGCACAGTTCAACTGTCTGGGTTGTCACCAAAATCCGGAAACCAACAACCAGCACCAGGGCGTTGGGGGGTATGCATACAGTAATGCTGCCTGTCTTGCGTGTCACCCACAGGGAGAAGCTACAGGAACTACCTTCAACCACAATGCCACTGCCTTCCCATTGACGGGAGGTCATATAGGTGTTGATTGTATTCAATGTCATGCCAATGGCTACCAGGGTACTACTACCGTGTGCGCTGATTGTCACATGGATAATTTCAGTGCAAGTACAGATCCCAATCACGTAGCGTTAAATATGCCAACCGATTGTGCCATGTGTCACACCACTTCCCCGGGATGGTCACCGGCTACCTTCCCGATTCACAACCAATATTATCCTTTAACAGGAGGACATGCTGTTGTAGCCAATGATTGCGCTGTGTGTCATAACGGTAGTTATAGTAATACCCCCAATACATGCAACGATTGTCATAATTCCCAATATGTAGCTACCAACAATCCTAACCACGGGGCTTTGGGCATATCTACCGATTGTGCTTCCTGTCATACCACAGCACCTGGATGGAGCCCTGCCACCTTTGCGGTGCACAACAACTATTATGTGCTCAATGGTGCCCACGCTGCCATTGCCAACGACTGTGCTGTCTGTCATAATGGCAATTACAACAATACACCCAATACATGTAATGGTTGTCATAATGATGATTATACTTCTACAACCAACCCCAACCACGTGACAGCCAACTTCCCAACGGATTGTGCATCATGCCACAATGAAAATGCATGGGTGCCATCCAGTTTTGATCACGATGGTTTATATTTCCCAATTTACAGTGGTGAACATGAAGGAGAATGGAATGCATGTACAGATTGCCATACCAACCCCAACAATTATGCGGTATTTACATGCATTACCTGTCATACCAATCCACAAACCAACAATGAACACAATGGTGTAGGCGGGTACTCGTATAATAGTCCGGCTTGTTTGGCCTGCCATCCGCAGGGAGAGGCCACGGCGTCTAGTTTTAACCACAACGCCACTGCCTTCCCAATAACCGGAGCGCACCAGGGCTTGAGTTGTGCTGAATGCCATTCAGCAGGTTATCAGGGTACACCTTCTGCGTGTGTAGCTTGCCACAATGCAGAATACCAATCATCAACAGATCCCAACCATACTGCATTGGGCTTATCAACCGATTGTGCTTCCTGCCATACAACCACAGCAGGGTGGTCGCCCGCTACTTTTGCGGTACACAACAATTA
Organism: uncultured Bacteroidota bacterium; assembly: GCA_937870795.1. Lineage (GTDB taxonomy): Bacteria > Bacteroidota > Bacteroidia > Chitinophagales > Saprospiraceae > JADKBO01. Next base: position 7,093 of record CALMWS010000408.1, on the reverse strand, counting down.
TTATCCATTGACAGGGGCGCATGCTGCCATATCCAATGATTGTGTGGCATGTCATAGCAATGGCTATACCAATACACCCAATAATTGCAATGGTTGCCACAATACAAATTATACATCGGCATCCAATCCCAACCACGTAACGTTGGGTTTGTCAACCGATTGTGCGTCCTGTCATACTACGGCACCAGGTTGGTCGCCTGCCACCTTTGCGGTACACAACAATTATTATCCATTGACAGGGGCACATGCTGCCGTGGCCAATGATTGTGCACTTTGCCACTCAGGGGGAAATTACAACAATACGCCAAGTGATTGTTTTGGCTGTCACTCGAGTGATTATAACGGCACCAACAATCCGGATCACCAAACCCTCAATTTATCGACCAATTGTGCCAGTTGTCACACAACTGATCCGGGATGGGCACCTGCCACCTTCCCCAACCACAACAGTTATTATGCACTGGTGGGGGCCCATGCAACCATTGCCAACGATTGTGCAGCTTGTCACAACGGCAATTACAACAATACGCCCAATACCTGTTATGGCTGTCATGCTACTGCATACAACACGGCCAACAGCCCCAACCATATTTCGGCGGGTTTCCCTACCGATTGTGTAACGTGCCATGGACAGAGTCAATGGACACCTGCCAACTGGGATCATGATGACATGTATTTCCCGATCTTCAGTGGACAGCACGAGGGAGAATGGGATCAATGCAGTGATTGCCATACCAATGCCAACAACTACAGTGTCTTTACCTGTCTCACCTGCCACCATCAGAATTCGACCAACAGTGAACACAACGGTGTGTCAGGGTATCAATACAATAGCAATGCCTGTTATGCCTGTCACCCCAATGGAGAAGATTGACAATGAAAAAGTATATATACATATTATTGCTTTTTGGCTTATCTACAGTGGCAGCTGCCCAACAAGGGGAGTGGATTAAAGGTAGTGTAACATTTACCAGTGCTGCCAATGTATATGTGCGTTTTGACAATACAGCAGGCATAAGTGAAGGAGATACCCTGTATGCGGAAATTGATGGTAAGAGCAAAGCGGCGCTAGTAGTCAAAAAAAAATCTACCTTGTCGTGTGTGACCGTACCCATTGAAACAGGGATAAACTGGATTCAGGGCATAGTCATTTCCTATTTTAAGAAAGCAGAGGTTAATGCTGTATTGCCAGGGGCAACACCCCCTGTGGTGGTGACCGAAGAAGCAATTGGCACGGATACAACCGCATCTCCAAAAGACAAAACCAAAATACGTAAGCCCCTCGTTAATGGCAGATTTTCTGCCTCGACCAATGCAAGTTTATCCGATGGGGCAGACTACCAGCGCATCCGTTTGGGTTTTAACTTTAATGTCAACAATATAGGAGGTGGTTATTTTTCTACACAAAATTATATTACCTACCGGCACCGTTATGGTGTAGATCAGCAGACCGGTTTTTATGATGATTTTAAAATATATGCATTGGCCATAGGGTATGACCGCAATGGCCACAGTGTGTATGTAGGAAGGAGAATCAGCAATAGAATTGCCAACCTTGGTGCCATTGACGGCATACAATATGAGAAAAAGATTGGCAATTGGGTAGCAGGTATCTTTGCCGGGTCACGCCCTGATCACATCAACTATACCTATAATCCCAATTTACTTCAGGGAGGGGTGATGTTGGGTTTTGAGCACCAGGGAGAAAAATCTTCTACCCAGACCTCAGTGGCATGGGTAGAGCAACGCAACAGTGGCAAAGTAGACAGGCGTTTTGCCTATTTGCAGCACAACAGTTCATTGGGGAAAAACATCAATGTTTTTGGCTCTTTGGAAGTAGATATGTTTCAAAATGTAAGAGATACCATTCAGCACAAATTGCAGTTGACGGGGGCTTATTTCTCTGTGAGATATCGACCATTCAGATCGTTCAACATCACGGCTTCTTACGACAACAGGAGGAATGTAATCTTTTATGAAAGTCAACGCACTTACATAGACCAGTTACTCAATCAGGAGACCCGACAAGGGTACCGATTGCAGGCGGGATGGCAGGTTTGGAGAAACATCAACCTCAATGCATCCGTTTTTTACCGATACCAGGAAAATCAGATAAAGCCTACCAAAAATCAGGTGTTTAGCGTTAATTTGTCGAGGTTCCCATTGAACAATATGACGCTCAATCTGAATCTCAATACTTTGGAGTCGTATTACTTTAAGGGTAATATTTATGGGGCAAGACTGAATCAAAGCATTTTGAAAGGCAAGTTAGGACTGGAGTACAATTATCGCAAAGTTGATTATACATTTTTTGGCGGAGAGCAGAGGCTGAAGCAAGACATTGCGGGCTTTTCTGCCAGCGTCAATATGGCGAGGATGACAACACTGATTTTAAGTTATGAAGGCACGTTTGAAACCAGCAGACAATACCACAGGTATTTCATTACGGCCATACAACGTTTTAAAAACAAATAAAATTTGCTAAATTAGCACAGTTAAATAAAATTCAAGATGAGGCAACTATTTGTAATTATGATTTTTTTCATTTGGGCATGTGATTCAAAACCCAAGGTTGTTGTTGAAGATACAGCAGCGACGCAAAACACCGGAGCAATGCCATCAGGGAACCCGGCAATGACGGTAGCTGGCCAGGACAATGCAAATGACGCCACGGTGCATCAGGTTCAAGCCCTCGAAATTTTGCAGGCGGAGAGATATACTTACATGCGGGTAGTTGAAAACAAGGATACCTTTTGGATTGCTGCCTCTAAAATGGACGCGGCGAAAGGAAGGAAATATTTTTACAGGGGAGGCTTGATGAAGACCAACTTTGAGAGTATAGAATTTAATAGAACATTTGATAAAATTTATCTTGTATCTCAAATTATCGATGCATCCGCTCATCCAGGAGGCAATATGCAGGAGGCTTCCGCAGGTGCTACCGGTGCCGTGGCAGATGTAGACATCAAAAAAGTAGCCGGTATAATTTCATTAAGCAAGTTGTTGGAAAAACCAGATCAACATGCCGGAAAAACTGTGGTTGTGGGAGGTAAAGTAGTTAAGGTCAATAACGGCATAATGGGTAAAAACTGGATTCACATACAAGATGGAACCTCTTTAAAGGGAAAAAAATGTGATTTGGCCATTACCACGCAAGAAAATATACCGATGGGAGCCACGGTAGCATTCGAAGGAAAAATCTTTATCAACAAAGATTTTGGTGCCGGCTATAGGTATGATATTATCATGGAAGAAGCAGCCATTAAGAAATAGATTTCAGTATTAAAAATCAGTTTTCATTATGAAGCCACAACCATAATTTAGAATTGATTTAAATAAAAGTTTAGGAGCAAATTTCCATGGATTCAGGTAGGTTTTTTGCTTTTTAAATTGTCTTGTTAACATAGTATTTCCCTGAAACTTACATAAGAATGAGTAGAACCTTCCAATTCATGATTGAATTGGTTTAGTAGAATTTTGATCAATTTTTTAGCCGAAGTCCGGTCATGAAATGGATCAAATGAGGTTTGCTTTGTAATTTAACACATTACAAAAATATTTAATATAAAAAAGAGGTCAATGGTTATTGGCCAAAGAGATATATAGGCATTGTAAATGTTTAGGTTTTTGATATTTGGTGTGTTGTTTCTTTCAATGTCAATGGAAGTACAAGCTCAGTCTTCTCCACATGGAGCTGACTTTGCCATAGATTGCGCCAAGTGTCATAGCCCGCAAAGTTGGAAATTTGATGATAAGCTAGCATCGTTTGATCACGATAGCACATTGTTTAAATTGACCGGACAACATAAAGCACTTGAATGCAAATCTTGTCACAGTTCATTGGATTTCAAACAAGTTTCTTCGGCTTGTGTTTCCTGCCACAGCGATTTTCACCAGTCAACCGTGGGAACAGATTGTGCCAGATGCCACACGCCCAACTCATGGGAAATAGCCAATGTAACGGCTCTTCATGAACAAACTTCATTTCCTTTGATGGGTGTGCATGCAACGGTAAATTGTACTGCTTGTCACCAATCAGAGAGTAATGTAAGGTTTAGCCCTACAGGGATGGATTGCATTTCGTGTCACAGGGCAGACTATGAAACATCTGAACATCCGGATCACCAAAAGTTTGGTTTTTCTACAGCTTGTAATTCCTGTCATAGCTTAACTGTTCCTGATTGGGTTACAGATAAAGTTGACCATGATTTCTTTCCATTGGTGGAAGGGCACAGTTTGAATGATTGTGCAAGTTGCCATGCCAACGGTGATTATTCTCTTGCTGCACCCGATTGCATTTCGTGTCATCAAATCGATTTTGCCTCTACTATAAATCCCAACCACATAGGTCTGGGTTTTTCAACAGATTGTAAACAATGCCATTCCTTGTCACCTGGCTGGACACCGGTTGAGTTTAAGGAACACGATGGCACTTTTTTCCCCATCTACAGTGGCAAACACAAAGGAGTTTGGGATGCATGTACATCTTGTCATACAGACAATTCAAATTATAGTTCTTTTTCTTGTATTGTGTGCCATGTCAATCCTGAAACAACAACCAGTCATTTATTAGTAGCTGGTTTTGTCTATGAAGACAATGCTTGTCTGGCTTGCCACCCAACGGGAGACGCAGATGTAGTATTTGATCACAGTACAACAGGCTTTCCTTTAACAGGAGTCCATAAAATTGTTAACTGTGTTGATTGTCATACCAATGGATTTCAAAATACACCTACCACCTGTGTTTCCTGTCATCAGGCAGAGTATGCAGCTACTAGCAATCCTGATCACCAGGGGGTAGGAATTTCTGAAAATTGTATTGATTGTCATACCACAGAAGCAGGATGGCAACCCGCAAAATTTGAGGTGCATGATCAATACTACCCTCTCAATGGAGCGCATAAAAACATAGCTGACAATTGTGCATTGTGTCATAATGGAAGTTACAACGATACACCCAAAACCTGTGTGGCCTGCCATATTGGGGAATTTAACGGAACTACTAATCCCAACCACAAGGCCAATCATTTCAACCATGACTGTACCTCCTGCCACACAGAAGATGCCTGGCAACCTTCAACATTTAATCATGATGCATTGTATTTCCCAATTTACAGTGGGAAACACAATGGGGTGTGGGACGACTGTAAACAATGCCACGCTAACCCTTCTAATTTAGCTAACTTTACTTGTGTTTCTTGTCATACCAATCCCGAGACCGATGACGCTCACACAACTGTTAGTGGATATCAGTATCAGGACAATGCCTGTTTGGCCTGCCACCCTTCAGGTGATGCCAGCAATGCATTTGACCATAATCAAACCAATTTCCCACTAACTGGAGGGCATGACGGTGTAAGCTGCATCCAATGTCATGCCAATGGATTTCAGGGCACCTCAATGATTTGTAAGGATTGTCATGCCAATAATTTTAATTCTACTATAAACCCAAATCACAAAGATCTAGGGTTTTCAGATGATTGTATACTCTGTCATACCACAGCTCAAGGTTGGGCCCCTGCTACTTTTCCTGATCACAACAATTATTTTGAATTAACCGGCGCACACGCCAACATCGCAAGCGACTGTGCTGCGTGTCATGCCAACGGAAATTATAACAACACTCCCAATACCTGCAATGCTTGCCACAATGCCAACTACATTGCAACAACGAATCCCAACCACGTTACATTAGGTTTGTCAACGGATTGTGCGAGTTGCCATACAACTGCCCCGGGTTGGTCACCTGCCACCTTTACAATACATGATAACTTCTATCCATTGACTGGCGCACACGCCAACATCGCAAGCGACTGTGCTGCGTGTCATGCCAACGGAAATTATAACAACACTCCCAATACCTGCAATGCTTGCCACAATGCCAACTACATTGCAACAACGAATCCCAACCACGTTACATTAGGTTTGTCAACGGATTGTGCGAGTTGCCATACAACTGCCCCGGGTTGGTCACCTGCCACCTTTACAATACATGATAACTTCTATCCATTGACTGGTGCTCACGCCAACGTAGCAGGAGGTTGTGTGTCATGCCATGCGAATGGAAATTACAGCAACACACCGAATACATGTAATGGTTGTCACAATGCGAACTATACATCAGCGACCAATCCGAACCACGTAGCATTAGGCTTGTCAACGGATTGTGCGAGTTGCCATACAACAGCACCAGGTTGGTCGCCTACGACTTTTACAATACATGACAACTACTATCCATTAACTGGGGCGCATGCCAACGTAGCAGGAGGTTGTGTGTCATGCCATGCGAATGGAAATTACAGCAACACACCCAATACATGTAATGGCTGCCATAATGCGAACTATCTAGCCACAACCAATCCGAATCACGTAGCGTTAGGTTTATCTACTGATTGTGCAAGCTGTCATACAACTGCACCGGGTTGGTCGCCAGCGACGTTTGCTGTCCACAATAATTATTACCCACTGACGGGGGCACACGCTAGTATTGCAGGGGATTGTGCTGCTTGTCATGCCAATGGAAATTATAGCAATACACCCAATACATGTAATGGCTGTCACAATGCGAATTATGTAGCGACAACCAATCCGAACCACGTAGCATTAGGCTTGTCAACAGATTGTGCGAGTTGCCATACGACAGCCCCAGGCTGGTCGCCAGCGACGTTTGCTGTTCACAATAATTATTATCCATTGACGGGGGCACACGCTAGTATTGCAGGGGATTGTGCTGCATGTCACGCCAATGGAAATTACAGCAACACACCGAACACATGCAATGGCTGCCACAATGCAAACTACACATCAGCGACCAATCCGAACCACGTAGCGTTAGGTTTATCTACTGATTGTGCAAGCTGTCATACTACTGCACCAGGCTGGTCACCTGCTACATTTGCTGTCCACAATAATTATTATCCACTTACGGGAGCACACGCTTTGATTCAGGGTAACTGTGCAGCTTGCCACTCAAATGGAAATTACAGCAATACACCGAATACGTGCAATGGCTGCCACAATGCGAACTATGCAGCGACAACCAATCCAAATCACGTAGCATTAGGCTTGTCAACGGATTGTGCAAGTTGCCATA
>CALMWS010000407.1 GCA_937870795.1 uncultured Bacteroidota bacterium | reverse complement strand
TTGGGTGGTCAATTATTTTGGATTTGCCTGGTCAATTAGCGTGGATTATACATATGAAAATATGAGTGTTCAAATGGAGCCTCTCTATCCGTAAATTGACCTTGAGGTAATACGTATAGCACTAATTCAGTGAACCAAATGAACGAGTTTTGTCAAATTCTAATTTGATTCTACCTAATTCTCATTTGCAGAAGTCAAATTCTCATTCATTAAAGATGAAAAGTGAGATGGCAATACCTTTGAAAAAAATTCAAGGATAACAATGAAAAAGATGTTATTTTTTTTAGTGATCATGGTAGGATGTGTTGTTGTTTTCGGCCAAAAGGTGGGCATTAACAATACCAATCCACAAACCACATTTGATATCAATGGAGCATTGAGGATACGCACTGTTGTTCTGTCGCCGATTGGCAATCAGATCATTTTGCCTGATTCTGTGGGTTATCTTGTTGTCAATAGTGCGAATGCTTTTTTTTCAATTACTGGGGGTGAAGCTTATCCGGGCAGAAGACTGATTGTTGAGAACAATTCGGGGCAGTCGGGAGAATTAGGTTCTAAACCTGTGCAACTGGAAGAGGGTATAAATGAGTATGTAGTCAATGATATCAATGAATGGACACGTGTTGGCCTGTTAAAGGAATCTTCCTGGGGGCTACAGGGAAACACCGGTACAATACCAGGTTTGAATGCCATAGGCACCAATGACAACGTGGATTTTTCGATAGAGACCAACAATGCAGAGCGCGTTCGCGTAAAAAGTGATGGTAGAGTGGGGGTGGGCACTATTAACCCCAGTACAAAGGCAATTCTTGAACTTTCATCAGTAAACAAGGGCTTGTTGCTTCCGAGATTGGCAGATACATCTACAATTGTAGCGCCGGTGCCCGCCGGACTAATGATATATTGTTTGGCAGATAATAAATTGTATTACTATGATGGCAGCCACTGGGCAGGAGCGAGTGGGGAAGCGAGTGAGTTGCAAAAACTTATGGAGAGCGGACAAACAGGATGGAGACTCAGGGGAGCCAATGCAGCAAACTACGGCACCATTGGTTTTGATGCTATAGATTTGTCGGCCAGTACAGTGCCATCTTCTTTTAACGGGGCAACAGGATCTTCTGCCCTTGCCACAGGCTTTCAAACCATCGCATCGGGTAGTGTTTCGACTGCATTGGGTGAGGGCACCCTTGCTTCAGGTCAAAAATCCCTGGCTGCCGGCCTAAACACCAGGGCTACGGGTCCGGCATCTGTTTCTATAGGCGAGTTGACAGAGGCTGCTGGTGAAATTAGTTTGGCTACGGGCTATGGTACAATTGCTCTGGGCGATTATAGTTTATCTGGCGGATATTTCACCAAGGCAAGGTCTTTTGCTTCAATGGCATTGGGGCAATACAATGACACCATTGCCGGCTCCAATCCCGATTTGTGGACAGGTACAGATCCGCTCTTAACACTGGGCAATGGCACCAATGAAGCCAACAGGAGAAATGCTATGACATTTTATAAAAACGGCACTCTGGCATTGCAGAATCAATCCAGTACACCCGTCAACGCATCGGGTAAATTCTATATGCTAAACAACGAACCCTACTTCGGTACCAGAAACCTCAACAGTCAATTGGAAAAGATTACAGAAGCTGGAAATACAGGGTGGAGAATGTTGGGGAGAAATGCTGCTAACTATGGAAATATCGGAGTTGACGCCATTGATTTTTCAGTTGCGGCACTATCTTCCAATACATACGGAGCTACCGGCCTTCGTTCGCTGGCTGCGGGGCTAGAGACCACAGCCAGTGCCACTAATTCAACAGCTTTGGGATTCCGTAGTGTTGCAAGTGAAGAAAACTCAATAGCATTTGGAGAAAATTCAAAAGCAACCGGATACAATTCAATAGCGACCGGCTATGATACAAAGGCAATGGGCTATGCATCCACTACCTTTGGAAGCACCAATCGGGCCAAAGGAGATTATTCCGTTGCAATGGGTATAGGGACCATCAGCAAGTATGGAGCGTTGACCATTGGTCAATACAACGATACCATCTTTAATGAAAGCAAAACAAGTTGGGTTGCAACAGAGCCGGTTTTTGTAGTTGGAAATGGATCATCTCTTAGTTCAAGAAATACAGCAATGACAGTATTCAACAATGGAACCCTTTCACTGCAAAATCAGCTTACCACTCCGGCCAATTCATTTGGTAAATTTTACATGCTGAACTTTGAACCCTATTTTGGAAGTCACAACTTGAAAGGACAACTGGAAAGAATAACAGAAAATTCCAGCACGGGTTGGAGGATTTTGGGACGCGACCCGGCCAACTACGGCGATATTGGATCCGGGGCAATAGATTTTTCTGATTCAAACTTGCCTTCATCTAATAAAGGAGCTACAGGACTTGGAGCTTTTGCAGCAGGATATAAAACAACAGCATCAGGTGGTATTTCCTTTGCGATTGGCGATAATTCCTTGGCTTCAGGATATGCTGCTATTTCCACCGGAGATGGAACTACAGCATCCAATACAGCATCAACTGCTATGGGTTCGGGAAGTACTGCTTCGGGTTATGTTTCATCTGCAATTGGATGGGGTGCTATTGCTTCGGGTGATGGCAGCACTGCATTGGGAAGTTCAACACAAGCTACCGGAGCCAATGCCCTGGTTGCCAATTTTAGCAACATTGCCAGATCTTATTGTTCAACTGCGTTGGGGAGATACAATGATGCCATCAATACATCCAGCACGACTACATGGATAGACACAGATCCTTTATTTCTCATAGGCAATGGCACAGATAATGCAACCCGGAAGAATGCTGTTGCGGTACTAAAAAATGGCAACATGGGGATCAATACCAATACAGCCACACACAAACTGGAAGTGCTGGGCACAGGTATTGTCAACGGTGGTACTGCAGCCTTCAAAGGCAGTCAATGGTATTCCCATTTTAGCTACGGTACAGATGAAGACACTTACATCAGGGGCGGTAAGAGTGCATCCGATGTTGTAATCAATGATATAACCGGTTTGGGAAATGTTGGTATAGGTACTGCTACACCTTCTGCTAAACTCGATGTAGTGGGAGATGCCAAAGTAAGTGGCAGTATTTCAATAGGTGGTGGTGAAACGATTGCAAAGGTTGAACGCAAATCCTTTGATTACGACATCCCTTCTATCCCTGCATTTGGCTTTCAACAGTTCAATATAGCCGGGGTCACTTTTGGTTTATCAGCTACTGATAACTTTATCATCAACCCTTTTGGCACCATCGCACCTTTGATTGTTACCATAAGGTACATCAACAGTACTACCTTTGCCATCGATGTAATGAACCCCAGCAACGTAGCGGTAGATGTGCCCAATAAAACATTTCAGGTTGTGATAATCAAGTAAAGGAATGGGTGTGCCAGAAGTATTTTGGTTATATGTTCAAATGTTCAAATGGTGCCAATGCTCCAGTAAACTGTTGCATTGGCAATGTTCAAATGCTAATAGGTATGTCGAAATATTATACTTCTACCATAAAAACAAAGGTTGGGACATATCATACATAGGAGAATCTAAAATTATGTGAATGCACAACAAAAACTTCGTTTTCATTGGCACAAGCATATGAACATATGAATATATCAACATATAAATGTTCAAATGGTGCCAATACCTCGGTGAACCGATGCATTGGCTATGTTCAAATCCTAACAGGTATACCTAAAAATAGACACCTATTCCGAAAATAAAAGACGGGATATCTCCTCTTCAGGAGAATCCGAATTGATATGAACATATGAACATATGAAAATATGAAGATATGAATGCACAGCAAAAACTTCGTTTTTATTGGCACAAGCATATGAACATATGAATATGTCAACATATAAATGTTCAAATATTCAAATGGTGCCAATGCTCCAGTAAACTGTTGCATTGGCAATGTTCAAATGCTAATAGGTATGTCGAAATATTATACTTCTACCATAAAAACAAAGGTTGGGACATATCATACATAGGAGAATCTAAAATTATGTGAATGCACAACAAAAACTTCGTTTTCATTGGCACAAGCATATGAACATATGAATATATCAACATATAAATGTTCAAATGGTGCCAATACCTCGGTGAACCGATGCATTGGCTATGTTCAAATGCTTATAGGTATGCCGAAATAATATAATTCTACTATAAAAATATTAGATGGGACATCTCATCCACGGGAGAATCTCAAATTATATGAACATATGAACATATGAATATGTCAACATATAAATGTTCAAATGTTCAAATGGTGCCAATACCTCGGTGAACCGAAGTATTGGCTATGTTCAAATCCTAACTGGTATACCTAAAAATAGACACCTATTCCGAAAATAAAAGACGGGATATCTCCTCTTCAGGAGAATCCGAATTGATATGAACTTATGAACATATGAAAATATGAAGATATGAATGCACAACAAAAACTTCGTTTTTATTGGCACAAGCATATGAAAATATGAACATATGTCCCCCTGCCAAAACCTCACATTTATAGACCCGGGCTATGGCAATCTACAGTAAGTAATTAATTTATCTTATTTTTGATGCTTGTTGAAAAATTGACCTGTGTTTGACTGGCGATTAAAAGTATGTGTTTTGATGTTTCTTATGCTCTTGCCCTGGCTTGGGTATGGACAGAGCAACAGGTATGTATTCAGTCATCTTACCGTGAATGATGGCTTGCCCCAAACCAATTTGAGAGATATTTTTAAAGACAGCAGGGGATTTTATTGGTTTTGTAGCAATGGAGGAATTACCCGATATGATGGCATAGAAATGTTGTCTAATGAGGAAATTGCACCTGGATTGAGTTTAAATGGTTCTTATAACGGAGTGATTGAATACCAGAACAGCCTTTATTTTAGTGGCTCTGGTTATTTGATTGAGTATCGTTTCAGTGATAATCGGTTTTATAAATATGAAATTCCAAAGGTGATGGGGGATTCGGAGTCCTTATTTACCTTAATGTTCTTGACTGCTATAGGTGATTACCTTGTGTCAACCGAACAATACATCTTTACTTTTAATGTTAAAACAAAAAAACTAAAATCGCATTATTTTCCTGAAGGGGAATCGGATACTTTACGATTTGACCTGGTTAAGCATCCGGAACTCAATGACATTTCAGAAAGATTGATTCTGTTCAATCAAAATGATCGGGATAAACTCAATCTTGTTGTATCTAGAAAAAAGGGGCGTTACCTCAATTGGTCATTTATAGATACAGAGTTGCCTTATATCAATCAAATAATAAGAGCTGTTGGTTTTGATAAAGCAAACATGTTTTCATTTGTTACCATTCGCAACGAAGGTTCTGGAGAGGGATTTTTACTTCAGGTGGATTTAAACAAAAAAAAGGTAACCAAAAAGATTCAGTTACCTCCAGGTGCCATTGGTTTATTTTCCAATGGAAAATATCACTATGTAACAAATAAAGAATCTGGGATTACTGTGTTGGAAAAAACATCGGGTAAAAATGTAAATAAGATATGTAGTGATAAGAATGATCCGTCTTCCCTTATGTCAAATAGTATTACCAATTTGCATTTTATCGATGGAAAAATGTTGGTATCTCAATTTGACAAAGGACTTTCCATAGCAGAAATAGAGCATAAAGTTTTTACGCCTTATTTTGGAAGTACAGAAGCCATTGCCCATAATACCAGTGCCTTTATAAGAGATATCGTTCAAGACAGCCGGGGGCACTATTGGTGTATTGTCCATCCCAAAGATGTCATTGAACTGGATGAAAACTTTCATTTTATAAAAAAACTGGATTTACCTCCACTTGATCTAGCCGCCTTATTTATTGACAATGATGCGCTGTATTTTGGATATCAGGGCTTGTACATCTATGACATTAAAAATGATAAATTGAGAAAAATCACTTCTTATATCAAAAAGAATAAAAGAATTTTCTTAAACGGAGCAGATGGGGAATTTCATTATTTTTTTAAATCAAAAAAGCAGGATACAAAAATTTATTGTGTAAATCTGGTCAGGATCATTGAGTTGAACACCAAAACACTTGATATTTCTGAACCGAAATGGAACAAGAGAGGATATTCTGCTTTTGCTTTTGAAGATGTCCATGAAAACTTAATAACGGCTATTGAATTTATCAATGTGCGATACATTGACAAGAAGGGCAAAGAATTGTATGTTTTCCGGGATAAATTTGAAGTTCGACATGTCTATGAACAGGATAGCAGCCATCTTTGGTTGGGTACTACCACAGGATTAATACTATTTAATACCAGGAAACTTCAAATAGAAAGACAATGGAAAAAGGAAGATGGTTTGGCAGACAACACTATCTATGCCATTGTGCCTGATACCTTTGGCAGGTTGTGGTTGAGCAGCAATCAGGGCTTGAGCACCATCGACATAAAGGATTATTCCATTGTCAATTATTTTGACGAAGCGGGTCAACAGTCTAAGGAGTACAACAGACACGCCCATTGGATCAACAAGGACCTTAGCATTTTATTTCCTGGTATCAACGGCATCACCATGGTGAAGCCATGGATGACTAAGGGCACAAAAAATAGCCCTAAAGTAATCTTAACTAAAATTCAATCGGATTCAACCCATAATCCTTATACTGTCAACACAATAGATCATCCTTTGATACTAAAGGCGGGCGATAATACATTGGAGTTGAGAATCGTTGCGCCAGATTTGTTACACAGCAAACGATTCAAAATTTATTATTTGCTGGAGGGTACTGATACCAAATGGCAGATTGTAAATAATCCGGCAGTAATTAAATATTCTGCTTTAAGTCCGGGAACTTATCGTTTGCGTTATAAATGCCTCGATCCTATCAACCAGGTTTTTGGTAATGAAAAGAATTTGTTTGTTGTTTTACAACCTTATTTCTACGAAACAACCTTGTTTAAGATACTACTTGGACTCGGAGTGGTTACCTTATTCTTCTTTGGCTTTTATATTTATGCCCGCCGTAAAATCAGAAAACAACGTTTGGCTTTAGAGCAACAGCTTGCCATCTCAGAAGAAAGAAGAAGAATTGTTGCCGATTTGCACGATGATGTAGGTGCCACCTTGAGCGGCTTAAAGATTTACTCTGAGTTGGCTGAAAATTATGTAGATACAGATCCTGACCAGAGTAAGAGACTCATTGTTAAAGTGAATCAAAATGCCAATGAGGTCATTAGAAATTTGTCGGAAATTGTATGGAGTTTAAAAAGCATTGAATACGAGCCGGGCTCATTAAAAACCAGAATCATTCAGATGGCTCAGGAGTTTTTGCAGCCGGCCAATATTGAGTTTGTGCATCACATTGAAGATCACATAGATCGTTACTTTGAAGAACCAGGTCGCAGGAAGAACCTTGTTTTGATAATTAAAGAATCTTTCAATAACATCGTCAAATACGCCAGTGCAGGTAAGGTAAATTTTATTCTCCAAAAATCAGGGACTATCATTCAGTTGGTCATTGAAGACAATGGTAATGGTTTCGATGAAAATGCTGTTAAGGCCGGCAATGGCCTGGGCAATATCAAGCTAAGGGCAAGGAGCATGGGAGGGCAGGCTACTATTCATTCCATTGCCGGTAAAGGCAGTCAAATCAAGGTAGAATTCCCGGCACAGGTTTAAAGCTAAAGTATAGGGCATAGCTACATTTAGCTATTTTTTTAAAATGATAGATAGGCGTTCTTTGCCCTATCAAACATTTTAAACAATTGTCATGAAAAAACTTTCTTTTCTTACTGCTTTATTGTGGTTTTGTTTTACTTCGGAATCAAATGCAACTCAATGGTCAGTGAGCAATTCACCGGCCAATCCCGGTCAATTTGCCAGCATCCAGGCAGCATTGGATGCACCCAATGTCATGCCGGGTGATACCCTGCTGATTCAGCCAACTCCTATCAGACATCCTGATTTTGAGCTTACCAAGAGATTGGTTTTTATTGGGGGAGGCCATAGTACCAGTCACTCTCCCGGTCAAATCACCACTCTTACAAGAGTGTATGTCAGCAGCCTTGCCAATGCAGCAGCTGCATCAGGAAGTAAATTTTATGGAATGAGAATGAGTTTTTTCAGGAGTTGGTTTCATAATGGTAATGTATCAGATATTTCGTTTGAAAACGTACTTTTTGATTGCCTTCATTGCCCTAATGAATCAGGCATACAATTTTCAGGTGGTTCCAAACCGGTAAATATGCTTATTAAAAATTGTAACTTTCAATCCTGTACCTACGATGCGCCAATCAATTTTGAGCAATATGGTTCAACGGGCACGGCTTCATCAGTTACCATTCTGAATACGGTATTTTCCAATTGTGGTCAGCAAAGCATAGAATCATTTAAAGGTGTTTTGCTGGTGTCAAATTGTACATTTCTTACAACCAATCCAATCTATGATGTGAAATACGCTACTTTTCAAAATTGTATCTTTAATGAAGGTACCTTTAATGCCAATGTAACAGATAATGTATTTAATAATTGTATTGCCAAAGACTCCTCATTACCACCTGCCGGGAATACTGGGGCGAATAATATCTCCAACACAGCTGTTATATTTGTTCCCAACACGCTGATGCTTGCCCCTACAAGCCCTGGTTACACGGGTGGCAATGATGGCACACAAATGGGTGTGTATGGAGGAGGAGGTAATTACAGTTCTTCCGGTGAACCACTCAATTCTCCCATTATAAGAAACCTGAACATCAAAAACATTACTATTGCACAGAATGGTAATCTTACCATTGATTTGTTGGCTACCAAACCCTTGAAGACCAACTAAATTCACTCTGATTTTTTATACAATTAAATTTGGTAAGATGAAAATGTATTTTAAAATATTCATCCTTGCTTTGGTATTTCATGCTGGTATTTTTTCTACGTTTGGACAAGATAGTTTGATCAATAAAATTGAATACTATATAGATTCCGATCCAGGAGTTGGAATGGCTACAACATTATTTGAGAACAGTGGAGATGATACCATCAATTTGGTGAATCAAACCATCAGCACTGCTCCACTATCTAAGGGTTTGCATCATTTGTTTGTTCGAGCCAGATTTACCAGCGGAATGTGGAGCGTGGTCAGCCAGCGTTCATTTTATGTCACCTCGCCCACAAACTCCGATACCATAGCAGGGGCTGAATACTTTGTTGATTCAGATCCCGGCATCGGCAATGGCTTTTCATTGTCCGTTAACCCATCTGATACACTGCGTTTAATCAATCAAATTCTTCCATCCTCAAACTTAACTCCTGGAATACACCATTTATTTGTCAGGACAAAGAATGAAACAGGAGTTTGGAGCGTTGCTACGCAACGGTCCTTTTATGTAGTACCGTCGGCGACCACTGACAGTATAAAAAGGATGGAGTATTTTATTGATTCGGACCCGGGACCTGGCAATGGCGTTACTTTGACGGATAATATTTCGGATTCAATTAAATTGATGGGACATGTTATTATGACGTCGGGTTTAACACCAGGCATCCACCATTTGTTTGTTCGCGCAAAATCAATCTATGGTACATGGTCTGTTACCAGTCAAAAACCCTTCTATGTTAAACCAGGTGAAGAGGTATTTGAAATCTCTGCCTTAGAATATTTTTATGATACGGATCCAGGTGTAGGCAATGGGATTCCGATATCAATAACTGCAGGTGATTCAGTATTGTTGAATCAATACAATTTCCCTCAAAACAATCTACCAATAGGAAATCACATATTGTTTGTAAGGGCTAAAAACAACAAAGGGCTATGGACCATTATTCACGAAAGAAAATTCAATGTTTGTACCAATTATGGTGCACTAAGTCAGATGGATTTTCAGATTGAAGGCAACAAGGTCTTTTTTACAAACCTGTCTGAGTACAACACGCATACCAAGTGGTTTTTTGGGGATAATACCATGGATACGGTATTAAGTCCCATAAAGACTTACACCTCTCCTGGTAATTATAATGTTCAATTGATCAGCACCAATGAATGTGCCGCAGATACCCTAACTGTATTGCTTTCAGTGCATGGTCTTCAGCGCATAAATGCCCGAAAAGGAGGAGACAATGGCATAGCTACGGTGTTTTTTGAGGGCAATGGCTTTACACCAACAACAACAATCAAACTTAAGAAAGGTGCCAATGAATTGATTCCGTCGGATAAAATCTGGCAGAGTACAAGTAGGATAACTGCCTATTTTGACCTCAACGGTGTAGATACTGGCAAATATGATGTAATCGCCCTGTTAAATGGCGGCATGCTTGATACCATTAAAGGTGGATTTACCATAGAAAAAGCCAGGCCTATATATGTTGATGTTAACGATATTTCAGGAGGAAGGTCCAGGCCCAACAGAATGAGACCTCTCATTCAACTTCAAAATACAGGAAATGAGGATGCCATCATGGTGCCGGTAACTTTTATGCTGGGACATAATCCGGAGTTTTCCAATATCACGGTCACCAATATTTCAGAAAATTTTATCGACCTTTCAGGATTGCCATTTTTTCAGGACGTACAGCCCTATTTAACCGGTCATAATATTTCTTTATCCAACATCAGTCCCATGGATTTTGACTCCATTCGAAGGAGGCATCTATACAGCTTTATCAGGGTAAAAATTCCATCGGAAAGTTTTGTTACAACTGCCTTTAATAATTACAATCCGGCATTTCATCCCAGTTATAACATTGGCATGAAAACATTGCCACCGATGTTTCCCTCAGGTATTGCTTTAAACCTGAATGATTCCATTGATATTAGAGATTGTATATCCTCATTTATGAAAAAGGCCGTGAGACAAAATCTGGGTATTTCATTAGTGAATGAAGAATGGGATGTGTGTTTTGATGTAGCTTATGATAGCCTGCGTTCAACTGTCAAGACAATGGTAAGGAGTTTTTCTCATTCACAAAAATCAGTTCCGTTCAAGGCTTTGTATTCGGCATTGTTGGTAAAAATGACACAATGCACTGCCTCCGGTATGCCATCCAGTATGAACAATCAGCAGTTTACAGGTATCATTAAAGACTTTACACATAACTGGCTATTTTTAGATAACCTTGATTCAATAGGCAGACCGTGTATTGATACACTTGATAATTTCATACTTCCAGCAATTGTTTCCAATGGACAGGAGAATAACAGAGGAAGTCATTCTGCAAGTCAACGATCCATTCCAGGTTGTAACGGTGCGGCTGCCGGTGCCTTTCCTGAATTGGCAGAAATGTGCAGCAATCTCGTAGCTCCTGCGGATAAACTTGCAGCTTTGGCCGGAGGAGGACTGGCAAGCAAAATAGTGAAAAAACTTATCAAAACCATGACTCCCAAAAGCCCTGGTGGTGGTGTTGGTTTAGGCCTGGGATTGAATACTGCAACCGCAAAATGCAAAGAATTTTGTGAATCCGCCTCCTTTGATCCCAATGAAAAAACAGGCCCAGGTGACAATGATCAAAACGTGTATGTAAACCATTTAAATCATTTTGGCTATCGGATTTCATTTGAAAACAAAGCAACCGCTACGGCCAACGCGGCCTATGTTGAAATCATAGATACCTTGGATAAAAATGTGTTTGATCTTTCAAGTTTTCAAATCGGAAATGTTGGTTGGGGTGATAGTCTGGTTTTCATAGATGCCAACAGAAGCTCATTTTCCTTTTTAAAAGATTTGAGACCCGCCAAGCCCAATTATTTGAGGGTCGATATAAAATTGGATACTATCAGTGGTGAAGCCAAATGGCAGTTATTTACGTTAGACACCATGACGCTGCAATTGACTGAAGATCCGGGTCAGGGTTTCCTGCCACCTAATATAAATGCACCGGAGGGACAGGGCTTTGTAGCTTTTACCATAGATTCCAAACCAGGGGCCACATCAGGTTCGTCCTATACCAATGAGGCAAAAATCATTTTTGATGATAATGCCCCTATATACACAGAACCATGGTTTCACATTGCTGATACTACGAGGCCTGAGAGTATGGTCCTCAACCTTCCTCCTCATGTGGCAACCAAAGATTTTGTGGTGCAGTGGGAGGGAAATGATGATCATTCGGGTATTGACAAATTTCAAACTTTTGTCTCTATCAATGACGAACCTTTCATTCGCTGGAACTCATTTACGGAAGAAGTTGCTGATACGTTTCATGGTAAATTTGGATACACCTACAAATTTTACACCATATCCAAAGACAAGGTGGGCAACTATGAACTTCCTCCTGTCGCCGGACAGCCGGATGCAGAAACTACGCCTCTTAACGTAGGACAGGTCATCACAGTACAGGATGGTTCATGGCACGATCCGGCGACATGGAGCAACAATGCTGTGCCCGACTTCAATACAGATTTGATTGTCAAACACTTTGTCAATGTTTCGATGAATGGGGTTTGTAAGAAGGCCACCCTTATACCTACTGGCAATCTAATCCTGGAAGCGGGTAAGAGACTGGATATTATGACCAATTGATTACAGAATGGTTGTAATAATTTTTTTAACAAGTTGCTTTATTTAAGCAGCCTATAGAAAAGTAGTATAAATGAAAAAATACTCAATAGTACTTTGTATTCTGATAGTTTGTCTGGTTATGACGACCATCCATTCGGTTTATGCACAAAAGGTAGAAATTACCGGAAAATTGAAGCTGGATGGCAATTTTACGTCCGTTTTTAATCAGGCCGGTTATGCTTTGGTCATGGATGATAGTAATCACGTTGCTAAAAAGGACATCAACCAATTTGGGCTGCCGTCAGGAAGTATTGTGCTGAGTGAACTTGAGGTCAATACAGCCCTTACTACCAATGGTTTTGTTAAAAAAGGAAGGCTGTCATTGCCTGTTGAATTAGATTCTGCCTTATATGGTCCCGGTGTATTTGATACTATAAACACAATGGATGCACCTGCTGCCAGTCAGGGAATTTGGACCGGATCAGAAATGATTGTATGGAATTCAGAAACCCTTACTGGTGGCAAATACGATCCGATAAGTGATGTATGGCTGCCAATATCCAATGTTGGTGCACCTTCGTCCAGGGTAGGGGCCACCTTGGTTTGGACCGGAACTGAAATGATAGTATGGGGGGGTACGGTTAATTTTGCCACCGGATTGAATACGGGTGGAAAGTATAATCCTGTAACGGATACATGGACGAGCATGAGCGTCACCAATGCACCTGTGGGAAGATTTTTTCATACGGCAATTTGGTCTGGCACGGAAATGATTGTGTGGGGAGGATCCATCAATTTTGTTTCACAGCAAATTCAATTGACCAGTACAGGTGGTAGATACAATCCTGTGACTGATACCTGGATCAGTACAAGCCAGGCCAATGTGCCACAAGCCACCTGTTACCATTCAGCGGTGTGGACAGGTTCATCGATGATTGTCCATGGAGGCATAGCCAATGGGGCGTATAAATCCTACAATCCCAATACAAACAGCTGGGCCAATTTACCTAATGTCACTGACCCACGACACTCACATACAGCAATCTGGACCGGTTCTAAAATGATTGTTTGGGGAGGGGTTACATCCAACACCAATCCTACAGCGGGCTCCAATACAGGTAAAATTTTTGACCCTATAGCTGGTACCTGGACGGTTTGTTCTACGATCAACGCACCTAGCATCCGTTATGGTCACAGTGCAGTATTCAGCGGCACCGAAATGATAGTTTGGGGAGGCGTGAGTGACGATGTATATACACGAACTGGCGGCAGATACAATACTACAACCAACTCATGGGTAGCAACCACCTTAACCAATGCCCCAATTGCCCGGGCAGGTCACATAGCAGCATGGTGCAATAACGTCATGTGTATTTATGGAGGTAGCGACAGCAATGGCTTTGCCCCAGGTGGCGGAAGATACAATCCGGTGACAGCAGGTTACTTGCCTGCTTCAAATTTGACACTATACCTTTATCAAAGGAATTGATTTTTCAATTCTGAAGTAGAAAGCTTATTTTAAAAATACAAGAAAATGAATAAAGAAATCAATATAATCAGCAGCGACCCAAAGGTTGCAAAATCAAATCATGCCAATAAGTTGTTTGTGTACAATGGGAAATCCAGGAAGTGCATTCCTGCCAACACAATTGTAATGATTCAATCCCTCAGCAATTATTCAACCATTTACTTACAAAGCGGGGATAAGATATTAACCAGCAGAACACTTAAATACTGGGCTAGTCAATTGGATAGTGCGTTTATGGTAAGAACACACCAATCTTTTTTAATCAATGTAGATAGCATCGTTTCGGTTGAGAAGAGACGCATTCAATTAAAAAATAATCTTGAAGCGCGTATATCCAGAAACATTTCTATGCGATCGTTTATGAATCATTTTTTTGCAAGGCCCGCTTAGCCTGGCAATGCCATTGATAGATTTTGATCCACACAGCATCTTATATTGTCGAGCGGTTCGTTTTGGGGGCATCCACAATAATGTGTCTCTACCACGTATTTTTATATTATTTGCAAAGGGACCGTTTTGTTTTATTGTATTGTCATTACCTGTTTTCACTTGCTTCTTATCTGATATTTCAGATTACAACACAACACAATTCATTTTTACCACCAGCACACTATTGGTACTTTGTTGTTGATGAAATTTTCATCTTGTGGATGTTGATAAGTTATGTATATTTTATTGCCCAGGTTTTAGAAATAGACAACAAAGCTCGCATTATTAAAAACTCGGTGGTGGCATTTTATATTTCAATTGTTATATCATTACTTGCTCATTTATTCAAAGTATTTTTTACAGATATCGACTTTTTATCGAGGACCTATTTTTTTTATAGTAAACTGGTTTTGGTTACAATCGCTTTTATTGGTTTGACGGGGGCAGCCTTGATCCGTAAAAGTATATTTGTAAGAATAATTATTGCGGGTGCATTAATTTATACCTTTTTTAGTTTTTTAACCATGTTGTCAATTTATATGAATGGGAAAATTCTTGGCATAAAGGAGTATCAATTGTATTACGTGGGATGTTTTCTCGATGTGTTGGTATTTTCTTCGGCCCTCGGCTATAGAAGCAGACAGTTTTTTCAGGAAAAGATAGCAGCCCAGGATCAGCTGAGTAAAGAAATGGAACGCAATGAAATTTTGTTGAAACAAAATCAGGAAATTCTTTCCAGAGACAATGAATTGAGGAGGGCACATGAAGTAATCAATTTTCAATTGCAAAATGACGTGATGGCAGGTTTGGGCAGCATTAAAACATATGCAGAATTGGTTTTAAATAAAGCCGACAATTCAAACTTAATAGCTGATTTATCAGATAGGATTATGGCAGTTTCTGAAAAATCAATGGAAGACATTTCTGACATCATTTGGCTTAGTCGCATCCAGGACGATATTCACCAGGAGTTGATTACCAGAATTAAATTTTTGTTCAACAAACATCTTCCCCAGTATGATCTTGTCGCTACCTGGAAAAATGAAGCCGAAAAACTTCATCATGAAGAAGCAAGGTCATTGTTGGAATGGGCTAGAGAAATTATAAGTAAAATAAAAAATAATGAGCTACTGAATTTACAAACCACAAGCGATAAAATTTCATTATCTTTGGTCAAACGGGATATTTGTTTGCCATGAACAATGCGTATAAATGGGTTATAATTATTTTATTTCATAGCTCAGGCATCCATGTTGATGTGAATGTAAAGTATTATAAAGGTTTAGAATAAAAGAATATAAAACATAACCAATGTAAAAAACCTGTAACAGCAAATATTAATGATTGAAGTAGCCATTTTCGACGATAATAAAAGCAGAAGAGAAAGCCTTGAACTATTACTTCAGCTATCTCCTGACTATGAACATGTAGGAAGTTATGCAAATGGTACTGGCTTTGAAGAGGCATTTTTGCAAAAACCACCACAAGTTGTATTGATGGACATTGAGATGCCGGAGGTAAATGGTATTGAAGCCATTGAAAAGATCAAACAGCGGTGGCCGCAAATATTAATCGTTGTTCAAACAGCCTTTGATGACGACGAAAAAGTATTCGCCTCCCTCAAAGCGGGTGCTGAGGGTTACATCCTTAAGTCGGCTTCTGTCAATACCATACTTCAGGCCATCGATGATGTTTTAAAAGGAGGTGCCAGCATGAGCCCTTCTATTGCGTTAAAAGTAATGAAGTATTTTAGCGGTGGCCAGCGTGCACAGGAAAAGAAGGCAGACTGGAAACTATCAACCAAAGAGCAGGAGGTTCTGACTTATCTTAGTGATGGCTTAAGTTATAAAATGGTTGCAGATAAGATGGGCATCAGCTACTTCACTGTCAATAACCACATCAAAAAGATCTACGAAAAATTGCAGGTGCATTCAATGGGTGAAGCCATTGCCAAAGCCCATAAGCAGAGGTTGTTTTGAGAGATTGCCTAATTATATAATATGTTCAAATGTTCAAATGGTGCATCTCCATCAGTAAACTGATGTAGATGCAATGTTCAAATGTTCAAATGGTGCCAATGCTCCAGTAAACTGTTGCATTGGCTATGTTCAAATCCTTATGGATAAACCGAAATATTAGACATTTACTTTGAAAATGAAATTTAGGATATCTCATCTTCAGGAAAATCCCAAATGATATGAAAATATGAACATGTGAAAATATGAAGATATGAATGCACAACAAAAACTTCGTTTTTATTGGCACAAGCATGTGAAAACATGAATATTCAAATGGTGCCAATACCTCGGTAAACCGATGCATTGGCTATGTTCAAATCCTAATAGCAATGCCGAAATAATAGACTTCTATCATAAAAATAAAAGAAGGGACGTCTCATCAAAAGGAGAATCAAATTATATGAAAATATGAACATGTGAATATATGAACATATAAACATATAAACATATAAACATTTGCCCCCATCACTCAATCCTTTCCCTCTGCTCATCATACAGCCCCACCAGCACACTGTTGCCATCTTTATCTACTCTGATACCGCCATATTTGGCTTTTTGGTATTTTTCGGACTGACCTTCCTGGAAGAAGTAAGATTCAGCTCCGATGTGGATGTTCCATTGATCTGCATAGTGGTATTTGATGAGCAACTCATCGGCAGAGAGAGGGCTTTTCTCATTTTGGAAGTGTTGCTTTTGTGCTATACCATTGGCATCTTGTTTCACTACACAGTAACCCTGTTTGGCCATAGAATCAGGTTTGAGGCCCTCGGATATTTTATATCGGAGCGACATGTAATCACCCTGCATCAACGAGCGGGGATCAACAGGGGCCAGCTCGAGCAGAACGAGTTTGCCGTTTTTCAATAAGTCTTCTTTTGAAATAATGGACCCATTGAAATAAACCAAAAGAAGAATCAGATTGATCAGAACGATCCACCATTTAATGTTTTTCATTGGCCATGAGATTTTTATGGATGACAAAATAGAGCACTAAAAATAGTAGGCCGGAAAACATCATCAATACAGATTTTATCAGAAGTGTAAAATGCAGATCGTAGTAATACTGACCAATGGTATAAATAAAAGAGATGACACCTATGGCCAATCCTGTTTTGTAGTTGACCCTAAAACACAACAAGAGAATAAGCAATGAGCCAGTGATGGCCGGTGATAAAATTGTAGGTGCGAGCAGGAGTAAGGCAGATCCGTAAATGATGTTTTTTTTCGAAGTTTCTTCTATGTCCATTACCTTAAATACAGATTCAAGACTGTAGAGTACACCAGCTATCATCACAACAGATGAAAACCAAACCAACTCAGATCTAAAGGGAAACAGCCCTCCTTTGGAAAGCATGAACAGACAGGTCAGGAAAGAGATAACAAGGCCTAAACGTAGGGGAAGGTATAAGCCACTTAATTTCTTGTACTTAGTTATCAGATAGGCTTCCTTATGAAATACCATTAGAAGGACTACCGTTAGAAACATAATTAAAACGTGGATGAGGTCATAGGCTTCGTTCGACATGATCAAGGTTAAAAGACAACCATTGATCACAATTATGGAGATAAATGCATATACATAATTATGAACCCAGATCAGGCACACAAGAGAGAGCAGGATGAAAATGATAAGTACAAGATTAGGATCTAACTCCATTTCAAGCAGACCGTAAGCCATAAGTAAAAAGCTGATCAAAAATGCGGAAATACTGGCAGTATCCATCAGAATGGTGTCAAATTCCTTGTTTAACCACACTGAAAGACTTAGGAGCATGGCGCCCGTTATGATGAGGGCAGTGCCTGAATTGGACAAGCCTGCCAAAAACAAAAAGCCAATAAATGTAATACTTGCTAAAATACCGCCAAAAACCGATAGGACTTTAATTGCTATTGAATGATGGCTGCTATCTTTATCTAAATCGGCAAGTATTTTTTCTTCATCAAAAACCTGATCATCATTGCCTGAAGACCTTAAATAATCCAGAAAAGCCTTAATATTTTCCTTATTCGTCATGGCTCCATTTCTTTTTCAGGAATAATAATATCTTAATCACTATCGATATGCTGATAATATAATAAATAGACACAAGGAGCATCATGCCTGCGCCTTCTGAAATATCAACCAACCATACTGACAGGATTATGATCAAACTAAAAGCAATGATGGCTGGATAAAAAATGTTTTTGGTAGTCACACCATGTTTAACTGCCAGGGTATACAGGCCGGCGGTGATCATGATCAAAATACTAAACGATGACTTAAATTCATTTACAATGCCAATAGAATTACCCACAGTAGCAAACCCTGCGGCTGCCAATGCTATGGTATATAAAAACCACTTTGGCATTCCTTGGTTTTTTGAAATTTCTGGTATAGTGATGGCAATGATCAGTGAAAGAGAATTGAAAACAAAAAGCACTGTTATTATAAAAATTTCATCCCAGTCTTTTGCGACTTGCTGTGTATATAGAATAAAGGTGGTATTGATAAGGGTCAGGAAAAGCAGCCACAAAGGTGCAAAATTGGATATCACTACCCACAAAATGACAAAAAGGGTCCAAGCCAAAAAAAAGTCATAGGCATTGGCACCTGTCTGATAGATTTGACCAAACACCGCAAAAAGTACGCCTACCAACATGGCAGCACCTGTAAGTACCACATTTCGGGTCTGTGTCTGAAACCGGGGCATAAGGGCAATAACCGTAGTGGCGATTAAAAGCAATTCAGTCAATCCCAGTTTTGCAAACTTAGGCAGATCGTCCCAGTTGTACGCGAAAAAGAAAGTGATGCCGGCTACCAGGAATCCAATGCCTAGCGAAAGCAGGGCAAGGTTGAGAAACTTGATCCAGGCATTCCTGTTATGGTACACATGGGAGTGGAGCAACTTGTTTACCTCAGGCTCTGATAGATTGCTGTATTTATTTACAATGTGTATATCTTCCTGATCTATTGACTGCATCGAGATCTGATTTAGTTTTGATTTACTTTTTTTCTTCTGACATAGGGTAAAAGTGGAAGCCCAGATAAGCTATCTTCCATTCTCCATCTACCTTTTCAAGGATGCGTGTAGATTGAGCCCTGCCCAAAAGTTTTCGACTTTCCTTGTCGTATGAGTTCTCTTCAAAGGTATACCACGCCATTTGGGGCTTGATCCGGAAATTTTCATTTGACCGCTCTTCAACGGAGCCCTGCCAAAGGGTTTCATTGGCTTCAAATTGTTTTTTCTTTTCCCGGTCAAGTGTGTCAAAGCCAATATAGGCTACCACTTTATCGTCATAGCCCTCCCAATATCCAAATTTCCGGAAAGCGGGAGATTGAAGATAGGTGCTCTTCCACGCCTGGTAATCCTGTTTGTAATACGACTCAGTTTCCTTTGCAATCACTGCACGAATGGCTGCTTTCTCTTTTTCCACATCAAAGCTTTCTGTTGTAGCATTTTTGGTGGTGCATTGGGTAAATAGCATAACGCTAAATATGATCATTGTGATTTTACTCATGAGATCGTTTTATAGTTGGTGTTAATATAGGATAAATCTAATCCTAATTTTTTATTCAATTGCCGGAGTGTCATGTATTTTTTCGGAAAACCACTGCAGCGCATGACTTATTTCCCATCTTTTACAAAGGTCACGCCATTTCTTTCAAACTGCATGATTTCTCTGCCCTTTGATTTTTTGTGGTATTCCAGCAAGACATCCTTGTAATTAATTAAACAATTGTCCGTCATCCGACCTCCGGGCCTTAGTGATTCAAGACTTACATGGAAATTGTTATTTGCGTTTTCTGGAAAAGGAAGCAGCATGTGAGCGTGCTCAAAAACTTCAATTTTAAGGTACTTTATTTTTAAGTTTACCGGGATATTGGCATAACCATCGAGGTCGGTAAGTATTTGTCCTGAAATCTGACCCAAACTGTCAATGAAAAGAATACTGGCATTGATGATGGGTTCCCGAAAAAGTTGGCTACTTACATGCACATAAAAGTTGTTATCATAGCTGTGATTTTCTTTAGACAACACTGACCCTCCGTAGTAATGATACGGAATTTTACCTTTGTCTTTGCATAAAAATTGGATATTGTCTTTTTTAATCTCATAAATCCCCCAAACACAGAAATTACCTTTATAGGATGTTTCTTCGTATTTGTAATTGTTTTTGTAAAGCGTGTATTTGGAAGAGCCCAATAAATCGGTGTAGACATAAACGGTTTTGCTGCATCCGAAAAGGAGGAAGCCGAATGTAAATAAACAGATTATTTGAAGCTTGTAATTCATTTTTTTAAAAGGCCATGCCTCGCGAAATTACCACAAACATAAAGATAGCTTAAAATTGAGAATTTGGGTGTGTGTGGCGTAAGTATTGTGCCATCTTTTCTATGGATAGTAAGCATATGTTTTTGGTAATTGTGATGGTAAAGGCTATTTTGTAAAAACACATTTTATTGCTAGAATATTTCTTCGTTAGGCTATTCTAGCTGCATGTTCAAAATAATAATTTAAAAAATGAAAAATTACCAATTATTATCTGTTTAATAAATGAGGCGTAAAACAAGTTTTTTAAAGAAGCTGAGCCGACAATATCATTTATTTTCTCCAGGCACTGTCTTTTTTAAGCCTACCTTGTTTCTTAAATAAAACTGATAACTTCTTGAAAAGGCCACCCCGTTTCCTGCTTTTTTATTGGCTGATGTTGGCCCAGTTTGTCACAATTGGACAGATGGGATCCCAAACCCGGGTGTCTTCCTCAGTAGTGGATGCTAAAACTATGGAAAGCCTCTCATTTGCCCATGTGGTTTTTAAAAACAGAGAGGGTGGCACCATCACCAATGAAGTCGGCCACTTTGAATTGAATTGTTTATCAGATGATACCCTTGTAGTGAGTTATCTGGGTTATTTTCCCAAAGTGTTGGTTGTATCCGATATTAAAAATGAATCAAAAATTTTACTCAACCCAGATACCCAACTCATTGAAGACGTTGTGGTTTATGCCGACGATGACTATCTCTACGAATGGCTGTTGCAGTGCAGGTACAAATTGAAAGAGCAAAGTAAGCACATTCCCTCAAAAGCATATTTAGTGGTTGAAACCGTCTGCAACAGACAGCCTGTTGAATTTTTGGAAGCTTATTACAACGCAAATCTGGGTGTTGATGGCATCCGTAATTTGGCTTTTAAAAACGGCCGGTCGTATCTGGCTGCTCATAATTACGGCGGTTATTTTTTTAATTTTGACTTTAGCCACTCTCTTTCCCTCTATTCTTTGCTCGATGGGCAGGGACTTTTTCCCGAAAACCCGCTGCAGTTTGGAAAGGGTAAGATGAAAAAGAAATTCCGACTTGAGCGGGGACCTAACCGGGGTACGCTAACAACCATTCGATTTTATCCACGCAAGGAAGAAGGTGAATTGTTTAGCGGAAAAATCATTTTTAACAGGGAGGGCTTTGTATTAAACGATATTTGGCTGGTGGCTCCACCCCAGGGGCAACGCGTATTTAAGGCTTTTGGCGATAGTATTTTGGACAGTCTGCATTACAGTGCCAATTTTCATTTTAATGATTCGGCTCTCAGTCACATCAGCATCGATTACAAAGCAGGCATGACCAGCAGGCACAATCTTTTGGATTCTTTAGCAGAAAGAGTTGTTAAGCTCGACATCGCCTCCCATGCAGTTTTGCACCTGTACGATCACGGCCACCGGTTTTTGTCGCCGTTTTTTGATTACAGAGCAGGTTTAAGTGATTACCGACTATTTGTAGTGCCACCGGCCGATAGTGCTGTTTGGGCAAGTTTGCGTAATGACAACCATATTAGGCTTAGCCCCAGACAGGATTCTTTGAAGGCATGGATGGTGGCCAATGGCCAGCCCTTTTCCGATACTCTGGGCAATGGTAAAATGCATTTTGAAAGCAACTACATTTCATGGTCGCCCACCAACCGACTCCGGATCAAAAAAATGAATAAGATTGTTGAGGAGAATGGGTTCCGCCGTTTCCAATCCGAAGAACCTTTTCTCACCGACCGACTCAAACTCACCATACAATTGTATCTGGATGTGAATGAACTAGAGGACAGCCTCCTATTCACCACCCGGACCCTGCTAGATACCTACCAGTCGTACAACTGCCTCGAGCTCAACGAAGCCCTGGATGACTACGTCAATCTTTACTTCGACATCGGAGAGTTGTATCGCCGGAAATTGGATCAGGAAATGAAAGGCGTAAATAATATTACTGAGGTCAAAGAAATTTACCAGAAAGTCGTAAAAGAAATGTCAGCCGAACACCTCTTATTTGAGAAAGAAGCCTTTGGCGGTTTTGATAAAAAGGCGATGGAGATGTGGAAGAAGAAGGTGTTGGTAAGATAAGGATGTGTGGTGATGAGCGCATAGCATAGAGCGTTCAGCGCATAGCGCAAAGCGCATGGGGTTTTGTGAATTGCGCAGAGTATTTTAGACTAGTTGACCTATATTTTTTAAATTTGCCTACACTGATAGATTTTGGTGGAGGTAAAAAGGTAGAAATGACCCATGATGCTGCTGGTTTAATGTTGACAAAGAAGGTGTATAATACTGGGGCAGTATTGGTTGTAAACCGTACTTACAACAATGGATTGGAATTTGTGGCATACGGTACAGGTAATCAAGTTTTAGAGCTGGTGCACCACAGCCAGGGCTATTACAAACCTACTGTGTCCCGACATATTTATACCATCAAAGATCATTTGGGCAATACACGAATAGTGTACACCGATGCCAACAATGATGGAAGTATTGCGCAGTCCAGTACAGAGATTCTGGATGAAAATCATTACTGCTCTTATGGTATGGAGATGACTGACCCCAGCTGGTACAATGGCACCGAATACAAATATAAATACAATGGCATAGAAAGGACAGAAAGCCTTGGGTTATGTATCGATCTGGCTTTGTACCGTGGGCTGGATCCCGTGTTGGGGAAATGGTATCAGGCTGATCCAAAGGCAGAGTCTATTGGCTATATGAGTCCTTATTGTTCAATGGGTAATAATCCAGTTTCAAATGTTGACCCTGAAGGAGATTGGATTCATATTGCAATTGGAGCAGCAGTAGGCGGCTTATTTAACTTAGACACAAAATTATATCAAGGTAAAGTTGACAATTTTTGGGACGGAGCAGTGGCATTGGGTATTGGAGCCGTTGCAGGAGTCGTCACCGCAGCTACTAGCGGAGCCGCTATACCCAAGGGCAGAGTATATTATTGTCGGATCCATATGTAATGTTAAATGAGGTATATAGTTTGCAATATGAGTTTGTCAGGCTTAATCCAAGAGGAATGCAAGTTATTAAATTTAATCACCCTGTTGGCATATGTATACAAAAATTTAAAATTTACGGAATTACGAATATGGCAACAATATCGTTTCAAAAAAGTACAGGAAAAATTCACTTTATACCAGCATGGATAATAAATTAAATATAATAAATGGAAAAATAATTCAGCAATATCTGATAAATAGAAATATGTCGGAAACGGAATTTGATGAATTTATTACTGGAGATGGATTTTTTGAAGGCATTGGTGACTTAGATATAAGCTATAACTATGATCAATTAATTTCGTCTGCAATAAAATTATTAAATACTAATTCATATGATTTGGAAATAATACAAACTTTATTAATTAGTTGTGCAATTGATGAAGAAACTGGGTATGCACTTGATGCCATCCTTACTGAAATGAATAGGCCAGCATTATATAATTTAATCATATGTGGCATTTTTCATAGTTGGCCAAGGATAAGGTGTTGTTTCTATCAAAATATTAAAGACATTGATGTCATTAACTGTGATATCATACTTTATAATTTACTATTGGATGAGCAGAATGCATATGCATTGAGAATAGGTTTGATTGCTTTGAGTGAATTGAATTTATTTTTAGCAAAAAAAATAGCGTTTAAACACGAAAATCATTTGGATCCTTATTTAAGGAATATCTGCATTGAATTATCAAATAGACAATTTTAAAAATATTTTGCCATGAATTTTTAATTTCAACCCTTTGCATAGTAAAAATAAACTATCGATCATAGATACTTTTAGTATTAATAATTTCGTTGAATTTTTTTAAATTTGCCCACAGTAATTGATTTTGTTGGAGGTAAAAAGGTAGAAATGACCTATGATGCTGCTGGTGTAATGTTGACAGAGAAAATGTATAATACTGGGGCAGTATTGGTTGAAAACCGTACTTACAACAATGGATTGGAATTTGTGGCATACGGCGCAGGTAATCAAGTATTGGAGCTGGTGCATGAAAGCCACGAATTTTACAAATCAGGTTGCAAGAGTAAGTTAGTATTCCAGTTTGGTAATTATGATGCTACAGGATATCTTGCAATAATAGGTGCAAATGCAAGAGCTTTAAGGTACAGTGTTGGCACATCAGGTGGTGTTACCATAGCGAAAACTCTATTTGGCTTCAGTACCAACACTAAATTTCTTCCTTCAGCGGCAAATTATGTTTACCGAAGATTTACAGGCAAATGAAAAGGTATTTATATTTTATGCTTATGTTTTTAATTTTTGTGATGCTTTATCGATATCTTAACATTGATGTATGTCATACATCAAAAAATTATAGATTTATAGGAAAAAATGGTCAATCAATTTCCTCAAATATAATTGTAAAAGATGGTCTTTTGAGAATGCAAATTTTAGATAAAAAGTATTATTCCAATATGAAACATCTACCATTCATTACCATATTTGAGAAGAAGGCTATTTTTATTAATGAAGGAAACCCAATTAAGCTGTTTAATGATAATTATATCTTTTCGAATAAAAGTAAAAAATTAATATATATTAATTCAGTTAGGACCAAAAAGGACACTATTTTTTTTACTGGCTTTAATTTTGCAAATTTGAATTTGGGTGCTGAAAAGGATACTTTTAAAGTTTACAAAATTTTTAATTAGTTTTATATTTTTAGCTAAAAGTAGCTAAGTGTAATAATCGTACATGGTTAAGAATAAGTCGAATTGTGAAAATTGTATTTCACTCTTTCTTCATAACCTGTCAAACCTTATCAAGACCTGTCCCGCATTAATTGTGGGATCGATCCAAGGGCAGAGATTATGGGCAATATGAGTCCATATTGTGCTATGAACAATAACCCAGTAAGTTACAGCGATCCTGAGGGGGATCTTCCATTACTGGCTGTTGTGGCAATTGGAGCAGCAACTGGGATTTTAAGCAACGGATAGGTCAATATTTCCTCTGATCCCAGTTTTTTTGATAGTGCTGATAAAGCTGCATTGTGGGGTGCTATTGGAGCAGCTGTAAGTGCAGGAGTAGGGGCAGTATTTGGAGCCTCTGGGGCTTTTGGTCATGAATTTTTGAGAGCTGGCGCACATGCTGTGACACAAGGAGGAATTGCTTTAGCCCAGGGTGACAGTTTTTGGCAAGGAGCTGCTAGTGGAGGTATAGGCTCGGGTATAAGTTCGGCAATTGCTGCGTTGGTGGGCACAGCGGGTCATCAGATAGTAGGTGGAGGAATAGGTGGTGGCATTGCCTCCTCAATGAATGGCGGTATTTTTTGGCAGGGATTTGGGCAAGGCATTGCCGTGGGGGCGTTTAATCATGCGTTGCATAATGGGTTGAATGGTAAGGAATCTGGTGATCCGCCAACAAAGCAAGAGCTAAAAGTATGGTTGGCGGGTGAATTTTTGCAAGGAAGGATTTCTAAAATAGAATATATAAATGCAATTTCACATGTTGATGATGGTCCGTGGGGATTATTTAGTCAGGTAATTTGTAATAACAAGTTTGATCTTGCCATGGCAGCATTTCCTGTCTGTAAGAAAGGAATGCTTGGAAGATATTTTGCAAGCTTAGAACAGTTGAGTGGGTTTGGAAAGGTAATTGCTAGAGGAAAAAATATTGATGATCTCCCAAGATTAATTGCAAAATATGGTGGAAGGGCAGGAGACTGGACAAAAGTTGTAAGTAAATCAACTTATGTTGAAAAAAGTGGGTTTAAATTTTCAACACACTGGTATGAGAAAGCAGGGATTCGTTTCGAAATAAAAACTGTAATAGGAAGATAATGAAAGTAAAATTAATTAAAAACAAAGTAAATTCAAATAAAGATATCATTATGATGAATAGTGATACTTCTGAGCTTTTAAAAATCGGCCAAAATTATTATGTATTTGCAATCAGCATAGAATTAGAAGGGGTGTACTTTTATTTATTTGATAATTTTTACCTATTTCCTGTTCCTTCTCAAATGTTTGAAATTGTTGAGAGTGATATTCCTGTTCAATGGAAGATAACAAACCAAGATGGAACAATTTTTCTATGTCCTGATCTATTTAACGAACCCTATTTTTATGACAGATTTTCTGATCATGATATAAGTCTGGTTGAAAAATTCAAATCACTTGCATCCGAAATGTATCCCCAACTTAAATATGCTAAATGGTAAATTTTAATTTGTCTGGGTCTGACTTTCTACCGAGGATAAGATGCTTAATAGGGCAACCTGGGCAATCTGGGTCGTTGCCGGTTGTTAAACATTTTAGTTCTTATAAGTGATGATTAAACTGAAATTTAAAGAAGCTAATCACCTTGTAAAAAGTGTAAATGAATATCGGAGTATTGGTGGGTTGCCTGTAAATTTAGTATTAGATAAACCCATTTCTGAAAGTTATACATTTGAAACAATTTATATAACTGGAAATGAATTTTTTATTGAAATACGTTTTAATGCAGAGACAAAATTATTTAATCAGATTGCTTTTGTTTGCATTGGTAGGTCTTCAGAAGACAAGAGCCTTTTTCAGGTTAAATTTTGTAAGGAACAAATATTCGACTGCTATTTAGATTATGCTGTGCAAGAAGAAGGAGAAATGATAACTGATGTTTCTTTGGTTAAATCAGAAAATAATTTAATTTTTAAAATCAATGATTATGATAAAACTGAAATTTATTTCGTTGCTGAAAACGTTGTATTTAGAGTTAATCAGGATAATTATCTTTGTGAAATTATTGTACTTGACCAAAAGGAACTACTTGACATAGTTAGTTTAGCCCATTAAATTGGCGGATACATGCTTGACTAAAAATATTGTAATATAGGATTGGAATAGCGAAAAAAACTATTTAATGTATATTTTTATGTTAAATCAGATCAGATTAAATCCCTATCACAAGAAATTTATCCAAATTTACGTTTATGGGTATGTAGGAATTATTCTATGAACAAATATAACCCAAAAATTCACCACCGTAGATCCATCCGTTTGAAAGGGTACGATTATTCCTAGGCAGGGCTGTATTTTATTACGATTTGTTGTCAGGATAGGACGTATATGTATGGGGATATAATATTAACTCAGGGTTAACTATTTTTCAAATGATAATTTGAATTTTGATCCCAGCGGCCCTGATGCTCAGGGCCAGTTTAAAGTTGATCAAGATTTGAAAGATATAGGTGTTCTAAATCCAGAAGAGGGACCAAGCCTTGGATTAGAATCTTCAATTTCGCTTATTGAAAAAGCTAAGAATATAAAATACCTATTGAGAAAAGCAGGTGGTAGACCTAGCAAAATTATGCTAAGAGATGGTTTATCACTTTATAGAGGAGAAACTGATGAACTTTTTATTGGAATGAGAGATTATCAATCTTGGAGACTCTTAATTACAGCCTATGGTCATGAACTAGTGCATAAATATCATTTTGTAAATGAAGTTTATGGTAAGTTTGGTAAAACCCCTTTGGAAAGAAAGAATGTATCTGAAAGTCTGGCGCACTATTGGAGTAGCCAATATTCGGGAATAGGTATACCAAAATTTAATTTTTATTACAATGAAAGTAAATAAATCTCCAACTTTGAAGTAAACTTTAGAAAACACTTGATTAAACCATTCAGATGAAATTAAAATATATTAGTGCTTATACTTTAATCATCTTCATTCTATCATCCTGCTGCAATAAATTCAGTCAAAAGATTAATGAGCCATTGTCGATTACATTAAACCAACCTGATTCCCTTTATTTTGGAGGTGGGGAGATGGGGAATTGTGAAAGGTTGTATTCTTTTAAGATAGTTAATTCAAGCCCCAATGATCTATTGTTGTATTTTAATCCAAATGTTTCATATTTTACTACCACTTTGAAAGAAGATTATTTTGTTGGCTGCTTTGAATTAATAGCATATGATGAAAATAGGAATATATTGGATGGAATACTTACAAACCCTGGTTTTATGGGAGAAGATTTTATAAATGATCCAATGTTCAATGATGAAATATTGGAAAAATATATTCACATAATTTCTGCATTTGACACCTTGAATTTACAGATGAAAATGGGTCCTATTCTGTCTGCATATGCCAGTCAATGCTATCTTTTCCAACCTGAAAAAGCTACTGATGTTTTATTGTTTATCAGTCATTTGGAAAAGCATATTAACAAACAGTATTCAAAACAAAGTATTAAAAAATTGAAATCATACAAAACAAAAATATGGGATGGAATTTTAAGGGTAAGTATTCCGGTTTCCCATAACTGTAAAAAATGGTAATGGTTTAACTCTTTATATTGGCGATTGTTATTTTGGCTGGATGCAGTATCATTGGGAGTGGAATCACGAAAAATTTACTG
This sequence comes from uncultured Bacteroidota bacterium, assembly GCA_937870795.1. Taxonomy (GTDB): domain Bacteria; phylum Bacteroidota; class Bacteroidia; order Chitinophagales; family Saprospiraceae; genus JADKBO01. The sequence continues at coordinate 13,507 of CALMWS010000407.1, read as the reverse complement.
AATGCAAAAAATTAAATTAATTTCAATCGGATAATATTCATGCAACAAGAAATCTACCCTGAGTTGAGTTTGTCGGCATTATACAATAAACAAATACAGGCCGAAAACTGCTGACCGCTCGACGCTCACTGTCAACTGCTTACCGCTTACCGCTCACTGCTCACTGACAACCGCTGACAACCGCTTACCGCTGACCGCTCACTGACAACTGCTTACCGCTTACCGCTTACCGCTTACTGCTCACCGCTTACTGCTCACCGCTTACTGCTCACCGCTTACTGCTTACTGCTCACTGTCAACCGCTTACCGCTTACTGCTCACTGACAACTGCTGACCGCGCATCTATCTGACATTAACCGACAGCGGACAGCGGACAGCGGACAGCATAACTGATCGGTTTCAGCACAGCTGAAAAAATTGATTGGCAGATCAATTTAGTGAGGGCACCTCGCGCTAATCGCGAGGCATCGACAAATCCTTACTAATGAGCATAAATATTATTATATTGGCCTTGGCAAAGTATATGACAACGGACAGCGGACAGCGGACAGCCGACAGCGGACAGCGGACAGCCGACAACGGACAGCGGACAACGGACAGCCGACATCGGACAGCGGACAGCCGACAGCCGATAGCGGTTCGCTGTTACTTAAACACCCTCACATAATCCACAATCATGCGCTGTGGGAATGGGGTGCCACCATCAGGGTTGCCCGGGAAATTGCCGCCAACAGCTACATTAAAGATAAAGAAAAAGGTTTTATTAAACGGATATACTGCATTGCCGGTGGTGGCAGGTGTGACGGTGTAATAGGGCACATCGTCTACGAGGTATTCTATTTTATCTGCCTGCCACTTGATGGAAAATACATGGAATTCATCCTGGAAGTTTTTGCCATTGCTCAGGTAATAGGATTCACCTTTATATTGGTGATTGGCCACGCTTGATCCGTAATGTACGGTACCTACCACGCGGTTGGGCAGGTCACCGGTGAGCTCCATGATGTCTATTTCTCCACAGGAAGGCCAGCCTACTGCATCAATGTTGGTGCCCAGCATCCAAAGGGCAGGCCACAATCCTTTGCCCTTGGGTAGGGCTGCCCTGATGTCGATCCTGCCATATTTGAAGATGCGTTTGCCCTTGGTGACAATCCTGCTGGAAGTGTAATCTCTGTTGGCAAAGGCCTGCTTTTTGGCGGTAATCACCAGGTGACCGTCTACCACGCTGGTGTTGTCTTCGCGGTAATATTGCAGTTCATTGTTGCCCCAGCCACAATTGTTCGGACAGCCATCTCCAGTTTCAAAAGTCCACCAATTCGGATTTAGGGTGCTGCCATCAAATTCATCTGCCCATTCAAGCGTCATCCCGGCATATTCCTTGGGTGTGGTATAGCCATTTTTTGGTATAACAAGGCCCGCCGTATTGTCGTCATCATCTTTGATGGTGATGGTCAGCTTTGAAACGGGAAGCGTTACATTTTTAGGATTGTAGAATGTGATTTCTATGGTCTCTTTTGTCTCTACCACTTCATCACCCTTGATTAAGATTGTGAGGGTCTTGCTGCTTTCTCCCTCTGTAAATACAAGGGGACTTGCGGTTTTGACTTCATAGTCAATGCCTGCTTCTGCACTGCCTCCGGAAACCAGAAAGTTGGCAACCGCATTGGCATTGGCACTGCCTTCCAGTTTTAAATCTACAACTACCGTTTGATCCACGTCATCTTCATCGATGCTAAGATCTGAAAATGTTATTTTGGGTAAATCAAGAGGATCGGCAATGCCATTATCGTCTTCGGCACAAGAATTAAAAACGAATATGCCACCTACTAATATCAGGCTAAATAGCATGGAGTGGCGAAAAGAAAATATTTTCATGATATCTTTTTTATTGTTCTTTAATGGTTTGATAAACGCGGATGTAATCCACATACATTTTCTGAGGCCAGATGGAAGTATCTACCCCTTTTTTGCCGCCCCAGTTGCCACCAACGGCAAGATTGAAAATGGCGTAAAAATTCTGATCAAAGGGCCAGGAGGTATAACCCTTCTTATGGTTGATAAATTTGAGATATGGCCTGCCGTCGAGATAAAAATACATTACATCATTATCCCAATACATGCCATACACGTGAAAGGCATCGCCAAGATCGGGTACGTACATGGCTTTGCCCACCTGCGTGCCATTGATGTGATTGAAGTCCTGGCAATGTAGGGTGCCATAGATAGAGTCAGGGGTATAACCCACAAATTCCATGATGTCTATTTCTCCACTTGCCGGCCATCCACCATATTTCCATTCTTCTGGCAACATCCAGAATGCCGGCCAAACGCCTTTGCCTTTTGGCAATTTGATCCTGGCCTCGAGGTAGCCCGACGGCCAGCTTGCCTTTCCGCGGCTAACCAAACGTGCAGAGGTATAAGGCCTATCTGGTTTTCCTGTACTCCTGGCTTCGATGATGAGCATGCCATCTTTTTGCCTGGCATTGAGGGTGTCATTGGCAGTATAGTATTGAAGTTCGTTGTTGCCCCAACCACAATTCTGAGGACAGCCATCGCCCAGATCGTAATTCCACTTACTACTATCGGGCAAGCCATTGCCATCAAATTCATCCGACCAGATGAGCTTGTTCCACATCTTCATGTTTCTTTGCCCGCTGAGTGCAAACACACTTAGCCAGCAAAGACCCAATAAAGCAAACCGAAGGTATTGATGCTTGCTCATTTTCTTACAAAGGTAAGTTCAAACCATCCTTCTGCTGCCGGCACTCCATTGGCAGCCCTCAACCGGGTCCTTACCACGAGCTGGGTTTCGGTAAGTTGGATTACATCCATTACATTATCTGCATCCCATACACCCATAAATTGCTCATCGGGGATGATAATTTGATCCTTGCCTCCGGTACCCGTACCTTCTGAGAAAACAAAGCTTGATACGCCTGGATCAAGGGGTATGGCTTTGTATCCATCCCAAGGATTGACCGATGCGCCATTGTTTTTGTTTTGGTAAACAAGGCCATCAAATGTAAAACAAAAGCCATCGTCGTACTGAGCATCCTGCAGCCCTCCTGCCGGTGCGGTGTACCATGAAAAATCGTCGTATTTGGGACCTACCTTCACGGCACCGGCTTCTCTGGTAAAGGTCCAGCACTTGCCTTGTGGAAAACAATCACCGGTCAATAGAGCCATTTTATCTGTACAGTTTTGAGCTGCATTTTCTGCTACCTCTACTTTTTTGACCGCACTCCCCGTACCGCTGCCATCGCTTTGTGAAACGAAGAGACTGATGGTATAACTGCCTTTCTTTGGATAAAAAATAGTGTCTGTTTCTGCCGTTGAATTGGCAGGCATGCCACCGGGAAATGACCACAATCGCTGGAAGCCACCTGAGGTCTTGTCTTTCACAACAAAGGTGTTTCCATCCAATGCAGTAATCTCAAGTACTGGCTTGGGCGCTTCCCCCGAGAGGCCAAATTCATCATCTCTGACGGGTTCGCAGGATGCCAAAATTGTCATTAAAATAATTGCGTATATCGTATGTTTCATTGTCTTTTTATTGTGAAGATGAATCAATATCCTGGATTTTGGGTAAGGGCTCCGTTTGTTGCCTGAATCTGTGACTCAGGGATGGGAAACAACTCGTGCGTTCCTGCCCGGAATCCGTAAATGCCCAACACTTCTGGGGCTTGTCCGGTTCGCACCAGATCAAAAAACCGATGGGCTTCCAAACCCAATTCGAGCCTTCTTTCCCGATAAATGGCTTTGAGCAAATCAGCGCCAGTAGCCGTGATGTCTGGTATTTTCACCCTTCTTCTTACCAGATTGAGGGAGGTTCTTGCTGCGTTTTCGTCTCCGGCCTGAAAAGATGCTTCTGCATGCATTAGCAATACATCTGAATAACGTATTACCCTGTCGTTGCTGCCACCATTTGGGTTGGGATCTCCAAAAGGTGCGTCCTCACTTTTGTTGTTGAAATACTTTTTAGGATAAAAGAGATGGGGCTGGCCTCCGGTAGCGTCTCTTGTAAAAACACCCCTGTCACCCATGGGCTCTCCTTCTCTGAACACAGTAGACTTCAATCGTGGATCTTCAAACCCTTCTTTCAAAAATTCATTTACAAAATTTTGTGTGGGTATGTTGAAGCCATAACCTGCAAATTGCCCCCTGGCACGTTGGAAAACATTGGTAAAACTGCCTTCATTTGCATTGTTTTTTCCCCAGTTGCCTCCCGATGCATTCATGTATTGAATTTCAAAAACGGATTCCGCATTGTTTTCGCCGTACTCTGTAAAAATATCGGCATAATCCGGAGTAAGGCTGTATTCATTGCTGGCAATGATGGCCTCAGCGGTCAATTTGGCCTTTGCCCAATTCTTTCTCCACAGGCAGGTTTTTACCAGTAATGCCTGGGCTGTGCCTTTGGTTATCCTTCCCAGGTCAGCAGCTGAATATTCACTTCTCAACCACAAAGCAGGTATGGCCTGATCCAGATCGGACTCAATCAAATTCCAAACGTCTTCGGCACTGGCGCGTGCCAGGTTGTATTCAGAAGGCGCCAAAACGTGATCCGCTTTAGGCACTCCCCCAAACATGGTCACCAGGTTGTAAAAATTCCAGGCTCTGATAAACCTTGCTTCTCCCAGAATTCTTGCTTTTAATTTTTCATCCATCTCAATGCCGGGTACTTTTTCCAGTACAACATTGGCCCTGTAGATGCCCTCGTAATCGGCACTCCATTCAGATTCTAACAGGGCGGTATTGGATTTACCGGTAAATGATTCTAATTGCAACAGTTCGTTAACATCATTATCGCCCGAACCACCTTTGATGGCATCATCGCTCATGATGTCTCCCCAAAACCATCGAAAGTGGCCCGCAGGGGATAGTTGAAACTGCAGAGATGCATAAGCAGCATTCACAGCCGCAATGGCATCTGCCTCGGTGCGGTAAAAATTATCTTCGGTCACACCAATGATGGGACTCTTTTCCAGAAAGTCTTTCTGACAAGAAACAAAGACCAACAGGAACAACAAGGTGAAAATTTTATTTTGCATGATCTTATGTTTTAAAAGTTTACACTACAACCGGTCATAAATGTTCTGGCACTGGGGTAAAAGCCCCTGTCGATGCCTATCTCAAGACTGCCATTGATGTTGCCAATCTCTGGATCATAACCACTGTAGTTGGTAAATGTGATTAAATTTTGTGCGGAAACATAAACTTTCACCTGTCCTAGTTTCACTTTATTGAGTAAGCCTGTTGGCAGGTAGTAAGAAAGTTGTAAGGTCTTCAAACGAAGGTAGCTGCCATCCTCAACAAAACGATCGGATACCCTTGCATTTTGATTGGGATCTGTTAGACTCACCCTGGGTACGGTATTGGAAGTGCCGGGTCCGGTCCATCTCTCTAATACTGAAGAAGGCCTGTTTACATAGGTAAAGTCATACCTGGTAGTCGAATTGTAAATGTCATTGCCCTGACTGCCTTGAGCAAACAAACTCAATTCTATGTTTTTGTATTTCAATTCTGCATTGAAGCCATAAGTAAAATCAGGTGTTGGATTGCCAATGATGGTTCTGTCATTTTGATCGATGATGCCATTGCCATCCAAATCTTTGAAGCGGATATCACCGGGGGCAGTTCCTTCATTTTGTCTTGCATGACTTTCTACTTCTTGTGGTGTCTGGAAAATTCCATCGGTTACGTATCCATAAAATGAGGCAATGGGAAAACCCACATTGGTAATGGCTGCGTTGGCATTGGCAGATTGTACATAGCCCGAATATACGGGTTGGCCTCCCAGACCCAGGCCTGTCACCTTGCTGTCAACCAATGATAGGTTGCCACTTACGCTATATTGCAAAGCATGATCTGCATTGCGGTATGCCATCGAAAACTCCCACCCGGAATTTAATGCGGTAGCTACGTTTTGGATGGGCGCATTGGTACCTGCCACCAAGGGTATGGGAGCAGCGTACAACATGTCTGAGGTTTTTTTGCGGTAGTAATCCACGGTTGCATTGACCTTGCCATTCCAAAATTCTACATCCACACCTACATCGGTCTGGGTGCTGGTCTCCCATTTGAGATCAGGGTTGGGCGACGTGAGTGCCACACTTCCGTTGGTGATGGTCTCACCGGGCCCAAAGGCATAATTTTGTCCCTTTTCTACAATGGTGGTAAAGGAGTAATCACCTATGCGATCGTTGCCGTTTTGTCCCCAGCTGGCTCTGAACTTTAGATTGCTGATGGTGGGCCATTTCCAAAAATCTTCTGCAGTAACCTTCCAACCGGCTGAAAAGGACGGGAAGTAACCAAAACGATTGTTTTTGCCAAAGCGGGATGAACCATCTGCTCTCAAGGTAGCAGAAAACAAGTATTTATCATTGTATCCATAATAAGCTTTGCCAAAGTAGGAGAGCAAGGATGATTCATAAGCATACTGATATGATGTTTGTGATGCAATGGGGTCGATGGTATTGGAAATATAAGCATCTTTTACATCATTGGAGGGCAGGTTGGTATTGCCTCCCCCGCTGCCATCAAAACGATTGGCCAGGGCTGAAGTACCTGTAATCACGGTTAATTTATGCGCATCTGTAAAAGAGGTACTCCAGGTAAGGAAGTTTTCCCACTGCCAGTTGCGCCATTGATTGTTGCCTACACCCACACTATTTACCAGGTTCTTCTCTGCTGCAGGTGCTTCAGACAAAGAAGGAATGTTGGATAAATCAAATCTTGGATTGAAAAATCGCTGAATGGCAAAGGTAGCATCCAGGCTGGCAGAAGACCTGAAGGTAAGTCCCTTGGCCAGCTTAAGATCTGCATAGGCATTGCCTACCAATCTATGACTGGTCCATGTATTGTGTGTCTGGTAGATACCGTTGACCGGATTGGCTATATCTGTGTCTGCATACGTTGAGTAGGCAAAAGTGCCATCAGCTTTATACACAGGAGTAACAGGATCCATGTTGAGGGCTCTGATGATGGGCGAATTGTATTGACTGTTTTCTGTCAGGCCATTTCTTTTAAGCCATGTAAAGGCAAGATTAGAGCCCAGAGTCAGCCAACTCTTGGTTTCATGCGAGTTGTTGAGTCGCACCGTAGCCCTTTGAAAATTGGCTTTGGGACCTCCCACGATGCCATCCTGGGTAAAATAGTTGGCAGAAAGGGTGTAAGTAGATTTTTGCCCTCCACCGGTAGCCGTGATTTGATGACTCATGATAGGTGCTGTTTCAAAAATGGCTTCCTGCCAGTCTGTACCTTCACCCAGGGCAGATGGATTGTTGAATTCGGGTAGCGGTGCTTTGCCGGCAGCCACATAAGCTTCATTTTGTAAGGTGGCATATTCTCTGGCATTGAGAAGGTCGATCAACCTGCCAACGCGTTGTATTCCATAGTAAAAATCATAACTGATGGTTCCTGGTTTTTCTTTGCTTCCTTTTTTTGTTGAAATGAGCACCACTCCATTGGCACCTCTTGATCCATAGATGGCTGCTGAGGCCGCATCCTTAAGGATGTCGATGGTCTCTATGTCATTGGGGTTTAAAAAATCAAGCCCGTCAACGGCTACACCATCTACAATATAGAGAGGATCGCTGTTGTTGATGGTACCAATGCCCCTGATCCTTACCGTGAGAGGACTGCCAGGAGAGCCCGAACTCTGCGCCACCTGGACTCCCGCGGCTTTTCCCTGCAGTGCTTGTTCCACTCTGAGTATGGGTCTTTCTGCCAGGTCTTTTGACTTGATGCTGGCTACACTGCCACTGATCTCTGAGCGCTTTTGCGTTGTATAACCCACTACCACTACTTCATCGAGTTGAGAGCTGTTTTCTGTCATCACAACATCAATGGTATTTCTGTTGCCAACAGTCTCTTCTAGAGTAGCATAACCTATGTAAGAGAAAACCAGTACATCGTTGCTACTCCTTACCACCAAACTGTAGTTGCCGTCTAAATCGGTGATGGTGCCCGTGTCAGTGCCTTTGATATACACACTTACTCCAATGGCAGCTTCGTTGCCTGCTGCAAATTTCACATTGCCCTGAACGGTTTGTGTAAAGGCAAAAAATGGTGTAAGCAAAAGGAAAAACAGGATAATTTTTTTCATGATTGTTGTTTTAAACCCTTCCGGAAAAAGTATCCCAAGATAGGAAACTTTTTCCGGTCAGGCTTTGATCTGTTATTTGATTTGAATCATCTAATCTTCTTTAACATTATGGTTTTGCCCATCTCACGCTCTGAATCTTGTTTTCTGACCTGGCAGTGATGATGTACAAACCCGCTGGCAAAAATTGGGAATTGCCTAAGGTAGTCACCGTTGCAGGAGCAATACTTTCTTTATGTATAAGCTGGCCCATGGCATTGACCATTGATATGTTGATATTTTTGTTTCCGTTGTTGTAAATTCTGGCTTCACTTGCTGGATTGGCGAGGAGGCTGAACAAATCATTGGTAAATTCTGAATCATCTGCCGAAAGGACACAGTCTGTATTAGTGGTGCACAGCGCATAACAAGTAGAAAGTACAGTATCCTGTGATACGGGTGGCAGGTAACGGTCGTTGAAATTGCCAGGATTGGCGCAAGCCTGTCCTATTAGGTCTTCCTTACAGCTGTAATCACCGCAAGGACCATTGGCAAAGGCATAGAATGATTTGAACCCTCTTTTACGTGGCGCAGTAACTTCGTAGTGGTCGCCCACAAGTTTCATTTTATATCTTCCACCCGGATCTTCAAAGTTGCCCCCACCGGAAAGCCAAACACCATCAGGATTTGGGGTCACAGAACCCATGCCAAGCCTGAAGGTGATCTTCACCTCTTCACCGCACAGATAACAACTGTTGAAACAGAATTTTTCGGTCTGCCCTGGTGCTCCCACCAACAATTTACGATTGGTAAACTGGCCGGATGGATCTGTTACTGTACATTCTTCTGTTCCTTTAAATTCTTCCTGCTTAAGCCAATTGTCAAGGGTGATTTTGTACTCGTACAATCCTACCGGTACGTCAATGCTTCCTACCCATATACCATCTGCATTTGAATCGGTCAAGGCATTGGCATCGCCCGCCCAGTTGTTGAATGTACCGCTAACATATACCTTGTCGAAGTCACCGGAATAGTTATTCATGTTGACTTCAAAGTTTACTGTTCTGATGGTAGGACCGGCACTTCCTTCTACACAAATGTCGTCAAAGTAAGAAATGGTTTCTGTTCCCGTGCCAGCGGTGCCAAAATCAAAAAACAAAACTACCCTGGCATATACATGGCCTTTGGCAGGTAGGTTGGGACCTTCAATGGAAGGTAGGTTGGCATCAAAGACCAGCTCTTCCCATTCGTTGACCTTGGTATTGGCAACTGTAGTAATCCAATTGGGACCCCCGTCGGCAGAGCCTTCAAGTTTAAGTGCCAGATTGCCGATGTGGTCCATGTGCACCTTGATTTTGATTTTTCCATTATCGAGCAAATTGATGGGCTGTACCGGGTTGGGATTGGAAAATGCTCCTGCCCACACTTCTGCTACTGCTGGTTTGACAAACCTGGCCACCTTGGAACTGGTGTTGATGCCGGTTGGGTTGGGATTGTCGATGACTTCGTTGAGACTTCCATCGAGTGGACTTCCAAAATACTGGAAGGTAGTGGAAAGGTCTGTGCTCTCAAAATCAAGTACAGGGTGACAGACGGCCGCACCTGCATCTGTGGTGATGTCGTCAAAATAAGAAACTACTTCGCTGCCTGTGCCACCTGTGCCAAAATCAAAGAAGAGCACCACTCTGGCATAAACGTGGCCCGCTGCCGCCTGATTGGGACCTTCAATAGAAGGGATATTGGCGTCGAAAACCAATTCTTCCCATTCATTGACCTTGGTATTGGCTACTGTAGTAATCCAGTTGGGACCACCATCGGCAGAACCTTCTAGTTTAAGGGCCAGGTTACCAATGTGGTTCATCCATACCTTTACCCTAATGGTAGAAGTAGAGGTGAGGTCAACCGGTTGTGTGGGATTGGGGTTAGAAAATGCACCCGCCCATACTTCAGCTACAGCGGGTTTGACAAATTTAGCCACCCTGGCACTCGTGTTAATGCCGCTGGCGTCGGGGTTGTCAATGACTTCATTGAGACTACCGTCCAGCGGACTGCCAAAGTACTGAAAAGTGGTAGAGGTTGCTGCATCCTCAAAGTCGAGGATGGTGGTTTGTGATTGTAGCCGCCCAAAAAAGAGCAGACACAAAAGTGTTGTGTAAAATGTGGCTTTCATGTGAAATGGTTTAAACGATTAAAATTCTACTAAACTATGATGCGAAGTTATTTTATCTTTATAACTGACTTTTATTTTTAACCACGTTTATACTACCACAAGCATAAAAAAATACTACGGCAAGACTACTGCATTTAAAAAATGTATATTGATTATCAAATATTTATAAAATCATCGGCTACTCAATGCCCGAAACGGTGCTACCACTATGGGTGGTTGATCGGATTTTTATTTCTTTTTATTAGTCTGGATTCATGCATAGCCCAAAATGTTGAAGGTGAAATCAATTTGGGCCGTAAAGCCATTTTCAATTTTACGAAAAGTGAGTACAAAGCGGCCACCCAAAGTTGGGACATTGCCGAGGATAAAAGAGGCTTGCTTTATTTTGCCAATAATGACGGACTTTTGGAGTATAATGGGCGCGATTGGCAGTTGTATAAGGTTGACAATCAGACCATTGTAAGATCTGTTGCCATCGATGATCAGGGTAGGATTTTCACAGGGGCTCAAAATGAGCTGGGATGGTTTGACTCAGATGAAAATGGCAAACTTCAATACCATTCTTTAAAAAAATTCTTGCCCTCCACCCTGAGTCTCGAAGACGTATGGGACATTGTAATAACAGGGGGCAAAGTATATTTCAGAACCAATCGTTACGTGCTTTGCTTTGATGGAGAACAAAAAATAGATGTAATTTATAAAGGTTCAACCTTGTTTTTGGGCAAAGCCAGAGGAAAGCTTTACTTACAAAAGCAGGATTTTGGTTTATTGCAATGGCAAAACGATACATGGTCGCCTGTGATAGCCTCGTCAGGCTTCTCCTCTATTATCACCGCTGTCATTGACATTTCCCGGGATACCATATTGTTTACCACCCTTAAATCAGGACTTTTTTATCTAAAGGGTTCTTTTCTGCAGCCATGGCCAACCCAGCTTGACCCTTTGCTCAAAAACAAACGCATCTACCATGGCACCCTGTGCAAAGATGGTAAACTGGCATTGGCAAGCTCCCTGGATGGACTCATTATCCTCGATAGAAAGGGAAGATGGTGGCAACAGTATCACAAAGACAATGGTTTGCTGCACAACAACATACTAAGTGTGTTTTCCAGCTCAGAGGGCAATCTTTGGCTGGGTCTTGACAATGGGATCTCTGCCATCCAGTATGCTTCACCATTTTCATTCATCATCCCTGATCAGGATCTTGAAAGTACCGGATATGCAGTTAGTGCTTATAGCGACAAAATGTACTTTGGGCAGTCTGATGGACTATACAGCTTGCCCTGGAAAAATTATTTTCCATTTGAAATCCAAAATCCTTTCAGCAAAATTCAGGCGGCAGACGGGCAGGTTTGGAGTACTGCAGAGCTTGGCAAAAACTTGTGGGTAGGACACCATGAGGGTTTGATTGGCATCTCGGATCAGGCGCTTACAAGGTATGACCCGGGTAAGGGAACCTGGACGTGTCTTGCACTGGATGATATGCACATGGTGGTGGGCACTTATGAAGGACTATCGGTATACAAAAAAACAAGCAAGGGCTATCAACTACACCATAAAATTGAGGGCTTAAAGGAGTCGTGCCGCATTGTGGTTAAAGCCGGAAAAAATCAAATTTGGGTATCGCATCCTTACCGCGGAATTTACAGCGTAAAATTTACTGACCCGAGCTGGACCCGGGCAGAGGTCAAACATTATACATCAGCACAAGGCCTGCCATCTGATTTCAACAATTATGTTTTTAGCATTGCCGGCAAGCCTGTTTTTGGAACTGAAAAAGGAGTGTATCGCTTTCGGGAAAATACCCAGAGTTTTGTGCCTGCTGATGATTTTAATCAAAATCTGGGCAGCAAGGTAAGGGTGAAGTATCTGAAAGAAGATGCCGCTGGCAATATTTGGTTTGTAGCAGGAGATGAGGCGGGTTTGTTGGTCATTGACGACTTAGGCCTCAAAAAGAGTGCTAAAAAAAGGGTCTTTCCTGAATTGGAGGGGCGATTGGTGGGGGGCTTTGAATTTATCTACCCCTATCAGCCACATCAGGTCTTTTTTGCGTCGGAAACTGGCTTTATATTTTATCAACCAAAGACAGCAACTGAGCCTCCCGTTCAATTGTATTTTTCAAAAGTAGAAGGAAAGGGAGATACTTTGTTGGCAGGAAATCGGCATCGTGCTTTTCAAAATAGCACCGAAAAATTAAGCATCCCCTACGCCCAAAACGACCTCACTTTTTACTTTGCGGTAAGTGGTATCCTCTACAAGGATTTGGTGGAATACCGGTGTTTGTTGGAAGGTTATGACGATGAATGGACCCACTGGTCTGCAGATCACAGCAAACCATACACAAAACTAAAACCAGGAACCTACACCCTCAAAGTCCAGGCCCGGATCAGAGGAGGCAGGCAACAAACTGAAAAAAGTTGTTTGGTGGTAGTAGACCCACCCTGGTATTTGTCCAAAATTGCATTCTTGTTTTATTTTTTAGGTGCCGTCATTTTGTTGGTGACTTTGATCCGCAGGCAGTTCCGCAAATTTGAATTGGAAAAGCTACAAATCAGGGAAGCCTATCAGGAAGAACAAGCCAGGCAAGCCCTCCAGGTAGAGCAGGCAAGGGCAGCACTTGTAGAGATGCAAAATGAAAAACTTGCCGCCGAAATTTCGTTTAAAAACCAGGAGCTGGCTTCTGCCACCATGCACCTTGTGCAAAAAGGGGAGGTCTTACTTACCATCAAACAAGCTCTCGATCAGATACTCGAAAAATCTCCCGGACCCGAGGTGCGAAAAGAAATTCAGGGTTTGATCAACCTCATGAATTTCGACAATAAAATCGACGAAGACTGGGAACAATTTTCTCACCATTTCGATCAGGTACATGTCAATTTTATTGAAAGTCTACGTAAGAAATACCCCCAGATTACAGCCAACGATGAAAAATTATGCGCTTACCTGCGCCTCAATCTAAGCACCAAAGAGACTGCCCAAATGATGAACATCTCGGTTAGGGGAGTAGAAGCCAGCCGATATCGCCTCCGTAAAAAACTGGGACTTTCCAACGAAGAAAATCTGGTTGAATTTATGATGCGTGTTTAATCGGGTATCAGAGGTATCCGTCGACGGCTTACCGCTGTCCGTCGACCGCTGTCCGGCAATGGCTTACGGCTGTCCGTCGACCGCTGTCCGGCAACGGCTTACCGCTGTCCGTCGACCGCTGTCTGTCGACCGCTTACCGCTGTCCGGCAACGGCTTACCGCTGACCG
>CALMWS010000406.1 GCA_937870795.1 uncultured Bacteroidota bacterium | reverse complement strand
GTAGTCGAAAGAAGTTACGATGTAAGCAGACTTGAAAAAGGAGACTACACGATAGTATGTAAAATAGGCAAGGATACATTCACGTATCCTGTTGAAAAGAGATAATGTGGCTTTAACGATTTGAATTTCAAAGCCCTGCTGAAAAGTCAGTCAGGGCTTTTGATTTTTTAACCCATTCACCCAAACATCAATGATATCTTTTTTATAAGCTGCCTTTTCTTCAGCACTGAATGTTTTTTTGGAATGATACAACCAACGGACACTAGATATTAGGGTGTTCATGAGTATGGAGGGTTCCACTTTGCGTACAACACCCGCTTCCATCAATTGGCTGATTAGAGTGGTAAGTTTGGCCTCGTAGCTTTTCTTTTTTTCAAGGTACATTTTTTTACGGTCTTCAGGCAGATTCTTCCATTCATCGCTGAAGACAGTGCCTGCCATAGGATCCTCAAAGGCAGTATCAATGTGAAACTCCAATACTTTGACAAGTCTGGAAAAGTCTGATGGATGGGCTACTTCTAAAATTTCATCCAATGCTTCGTGAAACCGATCGGCGCAGGCATGACACAACAACTCAAGGATGCTCTCCTTGGATTGAAAGTGTGAGTATAGACTGGATGCCTCAATGCCTACAGCCGCTGCTATATCTCTTACAGAGGTTGCCTTGTAACCTCTTTCCAAAAACAGGTTGGCGGCCCTCTCAAGTATCTCTTTTTTTCTGGGCCGCAATGCAGGCTTTTGCGTCATCTGTCGAAGTTGATATAGACCTTACTGCTTTTGGGCACAGACTGACAGGTGAGCACGTAGCCTGCTTCAACTTCATCGGGCTCCAGGGCATAATTGACGGCCATGGTTACCTCGCCCTCGTCGCAGTGGGCCTTGCAGGTGCTGCATACCCCGCCTTTACAGGCGAAGGGCAGGTCGGCTCCGTTTTTTAATGCGGCATCCAGAATGCTGCCTTCATTGCCGTGGTAATCAAATTCAAATTCAAGGCCATCCAACTTCATTTTTATCACAGCTGCTGCTGCTTTCATGGCCACGTCTGCTGGCCTTGCTTTGGTCAACCCTTCGGTGGTAAACAGTTCGAAGTGGATGCGGTGACTGTCAACCCCAAGCGAGGCCAAAGTCTCTTTTACTTCAAAAACCATTTCAGCGGGACCACATAAAAAATACTGACTATTGCCCTGGCAGGGATTGAGCTTTTGCTCAAAAGTTGCGCATTTTTCTGCATTAATTCTACCGCTGAACAGAGGACTGTCCAGTGCTTCTTTGGATAGAATGTGATACAAACCAAATCGATCAAGGTGGAGGTTCTTGAGCCCTTCCAGTTTTTCACGGAAGATGATGCTATCGGTATGACGATTGCCATAAAACAGGCTCACTTTTGCATTTTTTGAATGTTCGAGCACATGACCCATCATCGAAAGGCAAGGTGTGATGCCACTGCCCGCTGCATAAAACACGTAGTGCGCGGCAGCATTCAGATCGTCGGGCAAGGTGAAATTGCCTGTTGGGGCCATCACGTCGAGCACGGCTCCAGCTTTTAATTGGTCATTGGCAAAAGTTGAAAATTTGCCATTGCTGATTTTTTTAATGGCAACACTGAGCACCTCTTCTCCTGGTTGACTGCAGATGGAATACGACCTCCTTATTTCTTCTCCATCGATGGTAGTCCGAAAAGTGAGGTATTGTCCAGGATGGAATTCAAAAATTTTTGTTAATTCTTGTGGAATAACAAAATCGAGGCGTACACAATCCTCGGTTTCTGCGTTAATGTGGTGAACGGTTAATTTATGAAAAGTTGTGCTCATGCCTAACAAATGTTCGTACGGCAAAGGTACACAATCGTAATGAGTCCCCTAATTTTTAAACCCGAAATGCACTGTTATGGAAATCACAGAGGAACTGATGTATTATGTGTGGAATGCCCGACAATTTGACCACAACCGTCTCAAAACCCTTGATGGAGAGGAGTTTGAAATCGTCTCTTACGGTAATCGCAATGGTGCGTCAGGCCCAGATTTTATCAACGCTGCCATCAGCATGGCAGGTCTCAAATGGTACGGCAACCTTGAAATGCACGTACTCACCAGCGATTGGAAAAAGCACGGACACCACAATGATGAGGCTTATGACAATGTAATTCTTCATGTTGTCTGGATCCATGACATGGATCCTACCGACGGTAAGGTACCCATTTTTGAGTTATCGCCCTTAGTAAACCCTGGCATATTGCACCA
>CALMWS010000405.1 GCA_937870795.1 uncultured Bacteroidota bacterium | reverse complement strand
AAAAACCTCTCAACCAAGATTAAAATAAACTATATTTGAGTTCCCATAGGCCGGAAGGATAATCAAAAAGGATTAGCTATGTGGAGAAAACTCAATGGAGAAAGACTTCAGAATGGGATTGAAGCAGAGACAGAAGCCGCGATCATCAGGGAGCTGGAATGGGGTAACCGATTAAAAGTTTGCATAGGATCGGATTCGCAGGTGCGGGGCTTGCACATAGAATTTGCAACGGTCATTGTTTTTTTAAGAGAAGGAAAGGGCGGCTTTATGTTCATCCAGAATGAGCAGTACCATGGTCAGATGAGCCTGAAAGAGCGCATGATCAATGAAGTATCCAAATCGGTGACAACAGCGTATGCTTTGTGCAACATCCTGGACAAGTACCACGTAGAGCTCGAAGTGCATGCCGATATCAATACAGATCCCAGCTTTAAGTCGAATGTGGCATTGAGGGAGGCTATGGGTTACATCATGGGTATGGGCTATACATTTAAGGCCAAGCCAGATGCATTTGCAAGCAGCTCGTGCGCAGATAAGGTGATCAATTAGGCTGTTTTTTCGTAGTTTTGTGGTCTATTTTTCGCAAATGAGACATTTATATATAGTATTGACCCTTCTTGCTTTAAACTGGCTTCCTTTAGCTGCCCAGAAGCAAATATCCTGCAAGAGTGGGCAGGACATAGTAGTTGACGGGGCTAGTAATTTTATTTCTTCCAATTTAGAGCAATTGGTAGCGGAAAAAGCCATGTGGTCGGCTGAAGCATTGGAGGCATACAGAGAATTATTGCAAAGTGAACAAAAAAACAGGTTGGAATTGGTAAAACTCGAACGGCTACAAGCCATTTTGGAGTACGATGCCCAACGCGCCACAACAAAGGATGAAAAAAATGCCGTAAAAGCCAAGCAGCAGACTGCTAAAAAGGACATCAGCCAGTGCAACAAAGAATACGATAAAATCACGGCCCAAATCCAGGGGTTGACTAAAAAGCAGGAAGCCATTGTCCGTGGAGAGGTGGAAGAAAAGAAGGTAGAAAAAACAGTGGAGGCTGAGAAATTAGCAGAACCTGAGAAAACAATACCCCAGGCTGAGCCAGCTGCCCAAATGGAGGATAAGAAAGAAAAGATGGTTATCAACCCGATTGATGAAGAAAAGGAAAAAATGAAGGCGGCTGGTTGTGCCATCAAATTTAGAGGTAGAGACAGCCTTAGTAAAAAGAAACGCACCACATTGGAGCCACAACAGCTATTGACCTATACCCCTGAAAAAATGAAAAACTATTTCAAGTTAAAAGACTTTTTGACCATCAGCATCGCTTCCGACAAACACAATGGAGACTACAGTTTTGATGTAGAGGCCAGGTTTGCTTCAAAAGATGTGATGCGCAGTTATGGCGTTATCCACAAGAGCGACTTCTTACGCCTGCAATTCATCAATGGCAAAAGGGTGTTTTTGAAGATTTTGGATGCTCCGGAGCCTTCATTAGACAAACAAAGTGGTGAGACCATATACAAGGCCAGGTGTGCTTTGTCGAATGGTCAGGATTTTTCCATGTTGGAAAATGGCTGGCTCGACAGTTTTGGGATTATGTGGTCAACGGGCTTTGAAGACTATACAGTGTATGACGTAGATTTTATGCAACGCCAGCTTCGTTGTTTGAACCATGATTGACAAAACAAAACTGGGTCTTCACCTTCCTACGGATCCCCGTTGGGTCAATCTGGCTGAGATGGCCCTGGAGGATATTTTGACAGACCATGCGTTTTGTGAACAAAAAGCAGCCTCCACCTGTATTTCACTGATCCAGCAATATCATGATAAAACAGCTTTGGTTAAGGCTCTTTGTCCTGTGGTTACAGAAGAATGGGGGCACTTCAGGATGGTGCTTCGCGAGATGGAAAAAAGAAACCTTTCGCTGGGTAAGCAGAGGAGAGATGAGTACGTGCTGGCCCTTCACAAATTTCGCAAGGGGGGCAACCGGGAGATAGCACTGATAGAAAATTTGCTGGTTTGTGCGCTGATAGAAGCAAGAAGTGCAGAACGGTTTCGACTTTTGTCGCTGCATATATCAGACGAAAGTTTGCGTCAGTTTTACCATGATCTCATGGTTTCAGAAGCCGGGCATTACAAAATGTTTCTGGAGCTTGCCATCTTATATGGTGGGGAAGCAGCGGTGCGCAAGCGTTGGCAGCAATACCTCGCTTTTGAAGCAGGCGTAATGCAAGAGCTGATGCCCGACGGAAAGCGGATGCACTGATGCCAGTCCTCTAAAGTTACCGCAAAAAGTTTGGCCCTATATAATATAAGGTGTGCATTCACACATCTGACTTATAAGGTATTGATAATTATTAAAGTGGGTGTTTACATAATATTGTAGCTGTGATATAAACTTTGAAAAAAGCAGACATATTTAGAGTTACATTCAATGAGACAGTTATGCTTTATTTCCATAGAGAATTACTTTGTGGAAGGAAGCCAAATTGAGACAATAAAATAGATGCCTTACGTAAAGCGCTGAAAATGACGGGTGAATAATCATCATTGGAGTGACTAACCGCCGTCATATGACCCAATTTCCCACCGTCGTAATCTTGTACTGTATTTATTAATTAACAAAAAGATTTATCATGAAATCAATGATGTTTAAGGGGGTAACGCTCTTTTTTATGCTGATCTTGCCGATGTTGGTGAATGCACAGGACAAGTATTCAACCAAAGCGGCTGCCGTAACCGTTGAAGGAACTTCCACTATGCATGACTGGGAAATGAAAGCTGCCAATGGCGATTGTACCATTGGAATCACTACCAATGATGCCGGTCAGATTACCGATGTAGTTAGCATGAATTTTACCATTTCATCCAAAGCCCTTAAGAGTGGCAAAGACGGGATGGATAAAAATGCGTACAAAGCATTGAAAGCCGACAAAAACGCCAACATTACAGCTTCATTGAAAAGTGCAACCGTTAGCACCAAAGACAATGTCACTTATACAGTGAATGCCAAAGTCAATCTAACCGTTGCAGGCAAAACGCTTGAAGTACCCATGGTTGTTTACTTGAAACCCAACAAAGCAGGTGCCATCAATGTAACCACTGAGAAAAAAATTGGCATGAAAGACTTTGGTATGGATCCTCCATCCTTTATGCTGGGTGCTGTAAAAACAGGCAACGAAGTGACCATCAAGTTCAACTTCAATGCCAACAAAATGAATGAAGTCAACTAAGATATCCCGATAAAAAACCGATAAAATAAAAGATAACAAATCACATTTGTAAACCTTAAAACAATTCTTTATGAAATCGTTAGTTAAACTTTTCGCACTTGTTTTGGTAGTAGTAATGGTAACCAAAACGACAGCCCAAATACAATACACCAGAGCTTATGACCAGACTGGTATCAATGTATTCGAGCCTTCAAAAACCGATGCCGCAACCTATGATGGATTCAAATTACACATTGGGGGTAGCTTCCGTCAGGGCTATCAAATGTTGAGCCATGAAAACGTAGATACATCCAAAGCTAAAAAACTTGCTTTGTATCCATTGGGCAATGGTTTCAACCTGGCAGCAGCCAACCTGAACTTTGATGTTCAATTGGGCGATGGTATCAGGATCTTCCTTGAAAACTACATGGCATCAAGACACCACAATGAATTTTGGGTTAAAGGTGGTTACATTCAAATCGACAAACTGGCTATGTTTGGCAATCCTTCATGGTTCGAAAAATACCTAAGGGTAAAAATAGGCCACATGGAAGTAAACTACGGCGATACCCACTTTAGGAGATCAGACAACGGTAATGCCATATTTAATCCTTTTGCAGACAACAACGTAATGGATGAATTTGCTACAGAAATTGGTGGTGAATTGTACATCTATCCAGTTGATGGTTTTATGGCAATGATTGGTGTAACCAATGGATTGATTAGAAACAACATACGTGATTATGATTTATTGCCGGTGATTGGAACAGCTAAAGCAGACTCCATCAAAGCAAAAAATCCATCTATTTACTTTAAGTTGGCATACGACAAAAAATTCAACGATGACCTGCGATTTAGATTGAGTGCCTCTATGTACAACAACGCATCTTCACCAAGTTTGACTTTGTTTGGAGGTGACAGAACAGGTTCAGCTTACTTTGGAGTGATTGAAGCAGCTACTGCTACCAACGGTACAGCAGAAGCTTTCAGCGGCAGGTTCAACCCAGGTATGGGTAATACTTTAAGCACATGGATCATCAACCCATTTGTTAAATTCAAAGGCTTGGAATTCTTTGGTACTTTCGAACAAGCAACTGGTAAAACTGTAAACGAAAAACCAGATGCATACGATGGAGCCAACAGAAAAACTACCCAATTGGCTGGTGAGTTGGTTTATAGATTCCTTGCCAACGAGCAAGTATTCATCGGAGCCAAATACAACAAAGTAACCAGCAGATTGAATGGATATACTGATGATGTAAATGTTACCAGAACAGCCATAGCTGCCGGATGGTTCCCAACCAAAAACCTTTTGTTGAAAGGTGAATACGTAAATCAGAAATACGACGGTTTCAAAGGAACTGATATCAGAAGTGGAGCCAAATTCAACGGCCTCGTAATTGAAGCAGTTGTAGGTTTCTAACCTGGTACAATTATCTAAGAGGTTTTCATTGATAATCTTTTTAAGGAGTTGGATGGCTTTCATTCAGCTCCTTTCTTTTAACCTTCAAAATTTTTGTCTATGTTTACCGGGGTGTGGATCAGTTGTCTAATTTGGTGGATGACCCTTCCGGCTGGTCAGCAGTATTGGGTTTTAGCCAGCCACAGCGTATTGCGGGTGGACGGTAAGACCAATATCAATAGTTTCAATTGCGAGGTACCCAATTACGGCAGAACCGATACCATCTGGACAATGCCTGGCATTGGTGAAAAAGTAAAAGCAGGAGGAGAGCTTTCAATTCAGGTGGGTAGATTTGATTGTCACCACAAGATCATGACCAAAGACCTTCAGAAGACGCTGAAAGCAACAGATTATCCTTTTATGAAAATTCGGTTTTTGGGATTTGACAGGGACCTCAGTAAAATGATCCAACCCGGCTACATGGAAGGAGAAGCAGAAATTGAATTGGCGGGAGTAACGCGGAGAATGACCATCTCTTTTGCCGTGAATCCCAAAACGCAGGGCTATCTGCAGATGGTGGGAACCAAACAAATTTTGTTCAGCGATTTTCAGCTCAAACCACCAAGCAAGCTGGGTGGAGCCATTAAAGTGAAAAATGAATTGTTGGTAGAGTTTAAACTGTATTTTAAACCTATGCTTTAATTATAAAAAATAAAATTGTTGATCATGGAAAACACGCAACCAAACCAGGGACCAATGCCTTCACCCTTTACCGGCATTTTAAAAAAGGGACTTATTGCAGGTGCTGCGCTGTTTTTAGCCAGTTTTGGCAGTTTGTATGCAGCCATCCACCTAAAGCCCGACTTGTTTGTTGATTACATCAATCCCATCTTTAATTCAGATGGCAGCAGGGATGTGTATTTTTATTTACACCCCTTTATTTTGAGTTTTGCCCTTGCCGTACTCTGGAATCGATTTCGCAGGTTTTTGCCGGGCGGCATCTTTGTCAAAGGCATCGAATTTGGGTTGATGTACGCCCTTGTGGGTTTGATACCCGTAATGTGGATCACCTACAGTGCCATCGATGTTGATTTTGTTATGGTGAGTACCTGGATGCTCTATGGCTTTAGTCAGGCGACCCTGTGCGGCATTGTATTTGCCTTGCTGGATGAGT
The DNA here is from genome assembly GCA_937870795.1 of uncultured Bacteroidota bacterium. GTDB lineage: Bacteria > Bacteroidota > Bacteroidia > Chitinophagales > Saprospiraceae > JADKBO01. The sequence goes on along the minus strand of CALMWS010000405.1, from coordinate 26 downwards.
GGTAGTCAATGCAGTAAGGTCTCCAA
>CALMWS010000404.1 GCA_937870795.1 uncultured Bacteroidota bacterium | reverse complement strand
TGTTATTCGTGATGAAAAGAAATTATACAAAGTTTTTATGGGTTTTGCTGCTGGTAGTAATTGCAACCATGATTTTTCAGGCTGATGTCCTTGCCCAGTGTCCTATGTGCAGAATGTCTGCGGAAAGCAACTTAAAAAATGGAGGCACAGAAGGCAGGGCCCTCAATACCGGAATTTTGTATATGTTGACCATGCCCTACCTTCTGGTAGGAATTCTGGGTTATGTGTGGTGGAAAAAAAGGAAAAAAGAAGAAGCAGAGCCTACCAGCCAACGTCCACTTTAAGATAACCTTAACCGCTTCCACCTTGATAGGGTAGTTCAAATGCCATAATTTTGCTTTGAACGCAAAAGAATGCTATGATATCCTGGAGGCTCTTCCCCTTTGTAAGGCCGTGTTTTGCTTTGGTGGCTGGAATTTTATGTTGTGAATTCCAAAGCCTTTCCATTGGTATTTTAGGTTTGTTGTTGGTATGTGCCGTCTTGGTCATAGCTTTGAATGACTTTGTTTATACCCGATCAATTAGATATCCAATGCTGGCCGGATACCTGATCGTATTTTTATATTTTGGGTTGGGGTATTGTTCTCATCTTGTTCATCAGTTTGTTGGCCGACATATGACAGCACAGACTCATTTAATACCAGGTGAGTCGTACTCCATCATAGGTGTCATTGAGGAATATCCCAATCCAATGAAAAATTACAAGACAACCCTTAGTATCAATTGGCTTTGCCGTGATGACATCTGTACTTCTGCAAGTGTAAAAATGCTGGTTTCTTTCAAGCGAATAGAAACCATTGCTGTTTCTTTTTCTCCCGGAGATAAGTTATTGCTAAAAGGCAAAATTCATAAGATAACAGCCAACTCCAATCCTTCGACTTTCGATTATGGGCTTTACATGGCTAGGCAGGGTGTCTTTCATCAGATTTTACCTGAGCCGGATGTAGTGGTGTTGGCAAATAACGAGCTGGGCTTTCCAAAACAATGGACAATAACATTGCGCAACCGATGTCTTGCTATCCTCGATAAGTATATGAAAGGCGATGAGAGGGCTGTTGCCAAAGCAATGATATTGGGATACAGACAAGAGGTAGAAAGGGAGTTGTATCAGACCTTTTCCACATCAGGGGCTATGCACATCCTGGCAGTTTCCGGCATGCACCTTGCTATAATTGCCAATATTCTCCTGGGAGTAGTAAAAAGGTTCAATGCCAAAAAAGACCAAACAGGCATTTTTACTTTTGGTGTCATTTTAATCATTTTATGGTTTTTTTCATTTATGACAGGCTCAGAATCTGCCATTGTGCGGTCGGCCCTGATGTTTAGTTTTATACTTTACGGTAAAACCAACAAACACCATCATTCAACCTACAATGTCATGGCATTTTGTGCGGTCATCATGTTGGTGTATCAAAGCCAGCAGTTATTCAATGCGGGCTTTTTGTTTTCATTTCTCGCTTTGCTCAGTCTTATTTTTTTCCAGCCCATTATAGAAAAATGGTGGCTACCCCCGGATCGTTTTTCCTCCTGGATTTGGCAACACGTGGCAGCATCAATCGCAGCCCAAATCCTGGTTGCCCCCCTGACCCTTTTTTTATTTCATCAATTTCCACTTTACTTCATTTTGTCAGGATTTGTGCCCGTTTGGATTTCAGCTTTGGCGCTAAAATGCGGTTTGCTGGTCTTTGGACTCGAATTTGTATGGCCACAAATCAACCAGTGGATAGTGCCGCTGCTCAATTTTTTATTCCACTTTTTTATTCAATCTGTGCAGTGGATAGAATCTTTGCCCTATGCAGCCTTGGGACCATTTTTTATGGGAATCCCAGAATTTATCTTCTTCCACATTGGCTTGATAGCATTGATGTTTTTTGTTAAACTAAAAAAGTTTCAGTCCCTGATGCTGGTTATATTCATGTTTACACTAGCGACCTGTTATGTAATTTTTCATAAGATTCAAAATTATAACCAGGTATGTCTTACTTTTTATGATTCAAAAAAGCAGACATTGGCTGATGTATTTATTGGAAACCAATGCATTGCTTTTGGCGATTCCGTAGCCTTATCTGCACAGGCACCATTTGTGTTTCAAAATCACCGAGCCAAATCAGGCATTGAAAATGTAAGGTATGTTTTGCCCAATCAGCCACCATTGTCGTGGGGAGAGGGCAGATTCTCGGGTAATTGCTTTCAATGGCGGAATTATTATTTTGAATGGCTAAATAAAAAGAGCCTGCCCCAACGGCTTGTGCCGGTAAGCCTGTACATCGTATCCACTGACTTGTGGCCGCCCAAAGATGATTTGCCTTTTAAAGCGCCGGTTGTGCTGGATGCATCTGTCAAAGGCAAAAGACTGGAGCTTTGGAAGAGGTATTTAGGCAAACAGCATCTCAATTATTATGCAGTGAATGAAAGAGGTGCTTTGGTCATTCATGAACCCTTTAAATTATCCAACTATGAGAAATAACACACAAATTTATTTTACAAGGCAAGAACGAAAATCACTATTTATTTTTTCCATGATGGCCTTTGCTTTTTTAGCGATGATGTACGCCATTGCCAGTTTTAAAAAACCGGACAAATTAAATCTGCAGGAAGTAATAAAAGTAGAAACCATGTTGCCAAAAACCATGGCTGCCAAACCTACATTAGCCGTGAATATAAACAACATAAAACATCATTCTTCCAGGCTTGGTTTTCATTTCAATCCCAATACCATTTCAGCCGATAGCCTGGCATTGCTTGGCGTTGACAAAAAAACGATAAGCAATTTTTTGAAATACAGATCAAAAGGAGCCGTTTTTAAAAACAACCAACAGTTTTTTAAAGTATATGGCATGGAAAAATACAGGGTAAAACTTGATACTTTGCTTTCATGCAACCAAAGCCCCAAATTGGAAATTCAAGCCAAAGATGGGCAGCAACGCCAAACACAGAATGATGGTGAAGAAATAAAAAAGTCAAATAGAACCATTCCCGTAGTTAAAATAAAAATGCTGGACATCAATAAAGCCGACAGCTTTGAATTGCAATTGATCCGCGGCATTGGTGCCAAACTGGCATCCCGAATTGTAAGGTATCGCGAACGCCTGGGAGGATTCAACCAAATCGAACAGTTGGAAGAAATCTACGGACTTACACCGGAGACCTATTTGAACATCAACCACCAATTGACCCTTGACCAAGGTGACATTCAAAAAATTTTGATAAACAAATGCAATGAAGAGCAAATGGCCCGGCATCCATACATAGGCAAAAAGAAGGCTTCAATTCTTATGAGATTTAAAATAAACAGGGGCAATTTTCATCAATGGCAGGATTTGATTTCCAGCAAATTGTTTGATGATGAAGAACTGGAAAAACTGAAACCTTATATTGATTTCTCTGAATGAAAATATGGCAGAAGCCATAGCCCTTGCTATGGTAAGAGGTTAATTTCAGGGCATAAAGAGTTTTTTTCAAATATGTAAATGACCAAAATTCAGGTGTTAAAATATGTAGAAATAAAAATTAATAAATAACATATTAAATATTTTTTTAATATGTAAGTGAAAGACTATTTTTGTCTTTCGATGCAAAAGTGCATTGAACAGATTGGTAAATCCAGGTCCCATCCCAAAACAACGACCGATTATATTTTGGATTTAAACCTTTTATCCCATGAAGAAACCGATTTTTCTTCAGCGAACTGTATTCATTCAGTCGCTGACAATGGTTTTAATGCTGCTGATTGGCAGACAGAACTTAACTGCACAGATTGACTTTGTTGTCAACAGTGCTTCGTATTCACCCTCTTCTATAGCAATAGGAGAAACCTCATTATTGACCACACATATTTCCATCAACCCTACCAACATGGTTGGGGGAGGTGCCCTTGCCGTCAACTGTTTGGAGGTGGTTATCTCCATGCCGGCGTCGGGTCAGTATGTACCGCAGGGGGGAGCTATGGCCGTTTCTGCCATGGGATTGGGAGGTTCATTTACCTGGACGTACAGTGCCATTGATAACTCTCTCTACGGATATAATAACACCGTATTAAATGCGGGTGCAAATGGAGACATTCTGGTAACTGTGGTGGGTCAGGCAGTGACTAATGTGGCCGCTGTTACAACTGTGAATGCAAGTGATTTCAACAATTGCACTACTACCAACAATGGTAGCAACGATTCTCAAACCGCTACGCTCAACATAACTCACTCTGTCTCGCTTACCTGCAAGACCGATACCGTTTTCTTCTACGATGTAACCTCTATGGGCATTGTGATCAGAGCTACGGAACTGTATAATTCTGCCTCTACTACTCCTGCATGTGAACCACTGTCGTTTTTCCTATTCGACAGTACCAGGAGAGAACCGGATTCTCTGGTGTATGGGTTGAATGACCTTTTTGATCCTCCTACCTGTATCGTACTCACTGCTAAGGACAATTGCGGTGACAGCCTCAATTGTAAGATATACATCAGCATTCAGGATACCCTGCCACCTCAGCTATTTTGCCCGTTGCCCGATACTGTGTGTCATTTGTCATCTGTACCTGCGCCATTCGGCACCATTGCTGAATTTGAGGCGGCCGGCGGAGATTTGAGTGATGAAACATTCAGTGTCTTTATACCGGAATCATTTTTCAGCTGGATTGGAGATGATACCACTTCTGTGGGGTGTAATCGTACCATTGCCCGAAAATACAGACTCGAAGATTGGTTTGGCAATGCAGATACATGTACCCAGTATTTTGTGGTAAAAGATGCCAACGGCTTAAATTGTGGAGCAGCCATTTCAGTCAACACAGATCCGGGGCTTTGTTCAGCAACAGTCCAGGTCAATGCTTCTATCAACAGAAATTGTGAAATCGATACTTTTTTCAACAATGCCCCAATCAACAATACATATGGACTGGGTACAACGGTTGTAACATTTACCTTGATAACACAATGCAACGATACCCTCACCTGCAGCAAACAGGTAACCGTCATCGATAGCATTCCTCCGGTTTTAAGGTGTCCTCTTAACGTAACGGTCCAATGCACGCCACCTGCAGCTGCGGCCAATTATGCACAGTTTACAGCACAGGGAGGTTTAGCCACCGACAACTGCGCTATCAATACAGGCAGTGTATCTGTAGTAGATAGCCCTGCCACCGGAACATGCCCCAGGACGCTGGTACGTACTTACTATATTAGCGATCAAAGCGGCAATTCATCCAGTTGTCAGCAAAATATAACATTAAATGATACCACACCACCAACCCTTGCCGATCCTGCCGACATTACAGCAGGCACTGATAATGGCGTTTGTCAGGCGGTTGTCAACATCATCAACCCTGTAGTTACGGATAACTGCAACATGGGTACTACCCTGATAAGAAATCCTGCCGGTAATGTTTTTCAGGCAGGCGTTACCATAGTTACCTGGACAGCAACCGATGCATGTGGCAATACTGCAACACAGACCCAGCAAATTACCGTTGTGGATGATGAATCTCCCAACCTGGTATGCAAAGGTCCATTGGATGTTAATTTGAGTTATGGCGATAATTATAAAACAGCGCTCTCTCTTGTTCAGAGTGTTTCTGATAATTGCCCATCAAACCTATCGATTAAAGCAAGGAGAATGGAAACGGCTTGTGCAGCCAATGCTACTCAATGGCTGGATACTGTTCGTTTCTGCTGTGCAGATGTGAACCTTACACGACAGGTAATGGTGCGTGTTACCGATGCTGCCGGCAATTCAAGTACATGTATGGTAGCCATTACGGTTAAAGACAAACTTAACCCAGTACTCGAAGAACCGCTTCCTGATATTACAGTAAGCTGCGATTATGATATCGTCCTTTCTGATCTGGAAGAATTTGGTACCATCGTATTTTACGCTGCTGACCGTTCAGAAATAGAAATAGAAGATCCTTTGTTTGTGGCGCCAAAATATGATGGTTGGGTTACAGACAATTGTCCGGGCAGTCTTGTACTTACAGAACTTGCTCCATTGGATCAGCGCGGACCCCACAACAATGGCAACATCATAAGAAGATTTGTGGTAACAGATGGTGGAGGAAATACCTTGCAGGTTAACCAAACCATCACCATTGTAGATGCAGACCCCCTGACCCTCAATGATATTCACTGGCCGGCTGATACCAGCTATACAGATTGTACTGCTATTCCACCTGATACTTCCCTTACAGGAAGCCCCGTAATTGACTATGATGATATTTGTACCATACCGGCAGCATCTTACAAAGATCAGGTATTTGATAATCCAACATCTGGCTGTGTCTACATCAGAAGAAAATGGAAGGTCATTGACTGGGCTCAGTATGTACCCAACACCTCTATTGGTGTTTGGGAGCATATCCAGGACATTCACCTCGTCAACCATGTGAAACCTGTATTTACTTCGTCATGTGCAGATCGTACCGTTTGTGCCGTTAATGCTGAATGTGATGCAGTGGTTAAACTGGGTGCCCATGCTACCGATGATTGTACCAAGGCGGTTGATCTTGTATATGATTACAAAATCGATGTTGGAAACAATGGTAGTCAGGAATACGCAGCGACAGATGACAGTTTTGCCATAAGAATGCCGCGTGGCATACACAAAATAAGCTGGAGGGTTGAGGACAGATGCGGCAACTTTACAGATTGTAGCTTTTTGGTTACCGTCAAAGAATGTAAGGCACCGACCCCCGTTTGTTTGTTTGGACTATCAACCAACCTGGAAGACAATGGTACGGGTGGCACTGCAATTGTTTGGGCAAAGGATTTTAATAATCACAGTTACGACAATTGCACACCCTCAGAACAACTGAAATATTCCTTCACCAACAATGTCAACAACACCAGCATTACCCTGACGTGCGCCAACAAAGGCAATTACAATGTGAGCATGTGGGTAACAGACAACGATGGCAACCAGGCAAAATGTAATACTTTCATTAGGGTGACCGACAATAAAAATCTGTGTCCTCAAACCACTGGTGGCAACATACCGGGCCTGTCAGTTGCGGGCAGGATTACTACCGAAGAGCAGGCCATGGTGAAAGGGGTTATGGTGAGTCTGATTGATCAAACAAATACTATGCAAGATGAAACCGATGAAACGGGCAACTTTTTCATCGACAATGTACAGGAAGCAGGAGATTACCTGTTGAAGCCTGGTAAAAATGACGATTGGGCAAACGGCATTTCTACCATTGACCTGGTGATGATTCAAAGACATATTTTGGGCGTTTCGAAGTTTACCTCTCCTTATAAAATTATTGCTTCAGATGCCAATAATGATAAACGCATAACTGCTTCTGATTTGGTGGCATTAAGAAAAATTATCCTTGGTTTGGAATCAGAAGTTGTGGGTAACACTTCCTGGAGATTTGTTCCTTCTGACTTTACTTTTGCTGATCCTTCGCAGCCATGGACATTTACGGAGTCGGTTGAACTCAATCACGTAGATGCCAATATGCTCAACAACAACTTCACAGCTGTTAAGACAGGAGATGTCAATGGATCTGTGAGCAATGTAGCCGGTGGTATTGCAGCATTCAGAAGTAAACAATTCACTGATCTGGTTGTAAAAGACCAGTACTTTGAAGCGGGGCGCTTTGTTAATGTACCTATTGTTTTGGATGAAGAATCCAATGTGTTGGCTCTGCAAACAGGTATACAATTGGATACACGAATGGTAGAATTTGCCGGAATCATGGAAGAAGGCATAGCCCTGTCAAAAGAATCATATCGATACGATGTAGAAACAGGTAGATTGTACATAGCCCATCTTGAATCTTCAGCGCAAAACATAAGAGCAGGTGCAGTACTGTTTACACTGCAATTGAAGTCGGTAGAAAGCGGCAAATTGTCAAAAGCCATTTCTCTAAATCAACAGAATTTTGAAAACTACGTTGTAGACAACCAGGCCAATCCTACCTACCTCAACCTTCGTATCCACGATGAAATGGAAGCACTTACTGTAAACCAAAATACACCCAATCCATTCGCGGATTATACAGAAGTAAAATATTTCATTGCAGACGATGGCAAAGTAGAAATAAGTATTTATGACAATGCAGGCATACTTATCTATAATCAGATAAGACAATGCAATGCCGGAGTTAACCAATTACGCATAGACCGCGAGCAATTAGGCGACAAACGAGGTGTATTTTTCCTTCACATTGCCACAGGCGAGCGTAAGGAAATTAAGAAGCTGCTTCGACTCAACTGATATTAACTACCATCCTAGATAAAACCGATTTGAGAGTGATAGGCCGGACATGTTCCGGCCTTTCTTTTTATGCAGAAATGCAGTATTTTTGGAAAAAAATTAAATATGTTGATTTCTTCTATTATGTTTTTTGTGTTGTTGCTAATGAATCCTACCCAAAACGACGAAGCAGTAAAAGCATTGCTGGAAAAGAAATTGGCAGATTATGAAAACACCATCAAAAGCAAAGACATTGAAAAATTGCTCGATATGTTTGGTCCGGATGGCTCATACGGCAATGCAAAAGACAGGCACGAAATAAGGATGACACTCGCTTCCTATCTCAACAATGAAATCATTGACTTTGATCTGACCACCGTAAAATTTACGATGACACCCACCTTGGTCAATCATACCGGAACTTTCAAACAAGACATTGTAATAAACGGTTACCGGAAAAAAAACAATGGCAGCTTTCGCATAGTGTGGAATAAATACGCTGATGGTTGGAAAATCCAACATATGAGCATGACAAAAGATGTTTCCCAATAATTGCATGTGTTAACCTGGCCGACGTTTATGATCTTGGGGGTCGGCCGAGTCGACAAAATTGATATCTTTATCTCAAACAAAATTTGGTATGAAATCATACATCTTCTTTTTTTTGTTAGTGCTACTGAGCATATCCTGTACAAGAGCCATACAAAAAGAGGCGCCCGGTCTTAAATTTGAACCTGCCGAAACTTTGTTTTTGGCCAAACATTTTCCTTCAAAAGTGCCGGATTTTGGTGCGATGGAAAATGCACATCAGTTGGCATTGCGAAAGTTGAATGCAGGTCAGCGTACAAACGGCGAATGGAAGCTGGAAGGCCCGGCAAATATAGGTGCACGCATCAATACCATTGCCATGCATCCCGTTGATGCCAATATTATCTACGCCGGTTTTGCAGATGGTGGTTTGTGGAAAACTACCGATGGTGGTGTAAACTGGTTACCCATTTTTGATCAACAGATCTGGCAAAGCATAGGCAGTATTTGCATCGATCCGGTCAATCCTGACATCATTTATGTAGGTACTGGTGATCCCAATGTTTCGGGTTATCCCAGAGCAGGCGGTGGAGTATATAAATCAACCGACGCCGGTGCCACCTGGAAATATGTTGGCTTGCAGGATACCCGCATTATCTCACGTATCCTTGTACATAAAAACAACCCCAACACGGTGTACGTATCAGCTATGGGCGCACCTTTTTTTAAAAACTCAGATAAGGGAGTATATAAGAGTCAGGATGGTGGTATTACCTGGAATCAGGTTTTATTTGTCAATGACAGTACCGGCATTTCCGAAATAATCATCCACCCGGAAAACGACCAAATCCTTTTTGCAGTAGGGTGGAACCGTGTGCGCAATTATAAGAAAAGCCTTGTTTCCGGCCCCGATGCAAGGGTCTATAAAACTATGGATGGCGGCAAGAATTGGGTGGCCCTTACCAATGGACTTCCTCAGGGCAATTATACCCGCATGGGCATATGTATGGCTCCAAGCAATCCGGACGTGATCTATGTGCAATATACAGAATCCCAATTCCTCAACCTGGATGCCATTTATAAGTCTGTAGACGGTGGCAACAGTTTCGTATTGCATACCCAAGGTAACCAGACGGGTTTACCAGGAAGTGCATTGGGAGGATTTGGCTGGTACTTTGGAAAAATTAGGGTAAATCCATCCAATGAAAATGACTTATTCCTGCTGGGAGTTGGCTTATACAGATATGATGCTATGTCTGCAAGCTGGAACACAGTTTTGGATGATGACGCCGCAAAAAACCCACATGCTGATAAACACGATCTGATCTTCAGAGGAGGTTATATGTATCTGGCTACCGATGGTGGCTTGTACAAAGGTAAGCTGAATGGAAATCCGGATTGGCAAGACATTGAAAACATACCTGCTACCCAATTTTACCGCACTGCTGTAAATCCTCACCGTCCGGAACTATTTTATGGTGGTGCCCAGGACAATGGGACTTCATCTGGCAATGCATCGGATCTCCGTGGCTGGGAGAGGATATGGGGTGGAGATGGCTTTCAAATGGCTTTTCGCCCCGATAATGCAGATGTGATGTATGTAGAAACGCAGAACGGAAGCATCGCAGTGACAGAAGATGGAGGCAATACATGGGCTACTGGCAGTGATGGACTTGCAGGCAGTCGTCATTGGGATATGCAGTATATCATCAGCCAACACAATCCAGATGTTTTATACACGGGCACTGACAAATTTTATCAATCCGTTTCCGGCATTGTACCAGTGTGGAATGCCATTAGTGGCGATTTGGTAGACAAGTCATCAGATGCCCTTATCCATCAGTTTACTACCCTTGCAGAATCACCATTGGATCCCGGTGTCTTGTACTGTGGCACCAGCGATGCTATGGTTTGGAATTCTCGCGATGGGGGGATCAACTGGAACAGAATAACCAATGGCTTACCACCCAGATATATTTCATCGATGAAGGCATCTCCTTCGTTTTTATCAACCGTGTATCTTACCCAGACCGGCTATAAAGACAATGACAATGTAGCCCATATTTACAGAAGCGATGATTACGGTCTTACCTGGCTTCCCATTTCAGGCAATCTTCCTCCCTATGCGATCAACGATGTAGTGATCTTACCCAATGGCAGTGACAATGTCATTTTTGTGGCCACAGACGGAGGGGTATACATCACCACCAATGCTGGTGCTCAGTGGGATCGGTTGGGAAACAACATGCCGCTGATTCCTGTTTTTGACATGGACTACGACGGACAAAACAACAAACTGGTGGCAGCTACATTTGCCAGGGGCATCCAAAGTTTTTTACTGGATCAGATTGGTGTTGGTCTAGAGACCGGAGTAAAAGAAAATACACTGTTGTGGGCGGTTTATCCTGCGCTGGTAAAGCACCAATTGGAATTTAAAGGAGAGGCTCCTCCCTTCATTGAATTGTGGGATGTAAGAGGTAACAGGATTGGCAAGTATGCCCAAAATGGAACGCTTGATGTTTCGTTTTTAAACCCCGGCATCTATTTTGTAAAAGGAGGAGCCCTCACCCAGAAAATTGTAAAAATCTGATTGGGCAGCGTTGATCCTTTAACAATCGAGACATTTGTTTTGATATAGTCTCGGTACAAACTCATTTTTAGCTGGCAATGTTCTATTTTTGCAGCTAAATCAGGAATTTACAAAGTGAAAGTATTAAAATTTGGTGGCTCCTCTGTGGGCACACCCGACAGAATCAAAGGCATAATAAACATCCTAAAACCCCGCATTGAGGCAGGAGAAGAGATTGCCCTGGTATTTTCTGCATTCAGTGGAGTGACCGACAGCCTCATCTCCATGAGTGAACAAGCTGCCACAGGCAAAGATGCGTTTTACGGTCAATACCACCACTTTGTTGCCCGCCACACAGAGGCAGCTGAGGCCTTGTTGGGAGATGCATATGCAGCCATTAAACCAGACCTTGATGAAACGCATCACAACCTGCTCAACTTGCTGAAGGGCATAAACCTGGTCATGGAAGTTACTCCCCGCACAATGGATTATGTGCTTAGTTTCGGCGAGAGAAACTCCAATTTTATCATTGCCAATGCCATCAGTCAGCAAGGCTTTAAAGTTGGGTATCTGGATGCGCGTAAAATAATTAAGACAAACAAAGAGTTTGGGGCAGCAAAGGTCAATTTCGGGATTACAGATGGGCTTATCCGAGATCATTTTGAAAGTCAGAAAGGGGTGATACAGATCGTAACCGGCTTTATTGCTTCAGATATAGGCGGTCTTACAACTACTTTGGGCAGAGGAGGCTCTGATTACACAGCGGCCATTCTGGCTGGAGCATTACAGGCAGAAGCACTGGAAATATGGACTGATGTTGATGGCGTACTTACCTGTGATCCCCGCAAAGTAAAAAAAGCATTTACACTTCCGTCTCTGAGTTATGCCGAGGCTATGGAAATGTCGCACTTTGGAGCCAAAGTCATTTATCCGCCCACGATTCAGCCTGCCTTGCAAAAAGGTATACCCATATATATTAAGAATACCTTCAATCCGGGATTTGGAGGCACACTCATCGACAAGGAAGCCGATCCCGGCTTTCAATCGGTAATCAAGGGTATCACTTCATTGGGCAACATTGCGTTGTTGCGACTTCAGGGCAGTGGCCTGGTAGGTGTGCCAGGGGTATCTGCCAGACTTTTTGGTGCCCTGGGTCAGGCTAAAATCAACATTATACTCATCTCGCAAGCATCTTCAGAGCACAGCATTTGTTTTGCCGTATCACAGGGCGATGCCCAAAAGGCAACACAGGCAATTCAGCAGGAATTTCAAAAAGAAATAGAGGCAGCATTGATAGATACTCCACAATTGGAAAAAGACAAATGTGTGCTGGCAGTTGTAGGGGAGGGAATGAAACACGTGCCTGGTGTGGCGGGAAAATTGTTTGAAGCATTGGGCAAAAATGGCATCAACATCACTGCCATAGCTCAGGGCTCATCAGAATTGAACATCAGCTTTGTGATCGATAAAAAAGATGAAGCTAAGGCCCTCAACATGATCCACGACTCCTTCTTTTTATCCGACAACCGAAGGGTCAACCTTTTCATTGTAGGAACCGGTTTGATCGGGTCTACCTTCCTCCAGCAATTGGCAAATCAGCGCCAGCAATTGATTGATCAGTTCAAACTCGAGTTGAATGTAGCAGGGCTGTCCAATTCCCGAAAAATGTTGTTGAATGAAGATGGCATCGACCTCAATGGATGGAAAACTGCTTTAGACAGTGACGGAAAAGATGCAGATATTGAGGCGTTCATAGCCAGTATGAAGGAAATGAATTTGTCCAACAGTGTATTCATAGACAACACAGCTGATGAGCACATTCCGGGGCATTATGCTCAAATTTTATCTTCCAATATTTCGTTGGTTACGCCCAACAAAGTGGCAACTTCTGCCAGCAATGAAGAATACAAAAGACTTAAAAAACTGGCAGCTGACAGAAAGATATTTTTTAAATACGAAACCAACGTTGGAGCCGGTTTGCCTATTATTTCTACCCTACAAAATCTGATCAACAGCGGGGATAAAATCTTAAAAATTCAGGCGGTAATGTCCGGCTCTGTATCCTATATCTTTAATAACTTTAAGGAGGGAGTACCTTTTAGCTCGCTGGTGGTAAAGGCTCGTGAGTTGGGCTACACCGAACCCGATCCAAGAGAAGATCTGAGTGGAGCGGATGTACGAAGGAAAATAATTATCCTTACAAGAGAAAGTGGTTACGATATTGAATCTGATGCCGTTGACCTCAACGCTGTATTGCCCGATCATTTGATGGATGCAAAGGATGTAAAAGGATTTCTGGAATTATTGCCTGATTATGATAATGAGATGGCACTTCGAGCTAGTGCTGCAGCATCTGCGGGCAAGGTTTTGCGGTATATAGGCACCATGGAGGAAGGCAGAGCAAAGATATCCATCGAAGAAGTAGGAAGTGAAAGCCCATTCTACAGTTTGGACGGCAGTGATAATTTATTTGTAATCACTACCCAAAGGTACAAAACCAGACCCATCATTGTTCGGGGCCCGGGCGCAGGGGCTGAGGTAACCGCTGCAGGTGTCTTTGCAGATGTTCTCACAGCATTTGTTTAGCAGAATTATATAGTATAATTATTGTTAAATAGTTTATATGATTGTTTTGTATAAACTATAAATATCTTTAAATCAAACAACTACATATTATACACAATCCGGAGCAGGATCTTGTCTGAGTGCA
>CALMWS010000403.1 GCA_937870795.1 uncultured Bacteroidota bacterium | reverse complement strand
TTGCAGCATCATTGTGGTCTTGCCAACGCCCCTGGCTCCTTTAATGGCGACCAATCTATCTTCCCATTGGATGGAGGACAAGAGGTATCGCTGAAAAGCCGGCCTTATTTGCGTTAGATACCGTTGGTGAAATTCATATATTTTTTCCAAAATAACTATTAAATTATACAAAAATAAGTAAAAAATATTAATTAAATAACTTAAAAATATTTAAAACAATGTATTTAATAAGTAAAAAAGATAATAAAGTGGTTAAATAAATAATTAATAAAGTTATAAAGTGCTTAATAAATTAAGCAAAAATGGTTTTTATTGGATAAATAGTTAAAATTCAATAAGATATGAAGCTCGTTTTTTATATCATCGCCAACTTCTGGTTGATTTTCCATTGGTTTTACCGGTGTAAATGTTATTAAATGGGTGTGTTATATCTTAAAAATTGCCCACCAAATAATGTCATTATCCTTTATCTTTGCAGCCTTAAATCAACAATTCAATGTCAAGAGTAATTACACTGAGAGATGCACTTGGAGAGGCCATGAGCGAAGAAATGCGTCGTGACGAAACCGTCTTCCTCATGGGAGAAGAAGTGGCAGAATACAATGGAGCGTACAAAGTAAGTAAGGGTATGCTGGATGAGTTTGGTCCCAAGAGAGTGATCGACACACCCATTGCAGAATTGGGCTTTGCGGGCATTGGGGTAGGAGCGGCTATGAACGGCTTGCGACCGATTGTAGAATTTATGACATGGAACTTTGCAGTGCTGGCATTTGACCAAATCGTCAACAATGCAGCCAAGACGCTCACACAATCCGGGGGCCAGTTTATGTGTCCCATCGTATTTAGAGGACCCTCAGGTGCTGCAGGACAGCTGGCTCAGCAACATTCACAGACTTTTGAAAGTTGGATGGGCAACGTGCCCGGCTTAAAAGTGATATCCTGTATCGATCCGGCTGATGCCAAGGGCTTACTCAAGGCGGCCATTCGTGACAATGACCCTGTATGCATGATGGAATCAGAGATCCTTTATGGACTCAAAGGCGAAGTACCTGATGGTGACTACGTAGTACCCATTGGAAAGGCCGCTATTAGGAGAGAAGGTACAGATGTGACCATTGTGTCCTACAACAAAATGATTGAGGTTGCTAAAGAAGCGGCAATAGAACTGGAGAAGCAAGGCATCTCTGCAGAGGTCATCGACCTGCGCACCATTCGTCCGCTGGATCACAAGACCCTGGTGGAGTCGCTCAAAAAGACCAACCGAATGGTAGTTGTAGATGAATCATGGCCCTTTGCAGGCGTCTCAGCTGAAATCGCTTACGAAATGCAGCGTTATGCCTTTGATTATCTGGATGCACCGGTAGTGCGGGTGAATGCAGCTGACACCTCACTGGGTTATGCACCTACCTTTGTAGAAGAATACCTACCCAATCCTTCAAAAGTCATCAGGGCAGTGAAGGAAGTTATGTACCAAAAAGCATAAGCTTGAAGTCGAAAACCCTCAAAAAAGACAGGGTCAACATCATTACCCTGGGTTGCTCCAAAAACATTGTGGATTCGGAGAACCTGATGACCCAACTCAAGGCCAATGACATCGATGTGGTGCACGACAGCGATGAAAAAGCCAATATAGTAATTGTGAATACATGTGGCTTTATTGACCTGGCCAAAGAGGAGTCGGTCAACACCATCCTGGAGTACGCAGCCATTCGCAAAAAGGGAGGTATCGATAAATTGTACGTCACGGGCTGTCTGTCGCAACGTTACAAAGATGACCTTGAAACTGAGATCCCTGAAGTAGATGCTTTTTTTGGTACCATGGAATTGCCCGGCATCCTAGCCAGGTTTAACGCAGATTACAAACACGAGCTGGTAGGTGAACGCATTACTACCACTCCTCAGCACTACGCCTATCTCAAAATAGCAGAAGGATGTAATCGCACCTGCTCATTTTGCGCTATTCCCCTCATGCGGGGCGGACACGTATCGAGGCCCATAGAATCATTGGTCACGGAAGCCAAAAACCTGGCACGCATGGGTGTCAAAGAAATCATGCTCATAGCGCAGGAACTGACTTATTATGGTCTGGATCTGTACAAAGAAAGAGCCCTGCCGAAATTGCTGGATGCATTGTGTGAAGTCGAAGGAATTGAATGGATTCGCCTGCACTATGCCTACCCAAGCAAATTTCCTATGGAAGTCTTTGACGTGATGGCCAGGCAGCCCAAAATTTGTAATTATCTTGACATACCCCTGCAACATGCAGCTGATACGGTGTTGGCGCGCATGAAAAGGCAAACCACCAGAGAGGAACAGACCCAACTCATCAATGAAGCCAGGAAAAAAGTACCCAACATAGCCATACGCACCACATTTTTGGTTGGCTTCCCGGGGGAGACCGAAGAAGAGTTTGAGGAATTGTGCGACTTTGTAAAAGAAATGCAGTTTGAACGGATGGGGGTCTTTCAATATTCTCACGAAGAAGATACTTCTGCTTATCTCGTTGAAGACGATGTACCCGCAGATGTCAAAGAAGAAAGAGCTTCTACTTTGATGGCTATTCAGCAGGACATCAGCAATGGTAAAAACCACGAAAAAGTAGGTCAAACATATAGGGTACTCATCGACCGCAAGGAAGGAGAGTATTTTGTGGGTCGTACCGAGTACGACAGTCCCGAGGTAGACAACGAGGTGCTGGTAGATGCCAAAAAATACTTCCTTCGTATTGGGGATTTTACCAACATCAAGATTACCCAGGCCGACGATTACGATCTTTATGGTGATCCGGTATAAGTAACCTGGCTGTTAGTTTCAGAAAACATTTTTAAACATTGATATAATAGTTTTATTGATTTTAATCTAATATGTTGTATATCAACGTATTGTATTTTTTTTTTATTATTTATAGGCATATCAAAACCGAAATCCTATGCCCACATTGGGTGCAACATCAAAGTTTTTGCGGGTGAAATCATAGTTCAAATCCATGCTGGCATTGAGGTAGATATTTTTATTCAGATTGATTCTTGCGCCAATGGCTGTTGACAATGCCAGGCTGGTAGAAACCGTGCCTTTGGAGGTAATGTCATATAAAAATCGGTGCTGTAGGGTAGTAGAAACATAAAGTCCCTGACGGCTTTCTTTTAAAAACCAGGTTGCCCCTGCACCGAGATAGCCGTTGAGGTAGTTTTGTTGTCGCTCGTTGTATTCATGGGAGATGAGGTTGCCATAGGCAGTAGCATGTAAGGCCAGGTGTTTGTTGATCATTCGTCTATAGGTTATGCCCATGCCCGCAGAAGTGTATTCAAAGTCTTTGCTAAAACCAAATTTAAAACTGTTGAGTTCAAGTTCATTTTTGGGATAGGTCTCCGTTTGTTGACCATAGGAAAATGTAATACATAATAGTATCCCCGCCGCAAGCAGGGTATGCCTGATGGTATTCATGATTATTATTTTGGTGATGAAAAATTAAATAGCTGTGTGCCGGCAAAAATGTATTAGATAAACGGCGGGTTATGTAGATAAGCGGTGAATGGAATTGTTAAATATTTGATAAATAAATATGATTCTTAATAACCGGGCCCTTGTTATGTAGGATGTTAAAACACAGCATTGTTAAAATTATTTTTCGCCTGAGATGGATATAATCGTGTCACAAAAATCTGTTGCGAGTGAGGGGTCGTGGGTGATCATCAGGTAACTTATGCTGTGCTGTGCATAGACTTCGTCGAGTAGGTGGAGGATTTCAGTTTTGCTCACAGCATCCAATGCAGTCACGGCTTCATCCAGAATTAGGAGTCTGGGTTTCAGTGCAAGTGCCCGGGCTATACATACCCGCTGCAATTGACCACCCGACAATTGGTGGGGCAAGCGGTCGAGGTGTTCGGCGCTAAGTCCAACTTCTGTCAGACCGCGGATAAGGTCGTCTTTAGAATAGGGAAGCCTGTTGATACGGTAGGGTTCAGCCAGGCTCTGGGCTATGGTTAGTCGGGGATTGAGTGAAAGAGCAGGGTGTTGGAAAATCATCTGTACCTTTTGAGCAGTACCATTTACCATCCATTGCAGTTGGCCTTTTTCAAAGGGTTCGACACCACAAATGATGCGGGCCAGGGTTGATTTGCCGCTGCCACTCGGACCGGTTACAGCCACACGCTG
>CALMWS010000402.1 GCA_937870795.1 uncultured Bacteroidota bacterium | reverse complement strand
ACGTTGAAGCCACCGCCCATTTGCGAGAATACTTCCGAATCAATGGCATGGGAGAGACTACAGCAAGGTATTTCAGAGATAAGTTGGCCATGCGTATAAAAGCAAAGTCAGAGGGTATACCTGTACCAGATTTTACTTCTTTGTTTCATGATGAAGACATCCACAATTTTACTTCAACCATTGATGCTCCCTGGATATTGAAACCACGTGGTCAGGCTTCTGCCACTGGCATGTCGAAAGTACATACCAAGGATGAATTATGGGAAAAAGTGAATGCCCTTGGAGACCGGAGGCATGCCTTTTTATTGGAAAAATTTACGCCAGGTGATGTGTTTCATGTAGATGCATTATCATTCAATGGCAAGGTTGTTTTTTCCAAAGTTAGTCAATACCTCAACACACCATTTGAAGTGGCACACGGTGGTGGAATTTTCAGATCCGTTACATTGGCCGTGAATAGTTGGGAAGATCAAAAACTTAAACAACTGAATGAGACCATAATGAAAGCCTTTGGCATGGTTTTCAGTGCTTCTCACACAGAATTTATTAAAGGACACGATGGCAAATATTACTTCCTGGAAACCTCGTCAAGAGTAGGGGGGGCACATCTTTCAGACATGGTAGAAAAGGCAACAGGTATCAATCTTTGGACAGAATGGGCCAAGATAGAAATTGCAGCACACACAGGTGGTAAATACAAACTTCCAAAAGCAAAAGATGATTATGCCGGTATAATTGTGTCACTTTCAAGGTACGAAAAGCCTGACACCTCATCCTTTACAGATACTGAAATCGTTTGGCATTTGAACAAAAAACACCATATCGGCATGATCGTGGCTTCTCCTGATCACAATCGTGTTATGGACTTATTGCAACAATATGCAGAGCGGATAAAAAATGAATTTCACGCAAGTTTACCAGCTCCAGACAGACCCACCAACTAACCACGATATTTAACCATTTATTAATTTTAAGTTGCGTTTGGCTTAAACCTGCTTATCTAGCTTTGCATTATAAAATTATTGCAAATGGACAGGAAAATAATTTGGTCAATTTTTGTGGCTCTTCTTATTGTGATGCCTTTTACCATGCTCTCATTGGTCTGGAAAAAATAGGCTAAACCACATAATCTTGTTTGACTACGAGTGCCAGCATGCCTGACTCAATCTCAAGGAAGCCCTGGTCGTAGCAAAAGATGTATTTTTTCCCTGATTTTGTGGTATACTCATTGGTGTGATAGGCAAATTTGTAGCCCTCCTGCATCAACTGTTTTACATGAACTTTGGCTTTTCCTCCCTGGTTCAACTTCATTAAGATTCTTCTGTTTTTTCTCAGAATATTGTTGACAGACGACATAAACGAGCTTGCATCTTTGTTCTGAGAATTATGAAATGTTGTACGACAATCAGAAGAACAAAATATCTTGTCTGACCTGCCCCTAAGGATTTCGTCGCAAACAGGGCATGTTTTGCGTTTGGTTGCATTCATAGCATTAAATTTTCCGGGTTAAAAAAAGAGAAACGCATGATTCTGTAAAAAGTTCCATTTTCCTTAAATATTTTATTTCCAAGTATTGGGAAATGTGGTTTTTGTCTTGACTTCACTCAATTTATTGGAATGATCTTTTAGAAATTTTCATATAAGCGTTTATTTTTGCAGTCCGTAAACTAACATCCATGGGAAGAGCATTTGAATACCGTCGGGCAGCAAAAGAAAAAAGATGGGCCAATATGTCCAGAATTTTTCCAAAAGTAAGCCGCACCATAACATTGGCAGCCAAAGAAGGTGGTCCGGATCCAGAGATGAACTCAAAATTGCGACTAGCCATCAACCTGGCAAAAGCAAACAATATGCCCAAAGACAATATCGAAGCTGCTATCAAAAGGGCTGAAGGCAAAGACGGTGCTGACTTTGTGGAGGTGAGCTATGAGGGCAAGGGACCCCATGGTGTGCTTGTGTTTGTGGAATGTGCTACAGACAATACTACTAGGACGGTAGCCAATGTCAAATCATATTTCAATAAGGCTGGTGGTCAGGTAGTACCCTCAGGTTCATTGGAGTTTCTTTTTGACAGAAAAGCAGTCATTGAATTTGAAAAACCTGCCAATGTAGATATGGAAGAGCTTGAATTTGAGCTGATTGACAGTGGTTTGCAGGAGTTTGAAATTGATGGAAACACAGTTTATGCTTATGGCGACTACAGCAACTTTGGCTCATTGGTAAAGGCATTTGATGAAAAGGGTCTTCCTGTTAATTCTGCACAACTGGAAAGAATCCCTACCTCTCCCATTGAATTCACTGAAGAACAACTGGTTGATATTCAGAAATTATTAGACAAATTGGAAGATGACGACGACGTTCAGCACGTCTATACCAACATTGCCTGATTAGTACAAAGCTGCAAACAAACCCAAGTTCTTTCCTGCTTTTTTTTGGAGGAATTGATCCAACAAGACCAATAATAGCAGAGACAAAGCTGATCCCACAATGGCTATTGCCTGACTACCTTGTGGAATTTCAAACCATACAGAATGCTCAGTAGTTGTTGCGTTTTGTTTTGCAAACAAAAAGTAAATAATGGATCCCAACCCAAAAAGAATTGGAAGAATAAAATCATTGAAATCCCAGGTTTTTCCTTTGGTTTGGATATCTAAATTTTGAAGAATGCGATCATTGAGCAATGGCCCCGGCTTTTCAAATATATTTTGAGCAAAGACCCCATCCAACCGCTGCATTTGTATCAATTCCTCCCATACTGCAGTGTCTTTTTTAAGAAGGTCAATTTCTTCGTTGGTGCATCTGCCTTCCAGAAAACGGATCATCATTTCTTCCATGTGTGCAAATTTAATGGGTATCAAAATATTTGTCAATATGTTTGGCCATCTCTCTCCTGGCTCTGAATAATTTTATTTTAATATTGCTTTCGGTCAGACCGGTAGCCTCCACAATTTCTTTAATGCTAAATTCATTGAGATAATACAATTGAACGAGCGTAGCATCTTCTTCACTTATGTGTTTTAGGAGCTGGCTGATTTTTTTCTTGTTTTCCAGGTCTTCATAAGAAGCATCACTGTCCATGAGACCTGCTGTATTCTGCAGGATTTCAGGGTCAGCAAATTTTTTTTGCTTTCGTTTGTAGTCAATCCCCGTGCGGTAAGCAATGGTGAAAACCCATGCTTTGAAGGGGGATGTACTGTTGTAATCTTCTATTTTATTGATGACCTTTATGCAAGTATCCTGAGTGGCTTCTTCTGCCTCCTGCCATGATCTCAATATCTTGTGGCATACATTATAAATATAGCCGGAATACATTTCCACAAATTTAGTGGTGGCCCGTGGATCTTTTGCTTTCAGACCCGCGACTATTTCTGTTTCCGACATCATGCTAACATTACGCAACAACGGAGCAAACGGTTACAAAACAATTAATTTTTACCTAAATATAGCTGCTCGGGCTAAACCTTCTTTAAAATCTCTTGCTTCCGGAAATTTGGGGATAATTTTTACTTTTCCTTCTCGATCCAAAAACCCATAACCAGACTGGCCAATAAACCGGATTCGTCCACCAATACAATCCCAAGCCAGGGGGAGTGAGGGGCTCACCATTTCAGCTCCATTGCTATCCAAATATCCCCAGCTCTCACCCTGCATAACCCCAATGGTACCTTCAGCAAATTTTAAAAATGCTGCATAAGGTTTTTTTGTTAAATACCTGCCATCATTGTAAATAATGAGTCCGGTAGTATCGTTTTGCCATTCTATCCATAAGCCACTCCCCGCACTCGTAAGTTTTTTAGAAGTAGCATAGATGGTTTTCATTGTTTTGTCTAAAACCTCGTATTTGTTGTCTTTTTTTACAGCAGCATACCCATGTTCAAAAACCCCAGCTGTATTGTAGGGGCCGGCAACTCTTTTGCCTTTTGTATCAAAGTAGGAAGATTGTTGTCCATCTTTTACGATGTAATATCCTTCGCCAGCCAATTTTATAGAATGGGATCCGGCCTCAATTATCCAATTAGCTTGTAATCCAATGACGCCCT
Organism: uncultured Bacteroidota bacterium; assembly: GCA_937870795.1. Classification (GTDB taxonomy): domain Bacteria; phylum Bacteroidota; class Bacteroidia; order Chitinophagales; family Saprospiraceae; genus JADKBO01. Next base: position 2,812 of record CALMWS010000402.1, on the reverse strand, counting down.
CCTGAGTTCCAATTTTTGCAATAAATTGGCCCGGGGCGCCAAATTTTAGATCGCGAAATCGAGGTGGAACTACGGCATTTCCTTTTTTGTCAATGACCCCAAATGACTCATTTACTGCAAATACTGCAAATTCACCTACAAAGCTGGCGCATTCTTCACCAGGGCAATCAAATATTTTCTTGCCAGTACTGTCGATGTAATGATATTTTTTATCAAAACCCTGCACAACAGCTATATTTTCAGAAAAATCACCGCATGTCATGTATAAATTACTGATTACCAATTTTCCTTGCTTATTGATGTAGCCCCATTTACCGTTTAAGTTAACAGCTGCCAGTCCATTGGAAAAATCCCGGGTGTCATCAAATAATGGATTGATCACAAAACTGCCCATAGTATCTATGTATCCCCATACAAATGGAGAAGGGCTGTAGTCTTCAAGCCAGGCAGCCTCCTGGCTCGAACCAGGTGCATCTCCTGCCTTGGTATTTTCATTTTTACAGGATAAAATGGTCAATGTTAAAATAAATATAAAGAACAGAAATACCTGCCTTTTTTTTCTATCAGCTCGTTTTACATTCACGTTAACTATCATTGATTTTCAGAATTTTGTACAAAAGTTTAACTTATATTTGTCCTTAACATGAGCCATCAGGATTCAATAGTTCAAAGGGTATGCAAGTATACTCATTTCAGGGTATATCCTCTGATGATCTTCCTTCTTTTTTTATTTTTATCCCAAGGCATTTTTTCGCAAAACACGTGGAATAAATACTTACTGGGAGATAAAAACACGTATATATCCTTTCCCAATCCCCCTAAAGAAAATAGAAAAGATTTGCATACCCAGCTAGGTGTTTTGCCTTCACATTCCCTTACCTTTTCGCCTGCAACCAGTGATCCCAATTTTTTATATTCCGGGCAATGGGTGGCCTATCCGCAAAATACATTTCCGGCAGATAGTACAGAATTAATCTCTCTTACCTTGCATGAAACCATTGCTGCCCTCAGCGAAAATCTAAAATGTAAAATCGTTTATGAAAGCGAAGTGGATGATGCACAAAATATGAAAATTTTCAGATTAGAGGATGTTGTCAGCCGGCAGGCAGTAAAGGGAAAAATTGTAATAATGGAGGATCAGATGATCACGCTTACGGTTTATACAACCATCGAAAAAAGCCTGAATGACAGTATAGACCTATTTTTACATTCATTGGTCAGAGAATAACCGATGGAAAGGGAAATCAGGGGGCATACTAAAGTTGGCTATTGGTTATGGATTACCATTTTACTTCTGGCTACATTGATCCAGTTTATAAGCCAGAAAGGCGTGTTAGGGATTTATTATCCCGTTTTTTCATTTATCCGTAAGATGTACGGATTTACTTTTTACTATTTGCCTTTTGCAGCGATTTATCTGGTAATTCCACTTTTTATTTGGCTCTGTTATTTAGCCTGGAAAAACAAATGGATAGCAATATTGCCTAAAGTTCAATCTTTGTTATTTTTTGTTTTTATATTCATGTTTATTTATTGCTGGTTTTATGTGAGTTGGGGCATTTTGTACAAAGCACCTTCACTTTCACAACGACTGTCTTTAATGGAGGAAAATATTGATTCCAACTACCTGGTAGCGGAACTCCGTTGGGTAGAAGAGAAACTACTTTCTACCAGAAAAAAGATATGGATGGATGAAACCCTCCCGTTGCCTTTATCCGTTACGCCGGCACATCTGGATTTAATCATTCAAAAAAGTGTAGCCTCGACCTTAAAAGAATGGCAAATTAAATCCTTTGAAAAAGTAAGGATAAGACCACTTTATCCGTCCGGAAGTTTGTTGGTTTTCTCTACTGCAGGCATCTACCTTACATTTAGCGGTGAAGGGCATTATGACCCTGGTCTGGCGCATTTTCATGCTCCTTTTGTTATGGCACATGAGCTTGGCCACGCCAATGGCATCACAGGAGAAGCTGATTGCAATTTTGTGGCAATGATTACCTGTCTTAATTCGGACAATGCGTTCATCCAGTATTCTGGGTTATTGACCTATTGGAGATATTTAAATGCGGATCTAAAAAAATCAGCAAGATATTCATATTACCAACATTTGTTTTTCCGACCCATAGCTATCAGAAGGGATCTCGAAGTTCTATATGGGGCGTTGGATCGGTACCCGGAAATTATGCCAATGGTTAGAGACGTCATTTATGATTCGTATTTAAAAGCCAACGGCATCAAAGATGGTTTGACCAATTACGATAAAATATTAATCATGTTTAAAGCCTGGAAAAAAAGCCCTTTGAATTCGAGGTTAAAACAAAATTGGGAAATTGAAGGCCATTAAGTCACTATAACTGATCCATTCTTAACAGGAGCTCATTCATCATTTCGTCTGTGATATCTCTGTGAAAAACCCATCTCACCGCATTTTCTCCAAAAGGAGAAGCCAATATTTTTTTGTCTTTGAGCTTTGCTACTACTTGTGTTGAATTAAAGGGAGGTTTGAGATAGAAAATGATGATGTTGGTGCGGATGGGGAGAACATAGTCAACCCAACTGATGTTTTCAAGTTTCAATCCAACTCGTTTTGCATTGTCATTATCTCGTTTCAAATCAATGATGTGGTGATCGAGTGCATAGATGCCAGCAGCAGCAAGATATCCAGCTTGTCGCATGCCTCCTCCCATGACTTTCCGAACCTTGCGGGCTTTTGCAATAAATTCTTTAGTACCTGTCAATACGCTACCCACCGGAGCTCCCAGGCCTTTGGAAAGGCAAATGGAAATACTATCAAAATATTGTCCCAATTCCA
>CALMWS010000401.1 GCA_937870795.1 uncultured Bacteroidota bacterium | reverse complement strand
GCCACAAAATAGATACTATAAATAGTGGCAACGGACAACACAAACAGGGCACCCAGCAATATCTTTTTCATTTCTTTTTTTTTGCGAAGATATGGGCTGGTGGCAGACGATAAAAACGAATTCAGATGAAATGGGATATGGCTTCGTGAAATGGGAGAAATTCACCACAAGGTGCACAAAGGAAACACAAGGGGCACAAAGAGTCCTAGTGTTTTTAGTGGTTAAATTGATGTGTCTTTTTTCACCACAAAGGACACAAGGGAGACACAAAGGGGCACAAAGAGCCCTAGTGTTCTTAGTGGTTAAATTGACGGGTCTTTTTTCACCACAAAGGCCACAATGAAAACACTAAGGTCACTATTTATAGTAGCAACCGCAGGCACTAACCATGAATCTTCATCACATCCCTACCCACTTGACAGAAACACAAAATATTGGTATCTTTGAATTTAAAAGTGTTTAAAAACATTGACTTTACCATACAGTAGCATTCATTTAGCCTAATGAAAAAAGCAGGTAATATATAAGGGTTCATAAATAAACATTAATATCCATTAAAATAAACATATATGTTAACCAAAGAATTGGTAAATAGCCAAATAAAGGAAATGCCAGAGGAATTCACGCTTGATGAACTGATCGAACGCATCATCATTGTAGAAAAAGTTAACCGCAGTTTGAAAGAAGTTGAGCAAGGAAAAACGATAAGCGAAGAAGAGCTGGATGAAAAATTGGCTAATTATTTGGAACACTGAATTGAAAATTAGCATTCGATCGGAATTTTCATGAATTTAAATTAATTATTGATATTCAGTAGAGAAAGCAATGGAAAGGCTGTAAAGAAAAGGAAACAAATTATAAGCACTTTTCCCTATGAATTTTCCGTTTGAAACCAATTTTAAACAAGATATGTTAATTATATTAAAAGTACAAAAATTATGAGAAAGTCGAATCACGTTATTCCATCGAGTGAGAGAGGAGGTTGGGCAGTTAAGAAATCTGGATCTACTAGAATAACAAGATCTTTTGATAGAAAAGATGAGGCCATCAAATTTGGTCGTGAGATAAGTAGAAAGCAGGAAACCGAACTTTTCATTCACAAAAGGGACGGGAGGATACAAGAAAGGAATTCCTATGCAAAAGACCCTCATCCTCCGGTTGGATAAATTATGGCGAAGCATGAAAATTATAATTATATGAGGGCAATTTCTGATATTAATGGTTTCGACATAAAGAACCACTCAGATACGCCTCTTCAGCTCATCAAATGTATAAGATCTTGGTTTTCGGAAACAGTATCTATTGCCAATATGATCACCTCCAATAAAGTATACAGTGATTTTATAGATTTTAACACGGAGTTATTTCTCGTAAAAACGAATAAATATTTAGGCGAACACAATTCAACGGAAGCAGAAAAATTTGCAAAACAGGAAATTGAAGAAATGACAATTCCTGAGTATATCCTGGAAATAGAAAGATGGAAAACAAAGAGATAACACTAATATTTAAGTTTTATCACAGGGCATCTATAGAATGACGCTTCAAAATAAATCTCAAGCTGTTTCGCACATGAGTCTAAATAGCTGTCTGTTTATTTTAACAGGAAAAACGGGCCGACGACCCGTAATTATTTAAATTGTTTGTCTTTTTTTGGTCTAAGTTTTAGGGTAGAACCCTGTCAATACATTTTATGTGACAACAATATTCCCTATCCCCCTAGTCCCTAATCCCTACCAAAGGCCCATCCGGCCCCTTAACAGGCTGCGCACCATGGTCACAGCCACCAACGGCTGCTTTCATGTGGGTGCCTTGTTTTGCTTTGAAGCCGGGTTGAAGCAACACTTTGCCGGAGGTCATCATGATGCTGTCTACATTGTTGGTGCCGGGAATCAGGGAAGTGGAAGTAATTTCTACCGTACTTTCGTAGGCCAATGTTCCTTTGAGTGGATAATTAAGGGCGATGGTGTTGACACAAAAATCACGTTGCCATACGCCACGGCCGAAGGTGGAACAGATGATGTTGCCGCTATTCATATCCACGTGTATATCTGAGATGGGGACCTTGGGCATGTTGTCTCTGACGAGGACCCAGGTGGAGGTGTTGAAATCTCGCCTGTACATGCCCAGGTCGGTGCCTACATAGACCTTGCTATTGGCTACGGCCAGGCAGTGGGCGACTACATTGGGAAGGTCAAAGCTGAAGTTTTGCCAATTGTTGCCACCATCGCCGGAATAAAATACTTTTTGTCCGGCAGTAAAACCACCAAATGAAACGTAAACCGAACTCGAGCTATTGGGATCAATGGCAATGTCTGTGATTCTGCTGAAGCCGGTAGGAAAGCCAGGATTGGTGGAAAGGTTGGTCCAGCTACTGCCCAGGTTGGTAGTTCCCCATATTTGACCGGGTCCTGTATAACTGGCAGCTCCCGCGATGTACATGGTATTGGGTACTAAGGTAGATTGAGCCATTGCCAAATAGCCACTTACGGCATTGTTGGTGCTCCAGGTTTGGCCCTGATCATTTGAAGTAAATAATTTGTTGGCCGCCCCTACATACACTTTGCTGGTATCCGTTACATGGGTCATGATGTGTTTGTACCAATCAGATCCATCCGGACTGGCAAAAGGCATTGACTTTCCTGTTTTCCCGTTTATTTTTCTGCAGCCCTGATTATTGGTAAAATAGATGATATCTGCATTGTTGGGTTGAAAGGCGGTCTGAAAGCCATCACCCGGTCCGATGTGGGTATAATTTTTGGATCCGCTGTTTCTTAGTTTTAGGCCATTATCCTGTTGGCCCCCACTTAAAATGTAGCTGCCCGCATTGAATTGGGTGAGGTGATAAAATTGGCTTGTTACCAAACCTTTGGATAGATTGATCCAGGTTACCCCATTATCTGTGCTGTAGTAGAGGCCACCATCGTTGCAGGAATACAAGCGGTTGTTCAGTTTATTATATGCCACGGCATGGTGGTCTGCGTGGATTTTGGCGGCTGTTGTGGTTGTATCCCATTCTACCCAATAGGAAGCGGCGGTGAGATTAACGCCCCCGTTGGTGGATCTCCACAGGTTGATGCCGGCAGTGCTTAGCTTCATAGTATCCGCATGATTCACCGCGATGCCGATATCGTAGCCGCCCTGATCATTGGCAGACTGGCCATTCCAGTGCCCTCCCATGACGTTGGGGGTGTTTGCAATTTGAGTAAAATTAAGGCCATTGTTGACAGATTTATAGATGCCCACAAAAGAACCGGCCCCTGTATTACTGCCACAAAGGGCATACACATTGCTGGTTTTGGCATTGGTGCCACAAAGTGCAATTCTTGCGTTGGTAGAGGGTATGGCCACGTTGACGCTGCTAACATTCCAGGTGGTGCCATAGTCGGTAGAATAATAAATGGTATCGTTGGTTGTACAGTAGGCAATGTCGGAGTCGTTGGGTTTGTACATCACATCAAAGTGTTGGCCATTTCTCACCTTTGTCCAGTTGGCTCCTCCATCGAGGGTACGAAATACGCCATCACTGGTTGCTGCCAACATTTCTGAGGCATAGATGGGATTTTGTACCAGGGCATAAGAGATGTAAGAAGTAACACCCGAACTTAAGGGGAAACTACCCACAAAGTTCCAGGTCAGGCCGGCATCGGTTGATTTCATGACACCCATTGAGGGAGAGATGTATTCAAACTGGGTTACAAAAGAAGCAGCACTATTGTCGCCTGTGCCTGTAAGTATGTATATTGTATTAGGATTGGCCCAGCTGACTACAATACCTGATATACCAATGGAAGGGATGGTATCCGTGAGGCATTTCCAGGTTTGACCGTGGTCTGTAGTTTTCCATAAGCCACCATAAGGCGTGCCCACATAGAAGGTGTTGGCATCGGAAGGGTGAAAAGCGATTCTGTCTATACGGCCAATACCTTTTCCGTAAGAAACGCCTCCCCAGGTAGAATCGGGGCTAAAGAATGCGTTTTCTATGCCAATGCTATTCCAGCTGCCCGGCAATTGTGAACGATTGTTACCCTTGTTTTTTCTGGTTTCCGCTTCATCGGCATCAAAAATTAATTGTTTGTGGTTGACAAACTCACCATTGGGTCCCAGGTATTTACTTTGCTCATACTCCCACCTTTTCCAGTGTTTTAATTTAATAAGTCCTTCACCTCCATTGTTTCTTATGTCTTCTGGCAGCCGTGCATAAAAGGAATCCACACTGGTCATGATCTCACGCATATTGGTTTTAGTGCGCAATATTTGTTTTAATTGTTCGCCCAATGACTGAGCTTGCAGTTGAGTTGCAACCAGAAGGAAAACCAGAGTGGTAAATTTTATTGTTGACATGATGATTGTATGTGTGGTGAGTGTTGCAAAACACTTAAAAAGAAAAAGCATTGAGGATGTTCCGAAAACAGAAGTCCTTGTTCATTTTTGTGTTAAATAGGTTATTTGCCCTTTTGTGTTTCTAATTTTTGGAGCCTGCGTTCATAGTTTTGCAGTTTTTCTTCCTGCTGCAGAATATAGAGGGTTAACTCCTCAATTTTTTCCATCAGTACCTTGTTCATATTGCCCAACAGCAGGCCATGGTCTTCTATTTCTTTGGCAGAGGGCACATTGGGCAGGTGGCCTTTGGCTTCGATGTGGTCTTTGACTTGAGCCAACGACAACAAAGTATAGTCGTCTTTAAAAACATAATCCGGCCAATCTGCATCGAGGTCAACCAGCACTTCTTCAGCGGCGATTTTGCCATCGACAGAAAGCATATATCCCGTAGCTTTTTTAGGGAAGGCAGAGCCTATGGCCACAGCCCCTTCAAAATAGCCGGCATAATTATTCGGACCCAATGGAGAAAAGCCATAAACACCATAATTAGAAGAGCCATTACCTGCCTCTCCGA
>CALMWS010000400.1 GCA_937870795.1 uncultured Bacteroidota bacterium | reverse complement strand
ACAATGATGCCCTGTGCTTTTAAGGCTTCCGCAAAAACAACGTCTTCATATCCGTAAGCTTTGATTTCTTCATCAAACCTCACCTTTTTTATGATGCTGCTTTTAATCATAAAATTGTTGGTCTTGAAAGTCAGCCATGGAGCCTTTTTTCTCCTTTCCGCAGTTAATGCCTCACGAAATAACCCGAATTTCAAATGCAAAGCCCTTTCCCTGACATTTTCTGAAGGGATGTAGTGTGTACCGCCATAAACAACATCACTGTCGATGTGCTTTAAATAAGTGGCTATGAATGAAGGATTGTCAATCTCACTATCACAATCCAAAAATAAGAGGGTTTCATACTTGGCTGCCTTGGCCAGTTGATTGCGAATGATGGATCTTCCCCGATTGACACCACAAATTTCATAACGAATTCCCTTTTTTTGGCCTAATGCGGCATTTTCAAGTAGGGTTTTCTCTTCACTCCCGTCGTCGAAAGCAACAATTTCATACAATACACCCGTTTCTTCCAGTTGTTTCCGAAGATCATCTACCAACTTTGTGGCGTTTCTGTTATAGATGGGTATGAGTATAGAAATCATGGATTGTAAAAGCCAAAATTAAGCATTTACACCCGGCTTTGTGGTTTTTACATCAATGCCTTGCATAAGAATTGACTTATAATGTATTTTGATCTGAAATTCAATCAATTAGAGGCTATTTTTTTCATTAGATTTTTTTTAATATATCTACTAAAACGCATGGTTTTCTGGCTTAAAATCATTAAATTTGCACCTTTGTGAATAAAAACCCACTTGAGGATATAAATGTCAGAAAATCAGAAAATTATAACGATAAACATCGAAGACGAGATGAAGACAGCCTACATAGATTATTCTATGTCGGTGATTGTTGCCAGAGCGCTTCCAGATGTTAGAGATGGATTAAAACCGGTTCACCGCAGGGTGCTATATGGCATGTCTGAGCTAGGGGTAAGTTATAATAAAGCCCATAAAAAATCTGCCAGGATTGTGGGAGAGGTACTGGGTAAATATCACCCCCACGGTGATAGCTCCGTTTACGACACCATGGTAAGAATGGCACAGGCCTGGTCACTGCGGTACAAATTGGTCGATGGACAAGGCAACTTTGGTTCAATGGACGGTGATAGTCCGGCTGCCATGCGTTATACTGAAGCTAGGTTGGAGCGAATTTCTGATGAAATGCTCGATGACCTCGATAAAGAAACGGTAGATTTTGCCAACAACTTTGACGATTCTTTAGAAGAACCCACCGTTCTTCCTACAAAAATCCCCAACCTCATCATTAATGGTGCTTCGGGCATTGCTGTGGGTATGGCTACCAATATGCTGCCCCACAACCTATCAGAAGTCATTGATGGCATTACAGCAACCCTCGACAATCCGGAAATTAGCATTGATGAAATCATCACCCATATCAAGGCACCTGATTTTCCAACCGGCGGTATCATTTATGGTATGTCGGGTGTTAAGGAAGCTTTCCACACTGGTAGAGGAAGGGTAGTAGTCAGAGGCAAAGCCCATATAGAATCTGACAACGCCGGACGAGAAACCATCATCATTACCGAAATTCCGTATCAGGTCAACAAAGCAAATCTCGTTGAGAAGATTGCGGAATTGATGGTGGATGAAAAAATTACGGGAATCAGCACCATCAGAGACGAATCAGATCGCAATGGTCTGCGCATCGTTGTAGAGATTAAAAAAGACGCCATGGGCTCTGTGGTTCTGTCGAAGCTTTATAAGTTTACCCCACTACAGACATCATACGGGGTCAACAACATAGCTTTGGTAAATGGCAGGCCGCGAGTACTCAACATAAGACAACTCATCGATGAGTTCATCAAATTTCGCATCGAGGTAATCGTTAGAAGGACCCGATACGAGCTCAGAAAGGCTGAAGAGCGCGCTCACATCCTCGAAGGTCTGCTTATTGCTCTGGCACATAT
>CALMWS010000399.1 GCA_937870795.1 uncultured Bacteroidota bacterium | reverse complement strand
ATGCTTTTCGAAAAGGAATTTGATCAAGATAGCCGAAACTTACCTTGTTTTGAGCTTCGACCCATGCTTTTGTTTCACTGCTATTGTCATCTTCCAGCCACCTGTAAGGGTCTGCCACCTCAGTTCCATGATAGGTATCAACAATGGTATCTTTTCTCGTTTCCGGATAAGCTATTTTGATCATAGGATATTCAGTTTTTTTGTTTTGACATGCCCCTAGAAATAAACATGAATACAATAAGATTTGTCTAACTCTCATGAATCAGCATTTTAATAGTTAAAATTTATATTGTGGGCCTGATTATAACCCTCTTCTCTTTATTTCCTGATCAATCAGGGAAAGTTCCCTTCCCATCTCTCCGGTTATGGAAGTATTTTCTTCCGCCCTTCGGATCAAATAGGGCAATACTTCTTTTACGGGTCCATAAACTACGTACTTGGCTACATTGAAGCCCGCTTTTGCCAGATTGAAGGTAATACAATCACTCATGCCCATCAATTGGCAAAAATTGAGGTGTGGATGCGCTTTATCCAACTTTCTCTCATTGATCAATGTGGCTAGCAACATATTGCTCTCCTGATTGTGTGAAGCACAACAAACCGAAATCTTTTCATAATGATCAACACAGAATTGGATGGCAAGGTTATAATCGCGGTCTGTATCCTCCTTTGTTTCCTGAATGACACATTCATAGCCCATGTCGCTAGCTCTGTTTCTTTCCTTTTCCATGTATGCACCTCTTACCAATTTGGCACCCAATAGAAACTTACGCTCATTGGCAATAGCAAAATCTCTCTTGAGATCAGCAAGTTTATCTTTTCTGTACAGTTGATAAGTGTTGTAAACTATTACCTTTTCTTTATTATATTTTTCCATCATTTCCATTGCCAAATTATCGATGGGGTCTTGCATCCAGGTCTCTTCTGCATCAATAAATACTCCAACACCATGCTGGTGCCCTTTTGAACAGATAGAGTCAACTCTCTTGACAAAACCCTCATATTTGGATTTTTGATCCGGTGTGAGTTCTGCTTTGTTTTGCATAGCCTCCAGCACACTATTGTCTACCAAACCGGTCAGCTTGGTGCTGATCACAGGCA
>CALMWS010000398.1 GCA_937870795.1 uncultured Bacteroidota bacterium | reverse complement strand
TGCCTGTGATCAGCACCAAGCTGACCGGTTTGGTAGACAATAGTGTGCTGGAGGCCATGCAAAACAAAACAGCACTCACTCCGGATCAAAAATCCAAATATGAGGGTTTTGTCAGGAGGGTTGACTCTATCTGTTCAAAAGGGCACCAGCATGGTGTTGGTGTATTTATTGATGCAGAAGAGACCTGGATGCAAGACCCCATCGATAATTTGGCGATGGAAATGATGGAAAAATACAATAAAGAAAAGGTAATAGTTTACAACACTTATCAATTGTACAGAAAAGATAAACTTGCCGACCTCAAGAGAGATTTTGCCATTGCCGATGAGCGTAAGTTTCTATTGGGTGCCAAACTGGTAAGAGGAGCATATATGGAAAAGGAAAGAAACAGAGCTATCGATATGGGGTATGATTGTGTCATTCAGGAAACAAAAGAGGATACAGACCGCGATTATAACCTTGCCATCCAATTCTGTGTAGATCATTATGAAAAAATTTCTGTTTGTTGTGCTTCACACAATCAGGAGAGCAATATGTTGCTAGCCACATTGATCAATGAGAGAAAGTTGGATAAAGCGCATCCACACCTCAATTTTTGCCAATTGATGGGCATGAGTGATTGTATTACCTTCAATCTGGCAAAAGCGGGCTTCAATGTAGCCAAGTACGTAGTTTATGGACCCGTAAAAGAAGTATTGCCCTATTTGATCCGTAGGGCTGAAGAAAATACTTCAATAACCGGAGAGATGGGAAGAGAGCTTTCTCTGATTGATCAGGAAATAAAGAGAAGAGGGTTATAATCAGGCCCACATTATAAATTTTAACTGTTAAAATGCTGATTCATGAGAGTTGGACACATCTTATTGTATTCATGTTTATTTTTAGGGGCATGCCAAAACAAAAAAACTGAATATCCTATGATCAAAGTAGTATATCCTGAAACCAGAAAAGATACTGTTGTTGATAACTATCACGGCACAGCGGTGGCAGACCCATACAGGTGGCTGGAAGATGACAATAGCAGTGAAACAAAAGCATGGGTCGAGGCTCAAAACAAGGTAAGTTTCGGCTATCTTGATCAAATTCCTTTTCGAAAAGCAT
>CALMWS010000397.1 GCA_937870795.1 uncultured Bacteroidota bacterium | reverse complement strand
TGGTTATCAAAGATGCTTGCGGAAACCTGCTCTACGATGCGGTATCAAACCAACCCGCAAATGATGAGGTAATAGAGGCTTCAGTACCTTTGACCCAACTCAAAAAAGTAGTATCTACGGTCAATACATGCAACGGTTTATTGACTACAGATGACAGGGTTTACTCCCTAATGGAAAATGGCAAAGGAGTGGCGTTGATTGCTCAGGCTATGGGGAAGCAGTCGGTAATGGTACCCTGGTGCAGTATTCCCGAAAATGTAGGACTTTACAGGGGGCGCGAGCAGTTGTACAACATTCAGCTTGCCGACAATGTTGCGATATTAGATTCCATTGAATTGGGATCGCCGGAAAAATGTGTAGAAAAAGTATCCGCGTATTTCAATATCGATAGTGGTGTAGTATTGCTCAACCAGGAGGACTATTTTATTTTCTATGAAAATAGCGGTAATAAAGACCTGGTAGTTTCCGATCTCAGCAGTTTTACCATTTCCATTCCCACCAGTGGAAGTAGTGGCAAGTTTGTTCCGTCGGCAGTAATGTTTACCCATCCGTCTATTACCGACTGCAATGGGCCCGAATGTAACAAGGTGGAAGTGACGGTGAAAAAAATCGGCGGAGTAGGAGAGGAGGTTGAAATAGAAATTGGCGGGAAAATACAAGGTAAAAATATAAATGGAGAATTCATCAATGTACTGATCAAATAAAGGACAAACGCTGATCACGTGGATAACCGAATAAAGGAAATAATAGAAGGTTGTAAAAAAGGGGAAAGCACTGCTCAACGAATGCTTTTTGAGCAGCTTGCTCCCCGGCTTTTATCCGTATCAAGGCAGTATAGCCCCAAAAATACTGATGCCATGGACAACCTGCAAGATAGTTTTATTAAAATTTTTGAAAACATCGGACAATTTGATAATTCCAAAGGGCACATTGAAAGTTGGGCCAGGAAGGTGGTGATCCATACGGCACTTAATAAGCTCGACAAGAAAAAAATTGAGGAAGTCTTTTATCGCAATGAAGAGATGGACCATGTAGTGGTGGATTCCATCAATGAGTGTGATGACCTCGACCATTTGATGCAAATCATAGAAGCACTGCCGGATGGCTACAAACAAGTATTTTGTTTGTATGAAATAGAAGGGTACAGTCATAAGGAAATAGCCAAAACTCTCAATATACAGGAGTCGACTTCGAGGTCGCAGCTCAACCGAAGCAAAGAATTATTGAGACAACAAATTGTAAAATGGAGGAATAATCCTTATTTTAATTTTCAAGCAGAGTAAGATGAAAACAGGATCATCAAAAGAATGGAATCAAAAGATGCAGGAATTGCGAAATCATTCTAGTACACTTGATGTCGACATGGCATGGCGTGAGCTTTCGCAAAAGATGCATCAAAAAAAGAAGAGAAGGATTGTATTATTTTGGTTTGTAATGGCTGGACTGGCTGGTTCTGTATTGCTCACTACCATTTTGACTACATCCAAACCATTGGATACCATTGCCGGTACAAAGGGCATAAATGACAATGGCCAAGTACAATTTTCAATGCCGCAGCGCAAGACATTGACTGAGATAAAAGAGAGGCCAGGTTTAGCAGACAACGAAGTGCAACAGCAGACCAATTGGGTGGAACGGGGAAGACAAATGAGTGTAGGTGAAGTGGAAGTTGCCACAGTAACCACCCCGGTAGTGTCGGTAATCGGGGAAGAAAAGAGGATCAAGCCGGCAGCAACCCCGGGCGAAACAGAAACTACGGTTTATGTGGAACAAGATGAATTCAAGGGAGGGACAAAGCTCTTGCCCCTGCCCACCCTGGTGCCGGGTTGGATGGAAAATGAAGCAGAGCAAATGCCTCTTGTTTTAGTTTACACCCAACCACAAAATGCAAAAACAGCCTGGTGGTTGGTGGCGCAAGGTGGCAGCGGTGTTCAGTATTTTAACTATCGGGATGTGAGAGGTGAGGCTGGGATTATTGATAGGGTCAAAGACATTGAGAAACCCGGCAGCGTTTATCAGGGGCGATTAGGAATAGGGCATGATATTGGCAAAAGATATTATTTCAGTGCTGGCTTGTCGGGCCTTTTTGCTACAGAAGAACATACAGGGTTTGTGGTGGATACAGTGGTAGGGTTTAAGGAAAACGTTCTCATCTCATCATACAAAAATCATGAGGGTAGTGTGATTGAAGAATACGGCGATGTAATGACCACCACAGTGCGACAAACAACTAAAAAGCGATATCCTGGAATAAGTTCCGTTTCGGTTTATCTGGGACTGGGTAAAAAATGGCATTTGGGAAAAGGCATGATTCAGCTGGAGGCCGCCTACCAGCAAAGGCTGTTCACGAGCATGTGGGCAGAAGGTATAAACACGAAGCAGGAGGAAATAGATTTTACCCAACAATATAGACTAAAATCTTCATCGTGGATGGTAGATTTTAACTACAGTATTCCCGTATATCAAAATGTTTGGATGCGGGCGGGTTGTTTGTTTAATCAGACTACCCTGGTATCACCAGCCGCCTATACAAGGTACAATACATCTCTAACCGCCCAACTTGGGATGGCCTGTGCATTGAAATGATGTAGGAGACTAAAAAACAACCAGGTTTTTTTTAATGTTACCAATGTGAAATAAGTCAGGTATTTCGTGAGCAATTTTTGAACAATAGGAAAATAAAAAAATGAAAAAACAAATGAAAAAATATGTGTGGTTATGGGCCATTTTTATGATGAGCCTGACCTCTTTGCTTACCGGACAAAATGTAAATCTCAACGTAGATGTCCAGGATGGCTGTGGTCAGCCATTTACATCCAATGCAGTAGTGGGTCTTTACAAAATCTGGAACGGGGATACAACGCTGGTTCAAGAAAAGACACAAGCACCTTATTCATTTAGCAATCTTGAGATCGGTGCCACATACGACATCCGTGTAAAGAGCACATCCATAGAGGCAGATCACATAGGCTTGCTTGATTTATCTGCTTTGCGTAATACCATCCTGGGTTTGGATCCATTTTATGCTGCCAAAATATATACAGGTGATGTCAATAATTCTGGTGGTGTGAGTACATTGGATCTGGTGCAAATGCTGAG
>CALMWS010000396.1 GCA_937870795.1 uncultured Bacteroidota bacterium | reverse complement strand
GGTCGTCATTGACATTGGTGATGTGGTAGCCTGCCTGGTTCCATACACTGCGGGCGGGAGCCCAGGGGAGGTTGGCGGATTCGAAGCAGAAGACATAGGTTGTATCAGAAGATGTAATTCCCCCTTCAATGAGGATTTCCGCGCTACCATCATGGTTAATATCTACAACAACCGGATATTCAGTACCTGTAACGCTTAACATCGGATAGGAATATACAGTCTTACCTGTTGGACCATCAAGTATGGTAAAATTGGTACGGTCACGGTATATGATCTCCTGACTTCCATCCTGATTAAGATCAAACATAGTCATACCAATGACGCCAGAATTATTATCTGAAGTAACTTTCGTATACTTTTTCTTCAAATTTTTAGTGCCATCGTAATAATATAATACCAACTTACCATTATAATTAATTCCTATTTCCGGCACACAATCCCCATCAACATCACCGACGAAAGGTACACTTCCTCCTGTCCCATCAGTAAAGGAATGTGCAATAATTTTTCCAGTCCTTGGATTCCATACCCAAAGGCCTGTTTCTGCACTATTATTTGCATTTCTTAATACAATTACATCTAATTTCCCATCACCATCAATGTCCCCAATTGAAGTTGAACCATCTTCTACCCCAGGTTCAGCAACAGTAATGTTAGCTGTGTTACCCAGAGTGCCATTTAAATTATTAAACTGAAAAGAAAAAACCTTATTCCCAGCTGCCAATTCGAGGCCATCTGAATCTAAAAAATCAGCCACTATGCTATGTCCTCTGACACATTGCCCGAAAAAACCTAAATAATTACACCCAAATGCCCCACCATCAAAAAGCAATACCCCATTTTCATTGAATACTGATCCTCTAGAATAAATCTCTCCAATGCCGTCTTGGTTAATATCAGCTGAACCAAAAAAAGTTGAAATGTCAATAACAAATGTACCAATACCTAAAGTATTTATTTTATTCAATTGTGTATCTAAAATAAACAGGGAATCTCTATCAAATACAATAATATTAAAGATTTTGCTATTATTTTGGAACAATAAAGGTGAAAAACAAAACTGAGGATTCAATCTATTACCAAAACTTCGTTTTTTAGATAAAATTCCATTTGTACCGGACAAAATGAACACTGAGCTAGTATCAAAATTAAAAGGGAAAAATCCTCCTTTTGATCCAATGATAATTATTTCACTCCCTTCCATCGCATTATCAATGTCACCAATAATGATATGAGATGCAAAACTTCCTTCATTGATCTTCCCCGACCTCCATTTCACCCTCGCCTCAATAGGTGGAAAGCTATCAGGCAGGTACTGACAATCTGAATCGCAAAGGCCATTATAACTTTGCTCATTACAGCTGCAATCCTTATCAAAAATATCTACAAAGCCATCCTGGTCATTGTCGAGACCATCGTTGCAGATTTCAGCGCCATTCGGAGTCATAACCTGAAACCAATTACATATGGAATCTTCGCATTGTCCATTAGAAAAAAAAGAACATAGCAGGTATGAACCGGGATTTAGAATCAGGCTGTCTATTTTACCAACAAAAAGTGTGTCTCCACCAGTGTTGATTAGGTAAGCAGAATTGAAATATGGATTACCATTATACTCCACAAAAAGTGTGCTATCCTGTACATAAAAAGAATGGGCGGCATCCACCGAACAAACCACTTTAAAAGACTGGATGCTTGTATCAGACGGGCACTCGCTCTGTTCACTTTTGGCGATTAAAGTCAGTTGATAAAATCCAGGGGCCAGATTTGAAAAAAAAGGAACTGTTCCTGTACCTAGCATATTTCCATTGAGCAGCCAAACAAATGAGGCACCATTTGTACTGGTATTACTTATAGTAGGTAAAATTCCAAACTCAATCAAAGTGTCAGTCAAAACAAAGTTTGCCACAACAGCGTCATTACAAGGTGGGGTGCAAGCCGGAGAGGATAACAGGCTGGCACGCTCATTAAGGACAAACGACCGCATTCTATTTACCTGCCCTTGAGAAAAATGTTTTTGGCACCTTAGGTCGCTGTAATCCATAAAATTGGCCTTATCATCGGCCTGGTCGCCCAGCCCTCCCAATGCCCGAGATCTGAATGGATTATTGATGCTACTATCATCTTCATCGGTTGAACATGAATTTACCACCCCGGAAGAGCAAAGCCCCAATACGCTGCCCTGTGGTGGTGTATCACACACCTTATCCCCATCCACCAAACAGTTATCATTTTTGCATCCCTTCTCAAAAGTGTGGTATAGACCCAAATAATGCCCCAGCTCATGGATGGCGGTTACCGTGCGATCAGCGTCGAGACCGAAAGACCCAGCAGCGAGATAAATGCCATCTTTTTTAAGTCCGTGGGCATTGGGCAAAAAGGCAAAGCCGCCCAGGTTGCAAGCACTGGCATTACATACCGTTTTTACCAAGCGAATATTTAGGTACTTCCTGGTATCCCATGTGGCTAATTTTATTATGGTATCCAAACCATGATCAAGTGTCATGTCGGTATAAGTGGACACATGTCGTACTATGCCATTGGTTGCCTTACCACCTGGATCCTTCAGGGCCAGGCACAATTGAATGTTTGCAGCGGCACCATTTTCACTTAAATAATGATTTTGATGTTGTAGTCCGTCATTGATCCATTTTACGGCATTTCTTACCTGATCATCTGAAATATTTTCACTGCCGTTGTTGTGGATGATGTGTACAACAACTGGGATGGTGAGGGTGGAGTCTGGGAGAGTAGGGTTGCAGAGGTGTTGCCTGGATCCACCGTCGCTTAAACTGTAGTGGGAATTTAAAGCAAAAGAGGCATTAAGGCTGATTATAAAAAAAAATTGCACCAAAACTATCCAAGCCCACCTTAAACAGTCATAAGCGGGTGAGTATATTATTTTTAATAGTTTATAATAACCACAATCCATTCAGGTACAAATGTTAATCAAATATATGGATTATTCAGCACATATGTATTTTCATGG
This sequence comes from uncultured Bacteroidota bacterium, assembly GCA_937870795.1. Lineage (GTDB taxonomy): Bacteria > Bacteroidota > Bacteroidia > Chitinophagales > Saprospiraceae > JADKBO01. The sequence goes on along the minus strand of CALMWS010000396.1, from coordinate 1,532 downwards.
ATATTTCATCAGATTACAATTCTCCCGGCAAGGAAAAATGATTTAAAATGGAAACTGTTGCCTTCTTATACGGCAATCAAATGTCCTTGCCTTTTAGGACTTACCTGACTGCTGCTCCATCAAATTCACCCCCAACAAGTCGCGGGTTTTATAATAAATGATGGAAATACAGACCAGGGTCATGGAAGCTCCAAACAGTACAGAAGGCACCGTACCCAGGAGGCGGGCCGCAACGCCGGATTCGAAGGCTCCGAGTTCGTTGCTACAACTGACAAAGATGCCATTGATGGCATTGACCCTGCCGCGCATCTCATCGGGTGGCAGGATCTGGAGGATGGTTTGTCTTACCACCACACTGATGCTATCAAAAGCGCCGGTGAGGAAGAGAGCAAAGACACTGAGGTAAAAGTGGGTTGATATGGCAAAGACGAGGGTAGCCAGGCCAAAGCCAAAGACGGCCATCAGCATATTTCTCCATGCGTGGCGGGTAGGTGGATAATAGGCAGTGCCAAACATGGTAAGCACGGCACCCACTCCGGGAGCGGCGCGTAGGATGCCCAGTCCTTCGGGGCCTACCAATAAAATATCTTTGGCGTACACAGGTAAGATGGCCACTACCCCACCAAACAAAACCGAAAACATATCAAGGGCAATGGCATAAATCAGAATTTTGGAACCCGTGACAAAGCGATACCCTTCGGCCAGTCGCTGCCAGATATTGCCGGTCTGTGTTGCTACTGCCTTTGAGGGCGTGCTGATACGGGTTGTAGAAAGAAAAGAAATGACAAACAGACCTATGACCACCCAAAGCGTATTTTCCAATCCCAGCCATGCATATAAAAAACCCGCTACTGCCGGCCCTGTAATCATGCCCCCCTGCCAAAACTGAGAGGCCCAGCTGGCCGCATTGGAATAATGCTTTTGATCCACCAGAAACGCCTTGATCGAGGACCACGCAGGTCCCATAAAGCCCCGGGCCACACCAATACAAAATACGGCTCCGTAAATCACGTATTGCACATCCGCTTGCCCCTTCAGCTGGTGCAAGCCATACATGAGCAGCAGTGAAATCACTATCATGCCGCTGATACACACCCTAGCTATTTTCCTCTTATCAAACAAATCTGCCACGTGGCCACCAAACAATGCCAATACAAGGTAAGGTATGGCTTCAAACAGTCCAATAAGCCCCAGGGTCAGAGGATCGCCAGTAACATCGTACAGATAATAGCCCAGTACCACTTCCTGGATCAGCACCGCTACAGTATACGAAAACTGGGTACCGAGAAAGTACCGGAAATCGGCATACCGCAGGGCGGCGTATGGGTCTTGTCTTGATTTCATTGAGCAATAAAGATAGGTGGATTTACCGATTTTCAATTTACCAATTTTCAATTTATCGATTTTTCGTGCTAAAGACAACATATGTGACTCTATCTAGGACATGACAGAGCATCGGAGCTTCAGTACATAGGTATGTCTCGTCCTAAAATAGGTTGACAGCAAAAAAAACAGGAATGAAACATCAAAGA
>CALMWS010000395.1 GCA_937870795.1 uncultured Bacteroidota bacterium | reverse complement strand
TTGCTTTTGCCAGTGCTGCCGGCACCAATTTTGGTTGGAAGTGTTACGAAGGCAATAACGTTTTCAGTAGTACCGGTTGCAGTGGGGGTAATTTTACTTTTCCGGTTTATGCGTATCCCACCCAAAATCCATCAGCATCTGTAATTGGAGGGACGGTGTACAGAGGCTATCAATACGAAAATATGCGTGGTTACTACCTGGCTGCCGATTATTATTCGGGCAACTTTTATAAAATAATCTACAATTCCGGCACCTCATCCTGGGTAGTCACCTCACAAACCAATGGTACCCTTTTGTCTATCTCAGATTTTGGAGAAAACGAGGCCGGAGAGCTCTTTGTCACAAGCAATACAGCCGGTGGTTTGTATAAAGTTACCTCAGATGGGGTGGTTAATACAGTATACGTGTTTACAGGAAGTGGGTCCTGGTCAAATGCGGCCAATTGGGCAGGAGGTATTGTGCCACCGGCTAGCCTGCACAATGCCATCGTGGTAATCAAACCCAGGGTTGGGGCAAGTTGCGATCTTGACATAACCCAAACCATATACTCCGATGCACAACTAATTGTTGAAAGAGGTGAACTACTCAATGTGGCATCCAACCTAAATCTGATCAAATAGACTCAATCAAGTCCCATAAATTACCATATAGGTCTTCAAATACAAGTACCCTGCCATACGTTTCTACCGAAGGTTGTCTGACAATGGCAATTTGATTTTGCGTAAGTCTGTGGTAAAATTCATCGAAGCTATCTGTATATAAAAATAAAAACACCCTACCACCTGTTTGATTCCCTACGCGGCTCCGCTGCTCATCGTTGGCAGCCCTGGCCAGCAAAATATTGCAACCACCCTCTCCAGCGGGCTTGACCACCACCCACCGTTTAACAGGAGAAAGGACACTGTCTTCTACCAGCTCAAATCCTAGTTTTTGAGTATAAAAAGTGATGGCTTCATCGTAATCATTTACCACCAAAGCCAGCTGATTGAGACGTTCTGCCATTAATTATTGATTTTTTGATTTCATAAACTCGTATTCTTTTAACACTTCAATGCGCTGTTTTGCAAGTGCTACCTGGGCACATTCCAGATCAGTACATTCCTTGAGGTATTTTTCATAAAGCGCTATGGCTTTTTGCTTGTTTCTGTACCTGCCTTCTGCATAGGCGCCAAGGTAAAATAGACTTTCGGCATCTTCGAATAAACGGTAAGACAATTCGAGTTTTTCCATGGCCGCCTTGTATTGTTCTTCTCTTGCATCAAAACCCGCCAGGTGGTGGAAATACGATTTTACATGCCCTGATATGCCTGCTTCAATGGCCTTATTAAAATAACTTTTGGCTTCATCCGTATTGCCAAGGCTGGTGTGCACCAATGCCAGATAATAGAAATTTAATTCCGGCGAATTTTCATTTTGGAGGGATCGCTCAAGATAAATTCTTGCTTTTTGGAGTGAATCAATTAAAAAATAGGCATAGCCGGCATTTTTGTATTGCCAGGGTGCCAAAACGCTTTGCGATTCAATCACTCTAAAATGATGGATGGCCAACTTATAATCTTTTAGTGCCATTTTGATCCTGGCTGCCATGCTGTGGAGTTGGAGATTTTCTGCTTCCAACTGCAATGCTACAGATACAATGCTGTCTGCAAGCCGGTTTTGACCCTGCCGTTGCAACTGATCTGCAAAGGCATAGACATTGGCCAAATCGCCCGGCTCGGTTTTATAGGCCTGGTAAAACAAATGTAGCGCTTCGCCTGTATAACCACTGGCTAAATGGTATTCCGCCAGTTTGCGGGGGTAGTAACTTTGAAGAGGAAAGGTGTTGCGCAACTTTTGACCATATTTCACAGCCAAGGGATAGTTTTGTTCGGCTTCATAAATTTTCATCAGATTCTGACGTTGTCGCGTGGTATCAATGCCTTTTATTTCGAGAGCCAACGCGTGTTTTTTGGCAAGTGAAAAACGGTTGCCCAAAAATGCTGCCCGCGCCAGTACCTGCTCAATCGTTATGTCTGTGGTATCAGCCTGAAATCTTTGACTTGACTGATCAATAAGGGTCGAATAGTCACCCACATTGAACAAACTGTCCCATTCCTGTGCACTGCCTTTATGATAAGACAGGATTGTAAAAAGAAGAAAAACTAAAAAATGGCCGACTTTCATTTTAAATTAAGATGATTTAATAGGTAGAAACGAATGTATGAAAAAATGCATTTCTATGTGCTTGTTTATCAAGACTATGGTTTTTTGCTTATTCCAATAGGCTAAAACATCAATAAAAAGAGACGTAAAACAGCCCATGAATTGATATTAATCATGTTTGGCCAGTTGCTTAAAATCAAAATTACACTATCTTTGTTTAAAATTAGTCTAAATAAGCATTTGTGAAAACAACTATTTTGGACCTCAAGGTTGGACAAAATGCACTTATCCGCCAGTTCGCTGATTTTGATGCTACTTGTAAGCTGCTTACCATGGGTTTATTGCCCAATTCAAGGGTAGAATTGGTGCGCAAAGCTCCTTTTGGAGGGGCCTTGTACATAAGAATGCAAAACCACCTTATTGCAATGAGGGAAAACGAAGCTGCTTCTGTAGAAATTGAAGTATTATGAAAGCAACGAGGCTGGCCCTGATCGGCAATCCCAATGCCGGAAAGTCAAGTATTTTTAACCTCCTCACCGGGCTTCGCCAAAAGACAGCAAATTTCCCGGGCGTTACCGTTGAAAAGAAAACGGGCTCATTTCATCTGGGCAGTCATGACATCAGCGTAACCGACCTCCCCGGCACCTACAGCTTATTTCCCAATTCAAAAGATGAAAAGCTAGTTTGCCAGGTACTTTGTAATCCCGACAATGATTCTTTTCCCGATTTGGTGGTGTATGTGACCGATGTCAACCAGTTGGAGAGGCATCTGTTGTTGGCAACCCAGATTATTGACCTTGGTATACCTGTCATTGTGGTGCTCAACATGATGGATGTATTTACCGAAAATGGCAATCGTCTTGATAGCCAGGCTTTGCAACATTTTTTGGGTGTACCAGTCATTGGCATGAACGCCAGAAGTGGAGATGGTCTTGACAACCTTAAACAGGAAATTCAATTTTTTGTTGAAGGTCAGGAAAGCCGATTTTTAAGAAATAACCCCATTTATGGTTTTTCATCTTTGGAGCAGGACGCAGCTAGCATAAGCGCAGAAATCCTTCCCTCAGTACCCAACGCTTACCGCAACAAACTCATAGCCCATCACCATCAATGGATGGATTTTTTATCAGCCGTGGCACATCAAAATTTATCGACGCGGTTGAAAGAGATTGGCTTTGAAGACATAAGAACGCAAATTCAAGAGACCATGCGGAGGTTTGCCCTGATCCAGGATGCGCTTCGTGGTGTTGTAGAGACTTCCGCTTCCCGGGATCAGAAATTCAGCATTTCCCTTGATGGCTTTCTTACCCACAAAGTATGGGG
>CALMWS010000394.1 GCA_937870795.1 uncultured Bacteroidota bacterium | reverse complement strand
TGTGCTCTTTCAAGGCAATCAATACATCTTGCTTATTGTAAAAAGTATTGGCAGTCTGGTGATCAACCACAAAAACAACTTTCCTTTTTTCAAGAGTATCTATGCCCAGAAGTTGCGCCGGATCAAGACAAATTTGATAAAACCCGGAGGTCGCATTATTATTGGCTTTGGCGGTTTTCAGCGAAATGGGTTCAATAGCTTGCTCCAGATTAAACAAATGGGTATTGATCGATCCGCCGGGCGCCGAATATTTTGTTGCCGGAATGCGGGCTTCAGCATATTCGTTTTCCTGACCGGCAAAGTGTGTTTCAAAGTTGATACCATTGCCAATATTGGGTTTCAGAGGGCTGTCTTTTTTGTAAGCAATCACCTTTACATCAGGTCTTGGATAACTCAAAGAAAACATGGCCAGCGGCAATTCAAAAGCCTCGTTTTCATCGGAGGCAACGAGAAAAGTAAGTTTGACCTTCCTGCTTTTCTGCCCCGGTAAAGGAAAAATCCTGAATTCATAAGCATCTTCCTGATTTTTGTAAAGTACACTTGGATCCTTTCTGCGGTTGACAATGCCTTCATAGATATTAAAAGCTGTACTCCTTTCCAAAATATCAGCCTTCATGATCGTATCTCCAATCCACAACCATGAATCGGTGATGGAAACATGCTTTGGCAGCCTGAAAAAATGTACAACCTCCAGGGTGTCGTATTCGGAAGTATATTCGTACGGATTAACCCTGTAAGTCATATACAAGTCTACTTCATAAAACTTACCGGCTGGACGCACTTCCATGGTCACATCCTCAATGGCAGCCTGTTTGTGATACCACCATGATCGGGGGTCATTGACATACAGTTGTTCACAGTTATAACATTGCCCCAGCAAACGGGAAGAATGAATAACCATCAATAGTAACACAAGGAGTAAAAACTGGAACTTTTTCATTTGAGTGTATTTTGGTCTTTCTTCTTCAAAGTTAATACACATTTTAGCCAAAGTCCAGTTTTTGTTGCTTTGCTGGATCAATAAGTCTATTTTGTCAGTGGCAGCGACAAATGTACCGCAGGCTTGATGGTGAAATTATGAACTGCATCTGTAAAAAAAGGAAATGCCTTCCGGTAGTGATGCATGGACTTCAAATCCAGGTTAGCAGACAGCATCGTTTCTTCACTTCCTGCTTCCAGAACAACGTTGCCTGCGTAATCTACGAGCATGGAACTCCCCGGGTATACATTTCCATACTGATCTACACCGGTTCTGTTGATCCCGGCTACATAAACCTGATTTTCAATGGCACGTGCTATCAACAGCTGCTTCCATTGGTGAATGCGGGCCAGGGGCCAGTTGGCAGCATAAACCAATAAGTCATAAGGTTCATTTGCATCTTGAAATGACAGAAAAGGAAACCTGAGATCATAACAAATGAGCGGTCTCACCAAACAGTCACCTACCTTGCACTGAACTAAAGCTTCACCTGCATTATAATTTCTGCCCTCTCCACCGGGTTTAAACAAATGTATTTTGTCGTAGGTAGCCTGATTACCTTCCGGATCAAAGGCTATCCACCTGTTTCGCAATTTTCCACTATCAAAAATGGGCATGCTTCCACCCATCATGATTTGATGCAAATTTGCTTTTTGTTGCATCCAGCTTATAGCATCCTGCTCAATTTGACTATTCAGTGTTTCAGCTGATAGCACATAAGAAGTGTTGAACATCTCCGGTAAAAACACCATAGATCCGGGCTCCACACCTTTCATCATGAAAGCAATTCTGTCCAGATTTTGTTCTGTTTCTGCCGGTCTGGCGTCGAATTGTATCAGGTATAACTTCATGGATTTGACTTACAATCCAAAGATAAGGCAATTAATATTATCTCACCGCATCACCGCC
>CALMWS010000393.1 GCA_937870795.1 uncultured Bacteroidota bacterium | reverse complement strand
GTAATTTTGCGCGCACGTTGTTTTGAGATATCCAGGCCATGTTTTTTGGCCTCCAAAACTGATCTAAAGTCTGGGGCTTCTCCTGCATGCCAGCCCCCTGTTCCTGCGGAATCTACCTCCCATGGTAGATGGTACATACCAATGCGATCTTGCATAATGCCATGTGCCAGGGGGGAGCGACAAATATTTCCTAAACAAACCATTAGGATCTTCATGGGGGGATATTTTATGGTTTTATAACACAAATGTAACGGAAAAGTTGAAACCAAAAATATATATTACGAAAAAAATTATATTATAAATTTTTGTTTTACAACTATGTATTCAACTATATGTCAAGACAATCCAAATGAATAGTTCCCTCATTGGAGAGCAAATTTTTGTATCAAACAGGAATTTTTCCATTTTTTTTCATTTCGCTAGGTTAAATTATGATAAAAATTATATCTTTGCACTGCTTTTGAAAAAAGGCCCGTTCGTCTAGGGGTTAGGACGCCAGGTTTTCATCCTGGTAGCAGGGGTTCGATTCCCCTACGGGCTGCCCGAGACAAAGAGATGCAAGTTTTGCATCTCTTTTTTTTTGCCCCAAAAAAAAAGCCCTGCAAAAATGCAGAGCTTCTTTATTTAAGTCTTCACAAATTTTATTGGAACATCACTTTTTTAGACAAGCTGCCTTTTTCAAAAGTCATGTTGATGATGTACATACCGGTATTGAGGTTGTTGCGCTGAACCTCCAATACATTGTGGTTGATATTTTTATAAGTAGCAACTACCCTTCCATTGATATCCGTTACAGTTGCAGATACAATTGGTGTTTCTCTGCTTACTTCTACCCTTACTTTGTCGTAAGCAGGATTTGGAGCCAAAACAAGATTGACATCTGCATCTGTCAAATCTTTGGTAGAAGATGTTACAGAAGCCTTACAAGGAAGATCCATGGCAATACAAGCACGAGGAGCAACAAACACAAGAATGGAGTCGATAAATCTGCGACCCTTTTCCGCAGTCATATCAGGATTGGTTTGTATAGAAGTGGCATGGTTTGGATTGGTTGCAGGATCCCAGAAATCCCATGGAGAACTATCCAATATGCTTGATCCTACAACAGGGAACAAGTTGATGTGGCCTCCTGCTTTTTCCTTAATAGCCTGGCCTATGGGGTCTTTTGCAGGATCCAATGCTTTGAAAGGATCATTGACACCCAACTCATCCATTACTCTTTGTACTGCTAAACTACCTTGAACCCTAACTACAGGTAACTGTCCGCCAGGAATGGGTACATTTAGGACTGCATCATCATAAGGTGCAAAAGGATCGTATGGAGCCTGAATACAAATGATTGGCGCAGTATTAGCGTCCAACCAAGAGATGTCACCCAGAGCACCTCCCATATTTACAGCAAGAGCAAATTTTGAAGTGTGATTCACGTGGTTAGGAAAGCACAAAGTATCACCGGTTGGAGGAGGTCCTGCATTAAATGTACCGTCTGCATTTGGTGGAACAATACCTAAAACCTTCCCTTCGATGTCTCCATTGATGTAAAGCACACCACCGCCAGGAAGTGGCACTTTTTCGATTACATAAGGAAGTCCGTTAGAACCAACAAATTTACCAACGCCAGATGTTGTGGTCAAAACTTCACTGTATTTATCCAATGAAGCAGTAGCCAAAGTGATGTATCCACCGGCGCCTTGGCCAAAAATCATAATTTTATTACTATCGATGCCAAAAGTTTCAGCATTGGCTTTGAAGTAACGGATGGCTGTTCTCGCATCCTGAACTCCTCTGTAGGCTGCATTGATCAAAGTGTTGACCCTGCCTTCCTGAGTAGGGGCAATTGGGTTCCATCCCAATCTGTAATCTACACTTGCCGCTACATATCCCATTTTGGCAAATTTCCTAACGATGTCAACACACACAGAGTCTTTGCGGGTACCACTTGCACTGGTGTTTTGAGGGAATGGAAGGAAGTTTCCGGTGTGGAAATAAATAACCAACGGTCTTTTGGTTTCTGTGTCACCTTTGGGTGAATATACATCTGCAGCAAGGGGTTGACCTACCCTTGCGGTTTCAACTGTGTGGCCAAGTGATGGAACACCAATGACGGTATAGTTCTTACCATACAACACGGTTTGAACATCCACATCGGAAAATACCTGACCGAGGTATCTCTCCTGAGCAAAAACGCCCGTTACAAGGAAAGACAACAAAATGGGTAAAAGTCTCTTCATGTTTTTGTTTTTTTGAAGTTTGCTATGAAATGTTATTTGATTTTAAAGTCATAAAGATAACTTATGTAAGCCATCCTTCCAATTCTGGGGCCGCCATAAGTTTGATAAACTTTGTTGTTCAACACGTTGGATGCACCAATTTTAAGCACAGAATTTAATTTGGACAAGGCAAAATTAAACTGTGCATCCACCAGGCCATAAGCAGGAATCTGACCTGTAAATTGAGGAGATCCTTCAAAAATAAAGGATGAAACATGTTTGTAATTTACTGTAAATCCAAATTTTTTCAAGCCAAAGACATTCATATCCCTGCCTGATAGGCTGATGTTGTATTTGTGCTCAGGAGTGTTAAAAGCTGGAATAATTGGATCATCCACATCCAGTTTGTTCAACTTGTTCCATGAATAATTAACCGCAAACATGTAATAATCCATAAAGTAATGGTTAACCCCAATAGAAAATCCTTGCGTGGTCACCTGGTTTACTGAATTGGCGGCATATCGATAAGCCTGCGTATTCCTCGGGAAAAAATTGAGCGGGTCAAAATCACTCCTGATTCCAATGATATATCCCAAAAAGTCGTTGTATCGACTGTAATAATAACTACCATCTACATAAGTGCTGTTAAACAATGTAGTCCTGTACCCTACCTCCAATGTTTTTACTTTTTCTGGTTTTACACCTGCTATGTTGAAATACTGAAGTTTGGTTTTATCCAACTTTTCTGTAAAATCTACAAATGATTCAACTGTAATCAGGTCTTTGGCTCCATTGAGATTGCCCGATAAAATGGCCGGCCCCACGTTCAGATACAAGTATTGGTCTGTCAAAGTAGGATTTCTCAACGCGGAAGAAAATGATACTCTCAAAAAGTTATTCTCTGACGGAGTATATACCACAGAAAATGCAGGTGAAACCAGGGCATTGAAATTTTGATTTTTATCAACCCTTACTGTACCGTTGAGTTTAAATTTGCTTCCTGAAAGTTTCTTCTCACCCCCTAAATAAAAGCCAAATTCTGAATTTGTTATCCTTATGTCACTGGTGTCATAAAAGATCGTGCCCTGTGAATTGGGTCTGTAATGCCGGGCACTTCCACCAATTACGATCGATTCCATAAATGAAGGGGTGAACTTGTATTCTCCCTGCACATGGTAAAGGGCCGAGCGATCGAAAAATCTCGTTCCTGCCTCTTCATCGGTTCTTTTATTGGATTTCGTTGATATGATTCTATTAAAAGCTGCTTTAAAATCATCGGAGCCAGGAACAAGGTATTTTTTATACTCAGCGCCTCTTTCCAGGGTATCGGCCAGATTACGAGCCGCATTGTGTGAATTCTGAATGAAGTCAGCGTGGTCTGTCAACCATTTTTGCGCTGCCACCGTGTCAAATGATGTGGTGATAAAACCTGTTACTGGATCAAAATTGATTTTGAGTTTAGGATAGCCCATCTCATCCATCTGTGGCCTTACCACATCTTGCCAATATTTTACGTAATCGCTGCCCCAGTTTACATTGTCTTTTGATTCCTGAGCCAGCAAAAGAGAGGTGAAATAAGGATCATAACTATTGCCCGCATCTTCCTGGGTTTGGTAAAATCTTAGGAAATATTTATCCCTTTTTCTCAATTCGAGTTTGTTTTGAAAAAAGGTAATGTTGCGCAAACTAAAGCGGTTGTCACCCTGATAAACCGTAGTTCCATTGCCAATATTAAAACCGTAGATCAATTCAGGTGATTCTTCTGACATAGAAGGTTTAAGGCGGTAATACAGACCGACGTTTCCTTTTAGGTTTTTACTTTCATAATTGACTACATCCTTCTCTCTGTAACCTGTGCGGTGAAAAATTCCCAGACCCGCATATTGGCTAAACAGAGCATTGTCGCGATAGTCTAATGTCCTGGAATACTCATCACCATAGGTATTTACTTTGTCATATCCTCCGGGGTTGGTACTGGCAGTTCTGGTGTCAAAAACCGCATCATTGTTGTCGGCTTGCCAGTCATTGGCCCGCATAGCAAAGAAATTTACTTTATATCCTAACACATCCTTACCAGCTGCATTTTTGAATGCATTTGCGTATCTGAACGCCCCCTCCAATAAACTTCTTTCTCCTGCCTTTATGGATGCCGAAAGTCCTTTGGAATAAAACGGATTTTTGGTCTCCATGCTGATCACTCCATTGAAAGCATTGGGTCCATAATAGGCAGAACTTGCACCAACGACCAAATCCACTTTTTGAATGTCCAATTCAGGGGCACCTAAAAAGTTACCCAAAGAAAAATTCAAACCCGGAGATTGGTTGTCAACACCATCAATGATTTGCAATGACCTTACCGGGCTGGTGCTGTTGAAGCCCCTTGTATTGATGATGGTAAAACCAATGCTGGCTGTCGTTAGGTCAACCCCTTTCAATGATCCAAGTCCACTGTAAAAATCGGTAGAAGCTGTTTGTTTGATGGATATTGCATCCAAAGATTCCACGGTTAAAGGCGCGGCTTTTTGCTTATCACTTATTCTCTGCCCTACCACTTCTACTTCAGCAACAGTGACGGACTGGTCTGCCATATTGATTCTAATCTTGTGTTTGGGATCGGTTACCTCATAACTTTGAGTCACAAAACCCAAATAAGAAATTGTAAGTGTAAATGGCAACTTCTGATTTGTGGTCAATTCAAAACTGCCATCCCATTCTGAGACCACACCTTCTGTTGTCCCCTCAATGATGACGTTGGCGCCTATGATGGGCTCACCGGTTGCTTCTTCAAATACTTCTCCCCTGATCTTAGTCTGGGACCAAAGAGAAGCTGAAAAAGCAAGACATAAAACAACCAAAATTTTTAATCGCATATACCTTTATTTTATTTCGAGCCGATTGATCGGAAAAAGCATGCCTTTTTCACTTTTTTCTACCCACCTACCGGACCACAGTTGCACAGTGTAAGCTTGCCATTCCAAGACATCGTAACCTCGCAAATATAGTATAAACTTAATTTTTCGTTCATTTTGCATGAAATTATTTTTCGGGTATTGTCTATTAACAATATTTATATTATGAAAAACATAAATACTTAAAATTATATTCTAAATCAACGGTCAAAATTTGGCCTTTACCAAATACTTTTTCAATAAAGCGTTGATTATTCTTTACCTTAGAGTTGCAATTCACTACATCAATGGTGATTTTGCTTTCATTTTGTAATAAAAGCCAGTTGATTTCATGAAAACTTCAAGCAAATTTTCAGTCCTTTTTCTGTTTTTTTTGTTGGGTGCCTGCAAAAATGAACCCCAAACCACCGCTGAATCTGGGGCCAAAAAGGCTGAGAGTCCCTCTGATTTTTACGATTTTTCTTCCACCCCATCTGAGCTGTTGGACACCTTACTTCAGCAATATGAAGTTTTTAGTCTGGAAACTGATCTTAATACACTTACGCCCAATGAGCAAAAGATGATTCCAATCTTGATGGAAGCAGCCCAAATCATGGATGAATTGTATTGGGAACAAAGTTATGGCCCTAAGTCCTGGCTCGACAGCCTTACCGGCAAAGAAAAGGCTTTTGCAATGGTCAATTATGGCCCCTGGGATCGCCTCAATGACAACAAACCCATTTTAACAGCAAAAGCAAAATATGCCGGTGCCAATTTTTACCCGGCCGACATGACAGCTGCCGAATTTGACGCATGGCAGGATTCGGCAAAAAGTTCGCAGTATACCATGGTGAGAAGAAACAGCAGTGGCAAGCTGGAAGCTATACCCTACCATAAATTTTTTGCAAAAAAGTTGGAAAGAGCTTCATTTTTACTTGAACAGGCGGCTTCACTGGCCGATGATGCCGGCCTAAGAAACTACTTACAACTCAGGGCCAAAGCCCTTATTTCAGATGATTATCAGGCAAGTGATATGGCATGGCTCGATATGAAAACCAACAAGATCGACATTGTCATAGGTCCAATTGAAAATTACGAAGATCAGCTTTTTGGTTATAAAACTTCATACGAAGCATTTGTATTGATAAAAGACATGGAATGGAGTAGAAAACTTGAAAAATTCAGTTCCTTCCTGCCTGAATTGCAAAAAGGGCTACCAGTAGGCGACCCATATAAAAAAGAAACGCCTGGTAGCGATTCTGAATTAAATGCATATGATGTCATTCAATATCGCGGCGATTGTAATGCCGGCAGTAAAACCATTGCCATCAACCTACCCAACGATGAAGAAGTACAGCTCAAAAAAGGAACGAGACGACTGCAACTAAAGAATGTAATGAAACAGAAATTTGACAAAATTCTGGTACCCATTGCCAATGAACTGTTGGATACTTCACTACTTAAGCATGTGAATTTTAATGCTTTTTTTGAAAACACCATGTTTCACGAAGTTGCTCATGGGCTGGGTATCAAAAACACCATCAATGGAAAAGGGCTTGTAAGGACCGCTTTAAAAGAACACTACGCAGCCATCGAAGAAGGCAAAGCAGACATCCTGGGTCTATATATGATTTCCAGGTTGAAAGCAAAAAATGAAATTCAGGAAAGCATGGAATCCTACATTACTACTTTTTTCGCATCCATTTTCAGGTCGGTTCGTTTTGGAGCAGGATCAGCCCATGGAAAAGCCAATATGATCAGATTTAATTATCTGGTAGAACAGGGTGCCGTTTACAAAAATAAAGACGGACGATATGGGATAGACTTTGCAAAATTTGATTCAGCTATGGCATCACTGACCCAATTGATATTAACCTTGCAGGGAGATGGCAATTATACAAAAACAGCCCAGCTTGTTAAAGACAAAGCCATTATCAAAGCTGATCTTGCCAAAGATTTGGAACTGTTGAAACAAAAATCAATTCCGGTTGATATTGTTTTTAAGCAATAAAAAGAAGGGATAGCATTACTTGCCATCCCATCTTAAATATGCTTTTAGAAATTCATCGAGTCCTCCATCAAGCACCATATCCGGATTTCTGGTTTCACAACCAGTTCTGTGATCTTTTACCCTGCGGTCGTCCAAAACATAGGACCTAATCTGAGAGCCCCATTCATTTTTTCTCTTTGTGGCTTCCAGTTTATCTCTTTCGGCCTGTTGTTTTTCGAGTTCAATTTCATACAGCCGCGATTTAAGCATTTGCATAGCTTTATCGCGATTCATGTGTTGGGATCGTTCTTGTTGACACTCAATAACAATACCAGATGGAATGTGTTTCAATCGCACAGCCGTTTCTACCTTATTGACGTTCTGTCCGCCGGCACCACTTGCCCTAAAGGTATCCCACTCGATGTCTGCAGGACTTACTTCAACCTCTATGTCGTCGTTTACCAATGGATGTACAAACACAGAGGCAAAAGATGTCATCCTTTTTCCCTGTGCATTGTAAGGACTTACCCTAACCAGCCGATGAACCCCATTTTCTCCTTTTAGCAAACCAAAGGCAAACTCTCCATCAATTTCAAGTGAAACAGATTTAATACCTGCCACATCACCAGCCTGGTGATAAAGTTCTGAAACTTTGAAGTCATTTTTTTCGGCCCACATCAAATACATTCTGTGCAGCATCTCTGCCCAGTCGCATGCTTCCGTACCACCAGCTCCGGCGTTTATTTCCAAAATAGCCGAAAACGCATCTTCAGGCTGGTTCAAAGTGGTGCGAAACTCAACGTCATCCAATACAGTAACGGCCTTATTATAGGCCAAATCTACATCTGAATCTTTGGCTTCACCCTCTTTCTGGTACTCGTAAAGCAGTTCCGTTTCTTCTACCAGGCCTTCAATTTCTTTAAATCTTGCAACCCAGTTCTTATGGGTTTTGAGCTCTTTTAGCAGCTGTTCCGCCTTTTCATTGTTGCTCCACAACGACGGATCAGCTGCCAATTGCTCCTTATCTTCAATCTGTATTAATCGGTTATCGATGTCAAAGATACCCCCTTATCAATGCCAGACGCTGCTTCAACTCATTGAGTTGTTCTATGGTCATGTCCTCTTTTTAGTTATTTAAGAATCTTCTGGAATTCAATGTAAAAAACCAAGTCTGAATTGGCCGGAATGGGTCCACTTTGCTGATCGCCATAGGCAAGTGCGCTTGGGATGAAAAGGGTAGCTTTGGTACCTTCCGGTAAAAGGGTAAGGGCTTCATCCCATCCCGGAATTACGTTACCTACTCCTACCGGAAATTCGATGGGCATGCCCCTTTCAAATGAACTGTCGAACTTGGTACCATCCTTTAGAATGCCGTGGTAATCAACAGAGATTTTTTGTCCTTTCTGTGCTACCGGTCCTGTGCCTTTCTCATGAATCACATATTGAAGACCTGACTCCGTTGTCTGTAAGGCAATGTTTTTGGCCTTATACTGAGCCAATGTTTCTGTGATGGTTTTTTCTACACCTGGTAGTCTTTCCTTACTTTTTGCCATCTTAGCTTCCATTTCGGATCTCTTCTTTGATGTAAAAGCTGCATAAGCCGTACTATCCATGATATCTTTGACGGTAAGCATGAACTTTAATTCTTTTTTCCCGGCAAGACTTGGATTACCCGGAGGGATTGAGTCACCTGGTACGTAAATAGTGATGCTGTCGCCTTTTGTCACTTTTGAAAGTACTTCATAAAAAGGTGAAGGTGGTTTGATATCCTTCCAGTCTTTGGGCAATTGCATGTAAGGAAGGTTGTCAGGGTCATTGTTGGATTGAAGCGTATCACCATCTGCCGTAACGGTTGCAGCGTAAAAGATGTAGTCATTGATAGCAGCAACCTTGCCACTTCCTTTTTTGTGAACTGTATATTTATAACCGTTGCTGGTCATAAAATCTCCTGTTTCTCCTTTGCAACCAGCCAAAACCACAGCAAGAACGAAAAGGAATTTGATGAAAGATAAATTGCGCATTTATATGTGTTTATTATTTGACGTAATTAGGTACCACCTTGGTAAATCGATTGATCACATCTTCCAATTTTGCGTAAGCAGAGCCTCCTGAAGCGTTTTTGTGACCTCCCCCATTAAAATGAGCCGCAGCCAATTGCTGAACATTGATGTGGTCTTTGGATCTCAAGGAGATTTTTATGATGGTTGGTTGTTCTGTTATGAGTGCAGCTACCCAAACATCCTTCATCATCAGCAGATAATTGACAATGCCTTC
>CALMWS010000392.1 GCA_937870795.1 uncultured Bacteroidota bacterium | reverse complement strand
ATCCACGGTGACAAATCTCAGGGAGCCAGACAGCAAGCCCTGACCAACTTCAAAAACAGAAAGATCCGTGTTTTGGTAGCAACTGACATTGCCGCCAGAGGCATAGATGTGGATGATTTGAAATATGTGATCAACTACGATTTACCAGAGATTCCTGAAACATATGTACACCGCATTGGTCGTACCGGTAGGGCGGGCAATGAAGGCAGATCTCTTTCTTTATGTGAGCACGACGATACTACGGCATTGCGTGATATCGAAAAACTCATTCGCAAAGAGGTGCCTAAGGTATTAGACCATCCATTCCACGTGCAGTTTGAAGGACTTTCCAAAAGAGTGAACAAGGGCCGGCAGATGGCTACAGCAGCTCCGAGACCGCGTCCGGTTCAGGAGAAACCCGCCAGAAGTTCCAAACCATCATTTGCAGGGGAAAAACCCAAAAACAAATCGTTCTTCAGGAAAAAACGCAGTGGCAGGCCCACAGCAGCCGGTGCTGGAAGATAAGTTCGATTATTTTATTATCGATTCATAAATGGCATCTCCAATAGAGGTCCTTATGTTCATTTGACTAATCTTGCTGTTTTTCCTGGTAGGGTAGACCCTGTTGGATAGGAAGATATAGATCAGATCATATGCAGGGTCTACCCATACATAGGTGCCGGTAAATCCACTGTGTCCATAACTCAGGGGTGAAGCTTTCGCAGGTGCGTTGTTGCCTCCTTTAAGATCGGGCTTATCAAATGCAATGCCCCTTCGATTGCCTTCCTCTGGAAACTGATATGCGGTACATTCATCAATGACTGAGCTTTCGAAGTATCGCTGCCCTCCATATTGGCCTTTATTGAGGTAGAGTTGCATCAACTTTGCCAGGTCGTTTGCGGTGCCAAACAAGCCGGCATGACCCGATATACCTCCCATAATGGCAGCCCCTTCATCGTGTACCCTGCCATGGATCAGGCTTTGGCGAAACAGGCTGTCGTATTCGGTTGGAACGATGTCAGATGCCGGAACATTTTTCAGCGGATTAAAACATAGACTATTTGCTCCTATGCTGTGGTAGGTATCGTGCAGGTATTTTTCAAAACTTTTTCCTGACAATCGCTGCACAATTTCAGGGTAATAATAATAATGTAAATCGCTGTACACATAACCCTGACCTGGATTTACCGGAGAATCCGCAATGCCCTTAAACAATGAAGCCCTGTAGCGTTCATGCAGCCAAACATCCTGGGCAAGCTCGATGGTGTGATGCGTGCTTTTTTGTTTGGAAATGGCATCTTTTTTCCAAACAATGGGTCCTGTTTCCAGACAGGTTTGCCACAAGGCAGCATCTTTTTTAATGGAGCCGGTGTAATCGTAAACTTTCTTATTTTTTTTACCAAAAATTTTCCATAAAAAGAAAGGCCTTTTTTCGGTGTACATCATTTTATCCAACAATGCTGGTTTTGCATCCACGGCATTTTTAATGGTAGCCAGGCTGTCAACGGCATAGTGCCAAAAAGGAATCCAGGCTTTGAGTCCTGCCCTGTGTGTAAGCAGGTCCCTCATTTTGAGATCAGCTTTATTGGTGCCTTTTAAGGAGGGTACCAATTCACCCAAACTCTGGTCAAGCCTGAGCTTGCCCTCACTCATCAATTGCATTATAGCCAGTGAAGATGCGGCTACTTTGGTTACAGAAGCCAGATCATAATAGTCATTTGTACTTACAGCGTTATCGTCATTTACAATTATACTGTCTCCAATTTCCTTTTGTTTTTCATTGCCAAAATAATCCATGGCGTCTGTTTTGGTGCCTCCTTCGTATATTTTTTTTTCAAGTGTAAAGTCACTCTTATTAAATGTTTTATTGCCGTATGCTTTGTGCATGACGGTCTTTCCATGTCTCACCACTTGCACAACGGCACCGGGGTATGCCCTGGCCTCCATGCCTGCGATTACAACGGAATCAATGCGTGTCTCCAATCGCTCATCAAAGCCCGCCTGAGCAGGTAAACCATACGACATACGGGTGCTTTGAGCCAGCAGCATGCCAAGATCCAGGGGCATAGAGTCATTGAGGGTAACCGGAAGCTTCCCTTTTGAAGGCAGACCACCAAATAGGATCTGAGCAGCTGCCTCTTCGCTATACTTCCACTGTTGATAGGCTAAAATAAGGGCTTTGTAATTTTGAATGTCATTGAGCTTATTGATGGCATACACATTGCCAAAAATACACAACACCGCCTTGGGCAGTAGACTAAATTGCCCAAGGGCCTTAATGTTGTTGTTGGTCAAACTGTATTTGGCTGAAGGCCTGATTTCTTTGAGATGGGCGGCTACAATTACCTGATCGTAACCGGACAATGTGTCGATTAATGCAAGCAATGCCGAATCACTATCAGTAGAAAGGTAGGAGAAAAAATCTAATCGCGTATATTTATCGCATTGTTTTTGGAATGTATTGCCGGCTTTTCCATCTACGGATACTATAGCCATTTTGGAGGTCAGGTCTCTGATGGGCAGTAAGTCATTTTCATTCTTAGCAAGGGTAATTGAGGCTTCTGCAAACAGGGTATTGAGCAAGACAGCGTTGGCACCATTGAGATCAGCTACCAAATTCTGCAAATCAATGGGTTTGTACTGATTCAAACCAACCCAAGCCTTAGCGATAAGGATCTTTCTTACTCTTTCCGTCAACAGTGAATCGCTGATTCTCCCATCTTTGACAGCATTGACCAACGATGCAACAGCAACGGGTACATCTTCAAAAGTTTCCAGAATGTCGTTACCTGCTAAAAAAGCTTGTACCATCGCCTCGTCTGGTCCAAAATTTTTAATGGCTCCTTTCATGTCCATGGCATCGGTAAAAGTGAGTCCTTTAAAGTTCATTTGTGATCTAAGAAGGTCGGTCACAATGGCTTTGGAAAAGGTGGCAGCAATTCCCTCCTGTTTTGCCAGAACGGGCACATCTAGGTGGGCTGTCATGATGCCTGCTACACCTGAGTCGATCAGTTTTTTAAAGGGATACAACTCTACCGCATGCAGGCGGGTAGAATCGTGGCCAATTATCGGCAGGTCTTTGTGTGAATCAACGCGTGTATCACCATGACCCGGGAAGTGTTTGGCGGTTGCAATCACATTTTGGGATTGTAAGCCCTTCACATAAGCCATGCCTTTGCGGGCTACTTCTTCCTTGTCAGAGCCATACGATCTGAAATTGATGACCGGGTTGTCGATGTTATTGTTTACGTCAACCACAGGAGCGTAGTTGATATGTACACCCATTCTCCTGCATTGCCTACCTACTTCCTGACCCATGGCTTCAATCAGCTGGTCATTGCCCTTCATTGCACCCAGTGCCATCGCATACGGAAAACGATCTGTGCTGTCGAGCCGCATGGCCAGTCCCCATTCAAAATCTTCTCCAATAAAAAGAGGAATCTTGCTAATGGCTTGCAGCTCATTGGAAATGCGGGCCTGTACAGAAGGAGGGCCTGCAAAAAAAACGATGCCACCTATCTTATAATCCTTTACCCACATTTTCAGCTTTTCAACATCGTGTGGTTTGCCAGACACATTGCCCCTGGGCATAAGCAATTGGCCTACCTTTTCTTCCAGGGTCAGCGTTGTCAGGATAGAATCTGCCCATCTGTTGTTTTTATCACTGTCAAACCGAATGTAAGATTGGGCCTGAAGTGTACAAGTCACTAACATCAAAAGAAGGGAAAGAATTACGTTTCTCATATAACAAAAATAGGGATTTGTGTTGATTGATGGTTAATGGTCTTCGATCATGGATTGAAATTCTTAGTCTCTTGGCATTCCTTCTGATTAATTATATTTATCAATTTTAGAAGAATTTATTTCGTAACAGAAAAATCCAAGTGGGAACTGAAGTGAATTGCCAAGTTAGCCCGTACTTCTTAAGATACAAATATCAAATAAGGCAGGTAAAGCTATTTGGTATAGCAGTATGGCAATCTTCAGGCTTTTGTAAATAATCAATGACAAATTCTGTTGCAGGGCATTCCTATTTGATAGCGTTTTTGGTAAGTTGCCAGGAACTTTACTTACCAAAAATCAAACTGTATTGAAACTAAACTTGTGCAGATACTAAGTATATGTTAAAAAAATAAAATTATTTCATATTTTAATATTATTTGTATATTTGCATAATCAGCTCGATTAATTAATACTAAAACTTTAAATTATGAAACAAAATTCTCTTTTCGAACGATTTACAAAATTTTATTCCATTTCTGAAATATTAAGGGGGGGGGGTAAGTAAAATTGCTGCCATTTTAATGTTTTCTTTTATTATTGCATGCTCTGTGCAAGAAGATCAAAAAGTGAGTGAAGATAAGCTCGCGGTTAAAGCTTCGACCCGTGCTATTGATTGTGATGCATTGATTCCAAATTGCCCTGAAAATAGTGATTCTACCACAATGTATATTTTAGGGTGCGAAATTCGGGGTTATTATACGTATGCATTATGTCCTGGTTCTGGATTTCATATCTATAATGTAAGTTGGAAAATGGTAGGGGCGAATTGCTCTAATTTGGAGCAAATCCTGGAAGATTTTGCCAATCATGGAGAGTATGGAACCATTCAAACCATTTACAACGGCATTCATGCCAATGTTGTAAAGGCAGCTGAAACTGCAGTTTTTGCACAGCTTAATCCTTCACAATATGGATGTGGAAATGAACAAAATCCCGTTTCCTTTACCAGTAATGTAATTGCAGCGGGTTGCCTGAGTATTTGCGTTGAGTATGATTGGGAGGGGGCACCCACCATTCATGAAATCGAATGTGGCGCCGGTTGTTGCTACAGGGTTACGCAGTTTTGTTATGATGAAAGAGGACAGTTGGTTTTGGGTCAGACCCAGTACAATAGTACAGCCAGTTGTTCGGGTCCTGTAGATTGCGAAGCACAAAATTCGGGGTGTACCCTCAATTGTGCCAGGATCACACGTAATGTAATGTCTGACGAAGATTTTATTGCACTTACTGACTAATATTACGCGACATGAGTAGGTTCTTGATGTGTTTTGCTTTTGGTTTTGTGTGCAATTTAGTGACTGCACAGAAGGTAGAATGGTTGCCAACCAGGCCCTACGAAAAAATAAAATTTGATTCCCTTCAGCCTGTTTGGTACCATACTTTTTATGACCCCAAAAGTATTGGTGGTGACACCTGCGATGGGTACAATTTTGTGGAATTTATTGCACGTATTAAACCTCTTATTGCTGGAGATTTTATCTATCTAGCACTGGGTACACGAAACACCAAAGACCTGAATACAGGAGCCTTAATTGAAAAAAGAAGATTGTCAGATGGAGAGCTGGTCTGGCAATCTTCCCTTACCTATCCTGAAGTAGGAAGACAAGAGGTGCCTCGGTTTATGAGAATTAATGACAATGATCAGTTAGAAGTCTTTTATTTAAAGAGAAACAAGCCTTTTAATCTGGCAGATCCATTTTTCATTTTAAAGAGTGGAGTAAGTTATGATATGGGTTTAAGTATTAGAATATTTGATACACACAATGGAAACATAATTTCTTATCAAAATTTAACTGATTCCACGAACAGTAACATTAAATATACCTATTCTTGGTCTGAGATATTGGGGCTCTCAACTACCTATGAAATTCAAGATAGTCTCGTTCATACAGGTCTGTTTGGGCTTTCTGGAAAGTTTAGTTATGTAACACACTTTCATGATACTAATGGAAATTACCAAAGAACGGATACATTTAAAATATCAGGTATCCAAAAGGGAAGTAATTTTATTAAAATTGGTAACGATTCATTAATTATAATGGAAGAAGTGTATAACAAGCCGACCCGCCTTCACCTTTTTGATGGTAATTTTCAATTGTTGAAAACAATTGAAACAGAAACATTGGATTATCCAAAAGATATCAAGCTTATTAGAGCAAATAAACAAGGATTATTATTGGAATGTTTGGAGAAAAAGGAGTTGCTTCAGCTGACTTATCAACTCGTGTTTATGGATTATGATGGAAAAATACGCAAAAAAGTTTCTTTTGTAAATGAAAATACCTATCATCGCATTTATGATGTGTTGGATTGGAGTATGAATGGAGAACTGCTTCTTATAGCTAAAAAATATGTGAAGGATTCATTGGAAAATCCACAACCCAATGTCAATTTCGATGTAAGTCAGGCAATTGATTTTTGGTATGCTTCAGGTGATAACAATTTGACGAGAATAAAAAGATATAAATCTACCGATAACAAAAGGTATGCCTTACCATGGATTCAAGAATCTGTCAAATTGGATAACGGCGACTATATTGTATTTTTATTGGAGTCGGCAATTGATACCATATCACTAAAATCAGGAGGCTTTGAAAATGATTTTGATGCCCGCGCATCTTCCATCATGCAGATTACACCCCAACAAGCTGGTTTAAAAGTTAGTGAAGTAAAAGAAATAAAATCTTCACTTCTAGAATGTAAGGTTTATCCAAACCCTGCAACAAATTTTATTCACATTGATATTGGATCGGATCAGTTAAAATTTGTGTGTGTATCTGATGTATTAGGAAAAGTAATTTACTCAGAAGTAGAAAAACATATATCACATGCAGGTAATGTTGTAGATATTTCTTTGCAAGGATGGGCACATGGCCTATATTTTGTGACCATTGGGAATAGAACAGAAGTTTCAACATTTAAGGTTATGGTTGAATGAAAATAATAACCAGAATAATCTACAGACAATGCAAAATTTTATAAAACATCAATGAAGCCGGGTTAAATTGAATTTGCCATGACAGCACCGTTCAGTTATTATGATACCCCATTGCTCTGATAACTACAACAGCTTCGCAGCGTAGTTATAGTGACAAGGTACCCGTTACCCCGATACCCTGTTACCACAGGACCGGACACTACCTGTTGTTGCGAACCGACTCCAAAATATCATTCATCATATCAATCTGCAATTGCTGTATTTCCAGCAATTCCTGCTGTTGGTGAATAATCAGGTGGTCGATCTTCTCATGTAGCAGCCTGATTTCGAGTTCAGATTTGAGGTTGATCATGTAATCTTTTTTGGCACGTTCCCGGTCCTTTTCTTCCTGTCGGTTTTGGCTCATCATAATGATGGGGGCTTGCAGCGAAGCGATGCATGAAAGAATGAGATTTAAGAGGATAAAAGGGTAGGGGTCAAATGACCTGTCTTTAAGCAGAAAAATGTTGGATCCAATCCACACTGCCATAAAAAGAAGAAAGGTAACGATGAAAGACCAGCTACCTCCAAAGGAAGCTACTTTGTCGGCCAATCGTTGACCCAGGGTAAGGCTGGTATTGTCTTCTTCTCCCGGTTTATCTGCCAGCGTTGATCGGTCTGTCATAGCCGTAAGTACGGTTTCTTCCAGTTTCGACAACTCACCAATCTGGCGATTCATCAGCTGTGATAAATATTTTTTGCGGTATTCATTGAGTTCGGAGATAGACAATGACATGTTGTTGTTGAAGTTGGGGTAATTTTCTTTAATGATCTGCATGATAGCCCCGTTAATGGAGCTTCCTGAAACCCGCTCATTGATGGAGTATTCTTTTTGGTCGATGTCGCTGACGAAAGTGTGTTTTTTGTCCATAATAGTATAGATGGTTATAATTGGGCTTTAGGTGCTATTTTACTCATGGCTCTCTCTGTCAGTGCTGTGATAGTTAGACTGGGATTTACCCCAGGGTTGGCGGATATGGCGCTGCCATCACAGATCCACATATTTTGGTAGTTGAATACGCGGTGATTGGCATCGATTACCCCATCTTCTGCATTGCTGCCCATACACGCGCCACCCAGAATATGTGCTGTAGTGGGTATACCCAGCATGGCTTCAGTGGTCACCACCATAGCCTTGCCATTCATGATGCCGGCCATTCTTCGGGCAAGGTCGTAAGCTATCGGGTTATTGGCGGTAGGGGCGGGGCCTTTGTCGAGTTGAGTGCTTAGGTTGCCCCAACGAGACTTCACCAGTTTGAGTGTAGAATCAATGCTTTCCATGTACAAGAGGATGAGGCTCCTTTTAGCAAAATCGTCTGTAAAGAATACGCGGATATTATCGAGGGGATGTAATAGCCAATCTTTGCCAATGTTAATAAATCTGGAGAAAACATTCTTTCCTACTGTCAACGGGGCTACCAGCATTCTCCAAAATCCCGATCCTGCTCCATATCTTACGGGTTCCAGTTTTCTGCGTTCATCCAGGTGCAAAAGTGAGCCAATGGCCACGCCTTCGCTGTAATCTACATCTCTGCCATAAGCCACCACGCCAATCAGACTTTCAGAATTGGTTCTCACTTGTCTGCCGAGTTGGTCTGAAATTCCAGGTAAACTCTTTTGTTTAAGTTTGCTCAACAATGAGAGCGTACCCATAACTCCTCCAGAAAAAACCACAGCACCGCAGCTAATCTTTTTTTGATCCTTTAACCAATGGGTAGAGGATTGATGGGTAATGATATAACCTCCGCTGCCATCGGATTCAATGGGGGTAACGTCCACCACCTCTCTTTCTGCTACAATGGTAGCTCCCAACTGTTGGGCCAGGTGGAGGTAATTTTTATCTAAGGTATTTTTTGAATTGTGCCTACATCCGGTCATGCAGGCTCCGCAAAGGGTGCACCCGGTACGATCAGGACCTAAACCATCAAAGTAGGGATCCTTTACGGT
>CALMWS010000391.1 GCA_937870795.1 uncultured Bacteroidota bacterium | reverse complement strand
ATACCATTCCTTGTTTTAATGAGAAATGATACCAAATGGAAAACTGGTTCTCTTTCATTTGTTGCTATTGTTGTATTCATTGGACACTGGCTTGATTTTTTCCTGATGGTAAAACCAGGAGTACTCCATACAGCACATGAAGTAGGTGGTCACGGGGCAGAACACGGTGCAGAAGCAGCGGAAGCTCATGGCCATGCTGCAGAACACGTTTCATCTATTGTATCAGGATTTACATTTCCTGGCTTATTGGAAATTGGTACCATGCTGGGCTTCCTCGGCTTGTTTTTGTTTGTGATGTTTACGGCATTGTCAAAATCCAAACTCACCTCAGAGCGGGATCCATATCTTGAGGAAAGTTTACACCACCACGTATAATTTATAAGAAAGAAATAAAAAAGATAAACAATGACTATTTTTGGTGCACTCATCATTTTCGCTCTGATTGCGGTCATAGCAGTTCAGATTGGAAAAGTCAATGATTTAGCTGCTAAAATCAGAGGCGAAGAAGCCGTTGAGAGGTCCAATAACGACATGCATGCCAGATGGCTGGTAGTCTTTATGATTGTGTTCCTCGTTGGTTGTATTTACTCAGCCTGGCATTACAAAGACATGATGTTGGGTTATGGTCCATGGGAAGCTTCATCTGCTCATGGCAAGGAAGTGGATTCCATCTTCAACACCACTTTGATTTTCACAGGAATTGTATTTGTAATCACACATATCTTGTTGTTTTGGTATGCATATAAATATCGAATGCAACAGGGTAGGAAGGCAACTTTTTTTGCCCATGATACCAAGCTGGAATTGATCTGGACAGCCATCCCCGCTGTAGTAATGGCTTTTTTGGTTGCCAATGGTCTTGTTGTTTGGAACAATACCATGCCCGATCTGGGACCGGATGATAAATTTTTGGAAATAGAAGCTACCGGCTATCAGTTTGCATGGGATATCCGTTATCCTGGCAAAGACGGAAAGATAGGAGATAAAGATTTTAGATTAATTAATATGGCCAACAATGCACTGGGCTTAAACTTTAAAGACAGAGCGGCCATGGACGATGCCATCTTAAGTGGATCAGACGTAATCAAATTGCCGGTTGATTCTACCATCAGGGTACGCATCACTGCCAAAGATGTATTGCACAACTTTTATCTGCCTCATTTCAGGGTGAAAATGGATGCGGTACCGGGGCTTCCTACCTACTTTATATTCAAACCTACAAAAACCACGGCTCAGATGCGCCAGGAATTAAGCGCTTATCCTGAGTGGAATGAACCTTACGATCCAAGTGATCCTGAAGGTCCAAAACGTTGGGAAAAATTTGATTATGAATTGGCTTGTGCCGAATTGTGCGGCAAAGGCCATTACTCCATGAGAAGAATAGTAGAAGTAGTTTCACAAGACGAATACGATGCATGGGCAGCCTCATTGCCCTCATTCTATAAAGCAAATGTGAGAGGTACAGACGCGGATCCATTCAAAGACCAAAAATTACTGGATTATGAAATCGACGACCGCAAAGCCGAGTTGGATGCAACTGTTGATCCCCTTTGGGCTAAACTCGCATCAGGCAGAGATACCACTATGACTGCTGATGTCCTTACTCTAAGACTCAAGTACGTATTTTTCAATACAGGATCCAATCAGTTGGATGAACTTTCAAATCACGAGCTTGATTACATTGCAGGTTTGTTGAAAAAGCATCCGCATATACGTTTGGAAGTAGCAGGTCATACAGACAATGTTGGTGATCCCGCTGCCAACAGAACCTTGTCAATGGCAAGGGCTACCAGTGTAAGAGACAGATTGGTTAGTCAGGGCGTAGCAGCTTCCAGATTTGTGGTCAACGGCTATGGAGATACCAAACCTCTTGATACCAACGATACTGAAGAAGGAAAGGCTAAAAACAGAAGAACAGAATTGAGAGTTATTTAATTATAAAAAAATACAACCCTTAATAAAATGGCAGAAGTAGGTGTAAAAACCAGAGAGGATATGTTGATCGAGGAGCAAGGCTTCAATGATCACTTCCACGATCACCACCATGGCGACAAATACAAGTCTGGCTTTTTGAATCACTATGTGTTTTCAATGGATCATAAAGTGATTGCCAGACAGTTTTTGGTAACCGGTATTATCTGGGCCGTGATTGGGGCAGCAATGTCAATCATTTTCAGACTTCAGCTCGGATTTCCGGAAGAAAGTCTTGCCTGGCTGAAACCCATTTTGGGCAAATGGATCGTAGTAGATGCAGAGGGAGTAGGAAAACTTGCCCCTGAATTTTACTATGCATTGGTTACCATGCACGGAACCATCATTGTATTTTTTGTATTGACAGCTGGTTTGAGCGGAACTTTCAGCAACCTGCTCATTCCATTGCAAATTGGAGCAAGAGACATGGCGTCGCCATTTCTAAATATGTTGTCATACTGGTTCTTTTTCCTTGCCGGTGTGGTAATGTTTTATTCTTTGTTTTTAAGTACAGGTCCTTTCTCCGGAGGATGGGTAGCATATCCGCCACTCAGTGCATTGCCGCAGGCATCGTCTGGTTCAGGTACGGGCATGACGCTGTGGCTGGTTAGTTTGACACTTTTTGTAGTCTCTGTATTGTTGGGAGGTATCAACTACATTACCACCATTTTAAATTTGCGTACTAAGGGTATGAGCATGTGGAGATTGCCACTTCCAATCTGGGCGTTTTTTGTAACAGCCATCTTAGGTTTGTTGTCTTTTCCCGTATTAGCATCCGGCTTCTTTATGTTGATTTTCGACAGGAGCCTGGGTACCAGTTTTTACCTAAGCGACATTTTCATTGGTGGTCAGGCATTGGATAGAGTAGGGGGTAGCCCTATTTTGTTCCAACACTTATTCTGGTTCCTCGGACACCCGGAAGTATACATTATTATATTGCCGGCCATGGGTATTGTATCCGAAGTGCTTTCTGTTCATTCAAGGAAGCCGATCTTTGGTTACAGGGCAATGGTATATTCTATTATGGCCATTGGTTTCTTGTCATTCATCGTGTGGGCTCACCACATGTTTATGGCAGGCGTCAATCCATTTATCAGCAACTTCTTTGTTGTATTTACCCTCATCATTGCCGTACCCTCTGCGGTAAAGGTGTTCAACTGGATTACTACACTCTACGGTGGAAGTATCAGGTTAAATTCTGCTTCATTGTTTGCCATTGGTTTTGTATCCATGTTTATTTCCGGTGGATTAACCGGTATTTTCCTGGGTAACTCTGCCATCGATATTCAAATGCACGATACGTATTTTGTAGTTGCTCACTTCCACATAGTAATGGGTGTTGCGGCCTTCTTTGGCATGTTTGCAGGTGTTTATCATTGGTTCCCCAAAATGTATCAAAGATATATGAATGAGACCATCGGCAAGATCCATTTCTGGGGTACACTTATTTTGGCATATGCAGTTTTCTGGCCAATGCACTACCTGGGTATGGCGGGTGTACCTAGAAGATACTACAGCTTCGATACCTTCGATGCCTTCAAACACTTTGCTGAGATGAACAAGTTCATTACCATTGCGGCTATCCTTGCTTTTGTAGTACAGTTGATGTTTGTGATCAACTTTTTCTACAGCATTTGGAAAGGAAGAAAAGTAACACAAAGGAACCCATATGATGCCAATACCCTGGAATGGACTACACCCATTGAACCATTGCACGGCAACTGGCCTGGCAACATTCCGGCAGTTAACAGGTGGGCATACGATTATAATAAAGATGAGCGGGAGTTTATCCCACAATATGAACCCCTCAAAGATGGTGAGGTAGGAGATCATTAAACCCAATTGTATAACAACAAGAATAATTTAATACATCAATTGAATCCTTCTTCACAGACCAAGGAAATTGTTGTACCCGGCTATAGCAAATGGGCGGATTACAACTTGCTCATCAAAACCAGATTGAGCCTGACTGTGGTTTTTACCTCTTTGCTGGGTTACTCCATTGCAGCAGGAAGCAATATGCAACTAACTGCTTTGGTTTTGCTGGGTCTTGGGGGCTTTCTCATTACTTCTGCAGCCAACGCCATAAATGAAGTGTTGGAAAAAGACTTTGATGCTTTGATGAAAAGGACGATGGTGAGACCCCTCGCTGCGGGTAGGATGAAGATTAGTGAAGCTGTACTTTTTGCTGGTCTTGCCTGTCTTGCCGGTGTAACCATGCTGGCCATGATCAACCCCATTACGGCTGTGATGGGCATGCTTTCCTTTGTACTGTATGCATTTGTTTATACGCCGCTCAAGCGCTACTCCACCATTGCAGTGGCCATTGGCGCCATACCGGGTGCCTTGCCTGTACTCATTGGGTGTACAGCCGCAGAGGGGCAAATTACAAGTTTGTCAACCGGCTTATTTGCCATCCAATTTTTATGGCAGTTCCCTCATTTTTGGTCGATTGGCTTTTTGGGTTTTGAAGACTATAAGAAAGCCGGCTATAAATTGCTACCTGAAAACAATGGAGAAATAGATCGAAACGTAGGCCTATACGCTTTGTTGTATACACTGTTGATTGTTCCTGTATTGGCATATTTGTTCCAATCAGGTAACATGAATGTAAACACGCTGATGATCAACGGCATTCTTACGCTGGTATTTGCCTATTTTAGTTTTTCGTTTTACAGAAAATTCGACAGAAAGAGTGGCCTGATACTCATGTTTTCCTCTTTCTTTTATATGCCTTTGATATTATTGATTTCATTGTTTATTAAATAGCATAGAGAATGGAAGCTACGATATTCAGAAGAGAGGATGGTTCAAAGAGACTAAACCCGCAATTGTTTGCGCTTTGGGTGGGTATGGCCAGCATGGTGATGCTCTTTGGCGCATTTACGAGTGCTTACATAGTGAAGCAGGGTGCTGGCAACTGGTTGCAGTTTCCAATGCCCGTCGTTTTTTACTTAAGCACTGCAGTTATCATTTTGTCGAGTGTAACCCTACATATGGCTTACAATGCTTTCAAGGCACAGCAGTGGTCAAAGTACCAGATGTTGATGTTGATTTCAACCCTGATGGGTGTTGCCTTTATGGTACTGCAATACGAGGGTTGGCTTGACTTATATGCAAGTGGAGTGGATTTAAGGGCCAATGTTGGTGGCTCCTTTTTTTACCTGATTACTGGTGCACATGCAGCCCATGTTTTGGGGGGTATCACCGTTTTGGGTATTACCTGCCTGCTTGCCTATACACTTCCTTTGAAATACACCGAGACCAGACGAAATAAGATCGAAATGGTATTACATTTCTGGCATTTTCTGGGTGGTCTATGGATATATTTATTTGTTTTTTTAAATGTAATAAGATAATAAAAACTAACTAATGGCTTCAGAAACAGTATCATTGCACGGAGATCACGCTGCTCCCTCCTGGTCAGGAGGAGCTGAGCCGTTCAAGGCCAGTTACGGTAAACTGATGATGTGGTATTTCCTATTGTCAGATGCCTTTACATTCGCAGGATTTTTGATTGCTTATGGCGCGTTGAGATTCAGTATGCCTTCATGGCCGGTTCCTGATTTTGTGTTTAGCTCACTTCCGGGAGGTATTCATCACAAGCCACTTATTTTTGTGACTATCATGACCTTTGTGCTGCTCGCAAGTTCATTTACCATGGTGCGTGCGGTGCAGGAAGGCCAGCAGGAAAATAAAAGAGGTGTGGTAAAATGGATGCTGCTTACTATCATTGGAGGATTGATGTTCCTGGGCTGTCAGGCTTGGGAATGGACAACCTTGATGGGTACAGAGCACATGACCATAAAAGTGAATCCATTTGGTACCCACACTGAATCTGGTGTTTACCTTCAGGATGGACACGATGTGAAAAAAGGAGACACCTTTACTGCCGGTCATTCCTATTTGATTCACAAACACGACGGACACTTCCAGCAATTGGCTTACGAAGTTACAGAAGGTCCGGATAAGGGTCAAATCAAAAAACTGGAGTTTGGACCTAAGGCTTTTGGGGCTTTGTTTTTCTTCATTACGGGCTTCCATGGTTTTCACGTGTTTTCAGGAGTAGCATTTCTTTTGATCATTTGTTTGAATGCCGCTTCAGGCTTATATGAAAAGAGAAAAAATAAGTACGAAATGGTTGAGAAGATTGGCTTGTACTGGCACTTTGTGGACCTTGTATGGGTATTCGTTTTCCTCTTATTTTACCTTTTATAATATCCTAAATCGCAAATACAATGGGACATTCTTATACAGAATCTAAAAAAATAGCAACCAAAACGATATCGATTTTGGCCGTCATTACCATCGCAGAGGTGATTTTTGCCCTCACAGGTAAAGGATATATCATCAACGGCTTTCACATGCCTCATTGGCTGGTTGGAGGTGTAATGATCGTTATGAGTGTTGTTAAAGCATACCTCATTATTTATGAGTTTATGCACATGAAATATGAAGTGCCTGCTCTGGTTAAAACCGTGCTGATCCCCACTTTGTTGCTTGTTTGGGCCATTATTGCCTTTACTTATGAAGGTAGCTACTGGCAAAACGCACGATCCAAGACCCACAATTTAAAATCCACTGCTACTACAGAACAAGTAGAGCATCACTGATAAAAAAAGCGGG
>CALMWS010000390.1 GCA_937870795.1 uncultured Bacteroidota bacterium | reverse complement strand
TACTTTCTGCAGCCATCAACCAGGGCTTTGATAAAAACTTCAACGATTTTGTCAACCAATACCGGATCGAGGAATTTTTGAGTCAAATCAAGGATGCCAAAAATAGCCACCTTACAATGCTGGCTGTAGCACTCGACAGTGGTTTCAATTCCAAATCGACTTTCAACAGGGCGTTTAAAAAAATGATGGGCAGCTCGCCCAGTGAATATTTAGAAAATAAGTAGTAAGAATTTTTTCTTTTGATACAAGTGCATTTAGCTTACTTATTAAAATTTATTTGATAAAAAAGGTACTTGCCTTTCTCAAAAAACCCAAAATGTGTAACAAAAGAGTAATAATTCCTTAAAAAGCACAACTTAATTTCCAAAAAGGAAAAATTATGTTGTACATACCTAATTATTCAATCATATATTTTCAATTTCTTATTTGTTTTTTTAAACCATTGAGATATAATTAGTTACCTTTGTGTAAAATATTTTACAAATGTTTAAATCTGTCTTGGCGTCAACATCCAACTTATTGGATTCAAAAATTTCATTTTTGGTGGCATTCATGAAATTGGCTGCTTTTTATCTTTTATTTTTAAATTCTGCCAGCTTGATATCACAAAGTACACTTGTGGCCGGAGACCTTGCGTTTACTGGTTATTACAGTGCAGGTACTAATGGGCCAGCAGATGATCAATTTTCTTTTGTGTTGTTGAAAAATATTGACCCGGGAACCGTCATCAAATTTACAGATAGAGCTTGGTTGAGAACTTCCCCTACAACCGGATCGTTTTCAGCACTGGAAACAACGTCAATTACATGGACCGCTTCAACGGCTTTGAATGCAGGACAGGAAATTAAAATTCAGGAATTAACAGCAAGCCTTGCATCAGGGCCCGGTTCTCCTGGCACAGTGACGGGCACTGCCCTGAGTTTAAGTACCAACGGTGAAGGACTTCTGGCCTATCAAGGTATGGATACCAGCCCTACTTTTATTACCGGACTGCACATGAATGTTTACATCAATGGTATTCCGGCGGAGCCCATTACAACGGCTGCGGAATGGGATGGCAGTTTTGATTCATTTAATTCATGTGGCTTACCACCGGGATTGACAACAGGGGTCAATGCAATTTGGATAGGAGAACAGGGCAACATTGCTTCTGAATTTGACAACAGCAGATTTGTTTGTGGCATGCACAACCTCAGCACAGTTTCTGCTATTAAGGCTGTAATTTTTGATAAAAACAATTGGTCATCCACCAATGGCACACCTCCCGGTTTCACCCTTCCCACAGGCTGTTCTTATGTGACCGCCGTTCCTGCTCCCAATTTTACGACCAATCCCACTAACACCAGCGTTTGTGAAAATGCAAACGCCTCTTTTAATGTAGTGGCTTCCGGTGCAACCGATTATCAGTGGCAGGTAAATACGGGTATGGGCTTTACTAATATTACTAATGGACCTATTTATTCAGGTGCAACTACCACAACACTAAATTTGTCAGGAGTACCATTGACATATAACAATTATATTTACAGATGTGTAGCATCCAATGGCAGTGGTAGCACCAATTCTACAAATGCGACACTAACGGTTGATGCCCTTCCACTGAATCCCACCCTTTTAACTAAAACTCCCAATAGCCTTTCTGTTGCAAATGGCACCTCTGTGTCAGCTACGTTCAATGGAGGAAGCGGGGGTACCGGTTGCAGCAATGATTACAGATACACAATTGATGGGGGGCTATCTTTCGCTCCATATACTCCGGGAGATGACATAAGTACTTTTGGCTTGGCAGCAGGCAGTGGTGCAGTGTTTATCCAGGGACGAAGAGCCAATTGTTCTGCTGGTTGTCAAAACAATTATATTACACTGGCAAGTTGGTATGTGACACCTCTACCCCCTTCAGGTTCCAACCTAAATGCAGGTGATATTGCTTTTAGCGGATACATCAGTTCCACAGGAGATAACACTCTTGATCAATTTTCATTTGTCCTTCTAAGAAATATAGGCCCGGGAACCGTTATCAACTTCACTGATAATAGTTGGCTTAATACAAATGTTTTTCGTATTGGAGAAAGTGACATTACCTATACAAGCAACGCTGCATATCCGGCGGGTACAGAAATAACCATACAAGACCTTGCTGCAACCCTGGCCAATGGCAATTCTGCAGGAACTGTAACCGGAAGTGGTTTAAGTTTAGGTACTACCGGTGATCAGATTTTAGCTTATAGAGGCACTCCTGCATCTCCAATTTTTATTTCTGCCATTCACATGAATGTATATACAACCAGCTCACCAAATTTTGACCCCGTCAATACTACGGCACTTGCCTGGGATGGTACAAATTCAAATAATAATAATGCCAGTGCTTTGCCAACAGGCCTTACCACCGGCGTTAATGCAATTTGGGTCGGGCAGGAAGGCGTAGGTGAATCTGAATATAACAACGCCCGATACGACGGATGTTCAGATTTTGCAACAATGGGTTCAATGGCGGAGTTGAGACTGGCGCTCAACAACCCTGATAATTGGATCAAAGATGACATTATCAATGGAGCCCCTCCATTTACAGTGCCTCCATCATGCAATTACCTGGCATTCAACCTTAATTCAACAGCATCGATCGTAACCACAGCTATGATCAATGCGTTTTCTACTTGTGCCAATACGGCATCTTCTTCTCAATCGTTTACCGTTAGTGGCTCTGGACTTTCCAATCCACTCACTGTAACTGCGCCTGCCGGTTTCGAGGTTTCTCTTAATGCAGGTTCAGGATTTAGCAACAGTCTTTCGTTGTCACTCGCATCAGGCAATGTGTCTACCACAACCATTTATGTGAGACTTACCAGCCAGAGTGCCGGAAACCCTTCCGGGAATATTGTTTGTGCTTCAAGCCCGGCTGTTCCTGTCAACATTGCTGTCAGCGGTACAGTCAAACCTTTACCGGTATTGACACTAACTCCATCTTCGCAAAGCATTTGTAATGGCAGCGCCATCACAACCATTGGTGCAACCTCCAATGTTATGGGTACTACTTTTACATGGTCTCGAGATAATACAATGTCCGTAACCGGAATTGCTTCCAACGGAAACAGTAATATTTCCGGCTCCCTGACCAATACAACCAATGCTCCCATCACAGTCACATTTACCTTTATTCCAGTTGCAGCTGGCTGCACAGGTACTACAGCGCTTGCAACCGTAGCAGTTAATACTTTTTCAACCATTGCCAATGGAGATTATTTTGCCCCTGCCACCTGGGCTGGAGGCTGTGTTCCTCCTAACCCTCTTCCATTGGGAGCAACGGTTACAATAAACAACAACATAACCAACAACGGAGTCATCACCAATAATGGAGTCATCACCAATAATGGCACTTTTATCAACAACGGCACCTATAAAGGAAATGGCACTTTTACAGGTAACTTCATTAATAACGGCACTGTAGCTCCAGGATTGTAATTTGCTAAAAAGGATGTGAATAGAAGCTCTTTTCTAAAGGAGCTCCGTTCCCTACAACGCCTGCGTCATTGTAGGGACAGGTGCCGGATCCCTACACCGGTGTCCCGGCGCAGGGACAAGTACCCCGATGCCAAATATTCCTTACATTC
>CALMWS010000389.1 GCA_937870795.1 uncultured Bacteroidota bacterium | reverse complement strand
CCGTTGGCAGCTCTTGCACCATAAATAGAAGACGAAGATGCATCTTTGAGTACGGTCATGGAAGCGATATCGTTGGGGTTAAGTCCCCGTATGTCGGTAGTGGGTACTCCATCAACCACGTACAGGGGTTCATTGCCTGCCAGTACGGAGGTAGCTCCTCTAACCCTAACAGAAATATCACCACCTGGTTTGCCTGAAGGTTGCACCACCTGCACACCGGCAGCGGTTCCTTGCAGCGCTTCTGCAGCAGAAACCATGGGTCGTTCTTTGATGACCTTTTCATCCACCACCACTACGGCAGAGGTGAGGTCTTTTTTCTTTTGTGTTCCATAGCCAATGACTACAACGGATTCCAGCAAGGTACTTTCTTCAGAGAGCACCGCATTGATAACTGATTGTCCGTTGATTTCAATTTCTTTTGTTGCATAGCCAATAGAGCTAAAAACCAGGGTGCCTTTGTTGGCGGGCAATTCATATTTGCCATCGAGGTCAGTAACGGTACCCGTATCGGTGCCTTTTAGCAAAACAGTGGTACCAATGAGGGGTTCTCCTTTGTCAGATGTAACGGTACCCGAAACTTGAGCAATGAGGTGTATAGAAAATAAAATGAATGCTAACGATAAGAATTTCCGGATCATAAGATTGGTTTTAAATTGAGATCTGGTTAGGAAAAAAAGGGGTGAAGTCATACCAGTGTTTCACACATCTCTGGTAAAAGCCACATTTCCATTTTTGGTGACCGGCAAGACTTACACCCAACAAAAAAATGAGTAAATAGTAGTAGAATCTATTTTACTGTGTAAAAAAAATCCGGAGGAGAAGATCAAACTCCCCCACCGGATCAACACTTATTAACGTATAAGTACCATGGTCCAGGCCTTGGTACCATTTTTGAGGTCTGAGATATCCACGGATACAACCAGGATTTCTGTGCCGCCGCTGTTGATATAACTCATTACTTCGTACCTGTTGGTATCGCTACCACCATTCGGTGCTTTGGTGCCGTCTGTATTTTCACCACCGTAGTATCCTTTGTAGAATCCAATGAAGGCTGCTTTGTTGCCACCATTTTTAACGGTAATGATCGGACGATCTGTACCGGTTGCAGGAGTAAGGGTAAAGGTATGTTTACCGCTACCAAATGCTGCTCCGTTGCCGCTGGTAGCTATTTGAGAGTCTGACCAGCAGCCATTGGGTGTACCCATGTAGCCATCATTTCTCGCATCACCATTGGTTTTGTATTCATACGATCCATCGGCGTTGAAAATAAATTCATCGTTGGTCATACATGACCAGTCATCTGTTCCTGTTGAGCTGCCATCGAAGAAATTCTTAGGCACTTGCCACCACTCTGAACTTCCCAAAGCCGGGCCAACATAAACTGAATTGGCTTCAGGCCTTACTTTCCATGCTTTGCCAACCAGGTTGTTGAGGGTAAATGAACCGTCAGAAACGGCAACCTCTTTTGTTACTGTAGAAGTACCGGTTGCACTGGTAGCAGTCAATTTCACCTGATAAGCTCCACTACTGCTGTAAGTGTGGCTTGGGTTTTGGGCAGATGAAGAAGCACCATCGCCAAAATCCCAGCTATAGGTAGTAGCATAAACAGATTTGTTTGTGAATGCCACATCCAAACCGGTAGCTTCAAAAGAAAAGTCGGCTGTTGGTTTTGGACTAGGAATGGCTGGTTCGTCACCAGGATTATCGTAGTGTACAAGGGTAATCTTCCAATAGGCATCTGGTGAAGGGTTTGAAGCAGAAAACTTCCATTTGGATTCAATGATCAGTGTATCTACCGCACCATCAGACAATTTGAGGATGTCGTATTTTACTGAATCCTGTGGTGTTTTCACCTCTGTAACTGTACCAATTTTAGGTAAACCTACGAAGGCTCCTTTTCCAATAACAGTTAAAGTAGGTTTGGTACCGTTGACCAGGTTGAACTTGTGTTTTCCATCGCCAAAAGCTGTGAGATCCTCACCATTTTCGCCTTTCATGTTGGCAGCAGTTGCAGCCAGACAGTCATTGGCAGGTTTAAATACACCACCCTCAGCCCAATAGTCGCCATTGGTTTTGTATTCATAACCTTTATCTCTGGAGAAGATAAATTCATCGTTCATAATACATGGGCGACGTGCAATCTCATCGTTGTCACGACCCTGAGCCCACCAAACCTGGTCACGGGCAATAGGACCTACTTCCAAAGGCCAGCGACCTGGTGAAACCACTCTAAGTAGCTTCCATGTTTTAGAAGTAAGGCCGGTCAGCTTGGTCAACTCGGCATCTGGATCTACTACAGTTACTACCTGGGTAGAAATGTCGGTGCCACCATCGCTGGCTTTGGCAGTCAGTTTTACCGTATAACTACCCACAGCAGCATACTTATGAGAAGGGCTTTCCTCGGTTGAAGTGGCAGAGTTGTCACCAAAATCCCAGGTATAAGAAGTTGCATTCGAGGATGCATTGGTAAACTTGATCGTGAGAAAATCGGCTGCATCTGCCTTGTAGGAGAAGCCCGAAATCACCTCAATGGGATCATCTTTACCGCAGGATGTGACTAAAACCAGGCCCGAAAAGACCAAAAGCCACGAAAACAGGGTATTAAGTTTCATTTTAAATAGGTGTTGTTTAAGTTAAAAAAATTTGTTGAAATAACGATTTGACAATATTTATTTGTGCAAACATAGTTGATTAGGCAGGAGCATCATTAAAAAACTCCTACTTCAATACTACTACAATCATTGCCAATACCTACTTCATTAGTACGATATGAATTAAATTGGCACCGTAAATTCGGATAACTTGAATCACAGCATAAAAAAATTGACCTACTACATACACAAGAAGTTTTGGCTTTTTTTTGTGGTTTTCACATGGTTGAGTCAACCAATATGGAGTCAGGCGCTGAATCTTGGCTTTCCTCCGGTATACAACTATAAAAAGGAAGAATACAAGGCAGGTTCTCAGAATTGGGACATTAGCTTTGACAATACCGGCTATACATGGTTCGCCAACAACGCAGGTATTTTACAATTTGATGGTAATCAATGGAATACCTACAAATTGCCCAATGAAACCATAGCCCGTTCTTTAGCCGTTG
Organism: uncultured Bacteroidota bacterium; assembly: GCA_937870795.1. Classification (GTDB taxonomy): domain Bacteria; phylum Bacteroidota; class Bacteroidia; order Chitinophagales; family Saprospiraceae; genus JADKBO01. The sequence goes on along the minus strand of CALMWS010000389.1, from coordinate 9,941 downwards.
ACAATGCAGGCATCGTTTATGTAGGTGGTCAGGGAAGTTTTGGCTTCCTGAAGCCTGATGCCCAGGGCATTTATCGATTCTACAATCTATCGGCACAACTCAAGGGGTCTGATGCCGATTTTGAAGATGTATGGGATGTCATTTCTTTTAAGGGAGCCATATTTTTCAGAACCGACGACAACGTTTATTATTACAGCCAAGGCAACCTACAAAGCTTATGGCCTGGTAGAAAAAAACTCAATTACCTTGGCATTTGGAAGGACCAACTGGTACTACAAGATGGTGATAATAACCTCTACAATTTCAATAATCGGGTCTTTGAACCCAGAAAAGGCGTGAATCGATTTGACAAGGGCAGGATTTCAGGGGCGATTACCCTTGAAAACGACAGCTTGCTGATTACCACTATTGACGATGGGATCTTTTTTATAACAGATAGTTCCATCCACCCCTGGAAGACCTCCAATGATGACTTGTTGAAAAATGCCATCATCTTTTGTGCCGATAAGGGCCCTGACGGTCAAATCTTACTGGGTACCTCCTTCAATGGTTTGGTTGTAATTGACAAAAAACACCGCATTCAGGATGTAGTGCAGAAAAAAAACGGACTCCAAAACAACTCTGTCCTAAGTATCTGTTGCACACAAAGAGGCAATGTGTGGTTGGGACTCGACAATGGCATTGACCTTGTTGAATTGCAATCACCGGTGCGGGTATTTTATCCTGATGGAGAGCTGCAGGGCACTGGCTATGCTGTTGCCAGCCATGAGGGCAGACTCTATTTTGGGACCAATACGGGTTTGTACACCTTACCACTTAAAAATTTTTACAGTCCTTCAGAGCGATTACAATTCGGAAAAGTAGATGGCAGCCAGGGTCAGGTGTGGAACCTTAGCACCATTGGACAAAGGTTGATGATGGGTCACCACGATGGTGCATTTGAAATTTCGGGTACAACGGCCGTAAAAAAATTGAATCAAAACGGCATATGGAATTTTATAGAATTGGACAATGGCATGTTATTAAGTGGCAACTATACAGGCTTTCGACTGTTGGACAAACCAGGAGGTACATGGCAAGCTGTGGATGGATTTAAAGAGAGTTCCCGAATCGTTTTTAGGGCAGGTAGTGATCTGTGGATGGCCCATCCGTACCGCGGTATTTTTCACTTCCTGGCAGGGGAGGTACAGTCTCTAAAGATCCGCAGCGGCACCAAACCTTTGACTTTTAGCAAACCAGACATCAAACCCATGTTGTATAAGGTTAGGGATAAAATATGGGTAGCAGGCAACCAAAGCCTTTATCAATTGGGCAAAAATTATCAGTTAGCTGAAGATACTGCCCTGAGCCGTTACCTGGCCTTTGAACATGGCTTGAAGTTTTTGATGGAAGATGATTTTCAAAACATCTGGTACAACAATGGCCAGGAGACGGGCATGCTGGTACCCGAAAAAAGTTTTGAACCCATTTACAAAAAATTCATCATCCGCAGTCTCAATGGCAGGTTTAATGAAGGGTTTCCATCTGTATATGCCATAGACCCACACAATGTTGTGATCCCATCAGAAAAGGGATTTATCATGTTCGACGCCTTGTCTTTCACCCGCAAAAATGAGGAACCACAACTGTTTCTTTCCAAGGTGACCATGAGTCAGGAGGGAAAAGACAGCACATTGTGGAGGGCTCACGCCAAAGGAAAGATGCCACCATGGAGCCTGGCTTCGGATGAAAACAACCTCGTTTTTTCCTTTGGACTCAAAGATTCACCCAACCGAACGATGGCAGAGTACAATCACTTATTGGAAGGCACTGACAAGAGTTGGTCAGGATGGAGCAACAACCCACACATCTCACTTCAAAGACTGCCACCGGGTAGTTACACCCTTATCGTGAAAGCCCGCTATGATTCCGCTTTGGAAAGTCAGACCCAACGCATACAATTCAAGGTCAGGTATCCCTGGTATCGATCCTTATGGGCCTACCTGATCTATGCAGGTATTTTGGCAAGTCTGCTGTATTTTTATTTAGACCGCCAGCGCAAAAAGCACTCTGAGGCAATCAAATGGTTGGAACAGGAAAGTGCCTTGAAGGAGAAGGAGCACCAGCTGGAATCAGAAATTGCCAAGGAAGAAATCATCAAACTGCAAAATGAAAACCTCAAATCTGAATTGGGCTTTAAAAACCAGGAGCTCACTTCATTTACTTACCACCTGGTCAACAAAAATGAATTGATCAATGAAATCAAGACAGCTCTGCTGAGATTGGAGAAAAAGTTTCCTGACCACAATGATCTCAAGAAGGAGATCAGAAGTGTTTACAAACTCACGGAGCAAAATTCCAACATTGACGAAGATTGGGAAAACTTTGTAAAAAGTTTTGATCAGGTGCATGCCAACTTTTTCAAGCGACTGACCGACGAGTTTGGAGACCTGAGTCCCAATGACTACAAGATGTGTACCTATTTGCGTATGAATCTCACCTCCAAAGAAATTGCTTCACTGATGAACATTTCCATACGCAGTGTTGAGACCAACCGGTACCGGCTTAGAAAAAAACTGGGACTCGACCCTGAAACCAACCTGGTACAGTTCCTAATGAAGTATTGATAAGCTACCTTTGTATAAAAATAACAAAAGATGAAACAGTTGTTGATGTGGTTGATTTTGGTAGTTCCTTTTTGCCTCATTGGGCAGCACAACCTTATGACGTACAACATCAGGCTGGGCAGTGTAGATGACGGACCCAACCACTGGGACAAACGCAAAGAACATTTGCTTGCTTTGATGGATTACTACGACGCGGGCATAATGGGCTTGCAGGAAGCACAATTGTTTCAACTTGAATACATCACTAAGGGCTTGAAAGGCCATGTTTACACAGGTAAGCCCCGAACCACCGATGTCAATGCAGAATACTCCTGTATCCTATATGACACCCTGTTGTACACTGCCAGCGATGCAGCGACCATTTGGCTCTCTCCTACTCCAGACGTACAATCTACAGGATGGGATGCCGCCTTACCAAGAATTGCCAGTTATGCCTTCTTCGAACACAAACAAACCAAAGATCGCTTTTGGGTGATCAATACCCACCTTGACCATAAAGGAGAAGTAGCAAGGTTTGAGTCTGCCAAAATGTTAACAGCACTGGCACAGAAATTATTCAGTCAAAAACCCTTTTCAGTTTTTCTGATGGGAGATTTTAATGCGCGGCCGGAAGAAAATACCATTCAACAAATCAAAACCATTTTTGCTGATTGCCGTGAATTCTGCATCACACCCGCCTATGGAGGACCCGATACATGGAATGGCTTCGATTTTGACAAGGTGCCCGACGGCCGGATAGATTACATCTTCATATATGATGCAAGAGCAAGGATGCGCATTTACAAACACCGGACCATCATGGATCACTACGACCACAAATACCCGTCAGATCATTTTCCCGTAATGATACAATGTGGTGTTTTTGTACCACCCAGCAGAAAGAACAGCTTGTGGTAAAAGTAAACACTCTTGAATAGATTTAAATTTGGTATAAAGGAACATTGCCAATGCAGATAAATAAGTGCAGACTCCATGACCTCAATGCTTCCTTTTCCGGTTTACAAAATAGTTTGATTTTAATTTTAGAAACGATTGCTTTTCCTGACAAAAAAAAAGCAGTAGACTCCTTGCGGAAAATCTACTGCTGACAATCAGAGAATGTAAAGCTTTGTGCCGACAGATTAGATTGTAGGGTAGGAAAAAAGAAATACTAATCCTGTCTGGCGTTTGTCGTTTTATCTGTAGCTACCTTTGTAGCTTCTTTATTATCATTGTACTTTACATTGTTGGGACAATGACAGTTTGCACATTTACATGGGGGTTTATCATTTTCAACCTTTTGACCCCGGTTGGGTAGATTTGCTGACATTGTCTGGATTATTAGGTCTGGTGTAAAACTAATGAGGACTTTTGCACTGAATTATGATCCCCATCATAGCCAACCATGATTGTCATTTGTTAATGACACATAATGGGATCGGTAACCGCGTTGAGCAAGCTGGCCTCTCTGGGCACCATGATGCTTACGGCCTTATAAATGACAAATGCACCTGAAAGCATAAACAAGATGGGAGACAGGCCCCGTTGTTTTAGAAAAGAAAGTACAGACCGGTTGCCAAGACCCAATTGAAAGGCGTATAACAAGGGCATGGTGCCCAAGCCAAAGAGGATCATTTGCAGCGCACCCTGCCAGAGATTGCCGCCCAGAAATGCCATAGCCATGGCAGAATATACGAGGCCACAAGGCAGCAGGCCGTTGAGCAAGCCCAACATCGCCACATTTTTGCGGGATGTTTTGCTTAAATACCGATTGTATAATTTTACAAAAAGTCGATCAACACCCAGCGCGTTGAGCAATTTGTCACGACCCATTGGCAGGTAGTAACTCAGTCCCCATATAACCAACAATACCCCAAAAAATGCAGCGGTCCAGGTTTGAAATCTGCTGATGGAAAACAACTGTCCAACAGAACCTATGATGGCACCCATGATGGCGTAGACTGATATTCTGGATGCATGATAAAACGTCATATCGGTAAGCATGCCAAGACGGTGTTGTCTTGACACCGGCGCAATGAGGGTCAGTGGACCGCACATGCCCACACAGTGCAAACTGCCGGCAAGTCCCAGAAAAAAAATAGCCGCGTACATTAGGGCAGTACTACACGCTCCTCGTAAACGTAGCCCTTTTCACCATCGCTCCACTCCATGTGGATATTCCATCTGCCTGATCTCAGATCTTTGATGTTCACTTCCATGGTATCACCATTGAGCTGAATAGGAAACACCTTGTCTTGTTTTTTATCTACCGGACTGGAAAAAAGGATCAAGCCACTGACCGCTTTGTTGTGGGGAATGATAAACCTGAATATGGCTTTGTCGTCTAAATGTTGGATAGCCAAACCAGAGAGGTTATTGGCATTTGATCTTTTTTCAAGGAGTTTATCCAATTCAATATCGTCAATATAATAATCTTCCTTAACCAGAGCGTGGTCATAATCTTTCGACTTTATGACCTGAAAAATGGTAACGGCAACAAAAAAGGTGAAGAAGAGTGCGATCCCATGTCCCCAATTGAATTTCATGATTTGTTATTTAAAAGGTCCTAAAAAGTTGGTTTCGACTACCTCTTCAGAGGCATTACTTTTTACTAAGAGTTTGATTTCTGTTTTGCGGTCTGTCAAATCTTTACCTGGAATTTTGATAAACATTGATCCATGAACTGTTGAATCTTTAGGCAACGTCAGGTCATCCTTGCCAATAAATTGTAAAGTAGCATGTGGATGTTGCGTGGTAATGGTGATGTGCTGCACTTCACTGGTTTTATTGACAAGGGTATAATTGTACAGATTGCTGATGGTACCATCTTCTGCTTTTTGGAAAAGGGTGCCTGGTGTGTGCAGAATTAAAGCCTCAACGTCAGCTCTATTGCTAAGTAGAATTACATTCAGCACCAATAATCCCACCAAAACAACACTGTAAGCAATGGTTCGTGGAGTAAATATTTTTCTTTCCCCTTTCGCAATGCCATTGTGGCTGTCGTAGCGAATGAGACCTGTTGGTCGTTTGGTTTTTACCATCACTTCATCGCACACATCAATGCAGGCGGTGCAGTTGACACATTCAAGCTGGGTACCATTTCTGATATCGATGCCGGTAGGACAGACCTTGATACAAAGTCCACAGTCTACACAATCTCCTCTTGGACTGGTATTGTCAGTTTCTGCCCCTTTTTTGATTTTACCCCTGGGTTCTCCTCGCAGCCAGTCGTAAGAAATGACGATGGAATTGGGATCTAGGATCACGCCTTGTAATCTGCCATAAGGACAAATAGTAGTGCATACCTGCTCCCGCATAAAAGCAAAAACGCCGTAAAAAAGGAAGGAGAAAACGATCATTGCGATGAAGCCTCCCAGGTGCATAGAAATAGGTTCTGTGGCGATGCGCCAGACCTCTTCATAACCTATGATGTAACTCAAAAATATATTGGAAATAAAAACAGCAATGGCAAAAAACAAAAATTGTTTGATGGTTTTTTTCAACAACTTTTCTGTTGTCCATGGAGCTTCATTGAGTTTTTTCTGGGCATTCCAATCTCCTTCAATAAAGTATTCGATTCGCCGGTAGACCATTTCCATAAAGATGGTTTGAGGGCAGACCCAGCCGCAGAAAATTCGCCCAAAGACCACCGTAAACAAGATGATGAATACGAGTAGGGTCAGCATTGAAAATAAAAAAAGGTGAAAATCCTGGGGATGGAAAACAATGCTAAAAAGAACAAATTTTCTTTCCAACACATTAAACATTATAAAAGGTTGCCCATTGACCTTAATAAAAGGCATGCCAAATAAAAGTAGCAGTAGGATATAGCTTACAAGTTTCCGGTAATTAAAAAAATTACCGGACGGTTTTTTGGGGTAAATCCAAATCCGCTTTCCTTCTTTGGTTACCGTGGCAATGGTATCTCTAAATTCTTCAGTTGCGTAGATAAAATCTTCGGTGGTTTCTCTTTTCTCTGTTGTCATAATTCACCTTTTTTTGTTGCTTAGGTTAAAGCAGTACCAGGCTGGAGAAAAATCTCCAGCCTGGTATTGGGTTTTATTTGGTTGCGGTAGTGTCAGCAGCAGCTGGTGTTGCAGCAGCGGATTCTTCCTTCCAGACATCACCCTGTGCGGCCTTCGCTCCCGGAGGATTGGTACCTTGCAGGGTAAGGATGTAGCTGGCAACGTTTTTCATTTCAGAAGGTCTGAGCTGATCCTTCCACGAAATCATACCTTTTTCCGGCACACCGTATTTAATGGTTTTGAAGACATTTTTAATACCTCCTCCATGGATCCAGTATTCATCGGTAAGATTGGGGCCTACGCTACCGGCACCTGATTCCAGGTGACAGGCTGCACAATAGGTTTTGAAGGCCGTCTTTCCTGCATCCAAATCAGCAGCAGTAGTGGCCGGAGTTACTGAGTTTTCATTAATGGCATCCGCCATCTTTGCCAGATAGGCATCTTTAACCTTTTGACCTTCTTCCATTGCCATTTCATATTCCTTGATCTGATCAGGCCCGTTGTCTGACCAGTGATACCACCACATGTAGACTCCGGAAAATAAAATGGTAAGATAAAACATCCAAACCCACCAGGGCGGAAGACTGTTGTCCAATTCTCTAATGCCGTCGTAATCGTGCCCCAAATCAATGTCCTGCTCTTTTTCAATGGGGGTAGCTTTGGTCATGGATTTGTACAACTTTCTCCATACAGATTCAGATTGCAGCATATTGGCTTTCTCAGCAGCTTCAAGTCCATGCTCCTGGATAAATTTAGCCCGTTGCATTTCGATCATGAGGCCCATTACCCTGTATAACATTAACAAGGTAAGGATAACAACAATGGCTGCCAATATTAAAAAAATATTGTTATAGGCCCAGTTAAAGCTATTTGGCTGGGCTGGAGCAGCGGCTTCGGTAGCTGCTTCCTGAGCAAAAGCTCCGACCGCGGTGACCAGAAGAGCTCCGGTTGATAATATATATCGCTTCGTCATGGTTTATTGTTTTGAAGTTTGATCGTGATCGTCTCCAAGCGGGAGTTGTGCCATGTAATCCACATGGCCCTTTTTGGTAAAAAACACCTGGAACAAAACCACTGAAAAGATAATAAAGAAGGTTACAAGGGCAAACATTGCCATCCAGTTGATGTCGCCTGATGATGTTGATAATAAATGCTTGAACATAATTTTGCTTTTTCTTTGTTATCAATTATTTATTCAACTTAATATCGGTACCGAGGCGCTGCAAGTAGGCAATCATTGCAATCAATTCTTTTTGCTCAAGACCTTCCATTTCTATATTGTCTTTGCGCAGATTGTCTGCAATTTGTTTGGCTTGTTTTTGCAAATCACTAAGTGCAATGTCTTCATAACCTGCTGGATACGGAACACCCAAAGTTCTCATGACTGCAATTTTGGAAGCCGTATAATCTGTATCCAACTTGTTTTTGGCCAACCATGGATAAGGAGGCATAATAGAACCCGGACTGATAGATACCGGCTCTATCATGTGGTTAAAGTGCCAGCTATCCGGGTACTTGCCACCTACTCTGTGCAAATCCGGACCTGTTCTCTTAGAACCCCACTGGAATGGGTGATCGTAAATAAACTCACCAGATTTAGAGTATTCTCCGTAACGCTCTGTTTCAGATCTGAAAGGTCGAATCATCTGAGAGTGGCAGTTGTAACAACCTTCACGGATGTAGATATCGCGACCTTCCAATTCAAGAGGAGTATACGGTTTGACAGAAGAAATTTTTGGAATATTACCCTCAATCGTAGCTAAAGGAATCATTTCTATGATACCACCGATGGCCACTGCTACAAGTGCTAACACCAACATTTGAATAGGTCTTCCTTCGATCCATCTGTGCCAGTGTTCTCCTTTGTGCGCTACATGTGGCTCCATTGGAGGAGCTTCAGCTTCTTCATTAGCAAGGAATTCACCTTGTTTAACAGTTTTGATCAGGTTATATACCATAATGAATACCCCAACAAGGAAGATAGAACCTCCTATCGCTCTGGTTACATACATCGGGAATAACTGGGTTACTGTTTCCAGGAAGTTACCGTAACGAAGGAAGCCATCTGGGGTGAATTCTTCCCACATCAAAGACTGGGTCCAACCTGCCCAGTACATTGGAACCGCATAAAAGATAATTCCCAAGGTTCCTATCCAGAAGTGCCAGTTGGCCAATTTGACTGAGTAAAGCTTTGTTCTAAAAAGTAGTGGAATTAGGAAATAAAGAACACCAAAGGTAAGCATACCATTCCAACCCAAGGCACCAACGTGAACGTGAGCAACTGTCCAGTCAGTGTAATGGCTAATGGCATTGACACTCTTGATAGAGAGCATTGGACCCTCGAAAGTAGCCATACCATATGCGGTAACGGCAGCAACCATAAATTTTAAAACAGGCTCTTCCCTTACTTTGTCCCAAACCCCTCTTAGGGTAAGAAGACCGTTGAGCATACCACCCCAGGATGGAGCAATCAGCATCAGAGAAAATACCATACCCAATGATTGGGCCCAATCTGGCAACGATGTATACAAAAGATGGTGGGGACCAGCCCATATGTAGATAAAGATCAAAGCCCAGAAGTGGATGATGGAAAGTCGGTAAGAATATACCGGCCTGTTGGCTGCTTTAGGTAAAAAGTAATACATCAAGCCGAGGTAAGGTGTGGTTAGGAAAAATGCCACCGCATTGTGACCATACCACCATTGTACCAAAGCATCCTGAACACCAGCAAAAATGGAATAAGACTTAAGAATACTAACAGGCAATTCAAGGCTGTTGACAATGTGCAACATGGCCACAGTTACCCAGGTAGCAATGTAAAACCAGATGGCTACATAGAGGTGTCTTTCTCTTCTTTTGATCAATGTACCAAACATGTTGATACCAAAGACAACCCAAATGAGGGTAATGGCAATATCAATTGGCCATTCCAATTCGGCATATTCTTTAGAAGTGGTGTAACCCAGCGGAATGGTTAGCGCTGCTGAAACAATAATTAATTGCCACCCCCAAAAATGAACCTGGGATAATACATCAGAAAACATCCTGGCCTTGAGCAGGCGCTGGAGTGAATAATAAACACCCATGAAGATACCATTGCCCACAAAGGCAAAGATGACTGCATTGGTGTGAAGCGGTCTTAACCTTCCAAAGGTTACCTCCGCCGTAGAAAAATTGAGTGCAGGAAAAGCCAGCTGTAGGGCTGCCCATAGACCCGCCAGCATGCCCACGACGCCCCATAGAGCCGTTGCGTAAGCAAACTGCTTCACAATTTTATTGTCATAATAAAATTTTTCCGGTAAAGCCATATTCTTTAGTTTTGTTTTTTACT